>DATGIX010000176.1:0-96775 GCA_035295505.1 Puia sp. | reverse complement strand
TGATACCGGAACATATCTTACTTCTGATGCAGGCACCAATTTCGCGCTACAAAAATATCCCAGCGGAAATATTATTTACGGAGCGAACGCCACTTCCAACGAGGTTGTTAGCGTCGATCTGATCAGTTATGTTGTTTCTTCAAAAATTGTTACGGGAACATTTTCCGGGCAGGCTTATGCCATTGATAACCTTGGAAATTCCAGCACTGTTAATATAACTAACGGGAAATTTAAGGCAGCAGTTCAGTAGCTAAATACCTTCTATTCATTTTATCAATTCCATTCTTACATGAAAATAATTAATATCTAACTATTATTTTTTCTGTACTGATATTAATTCCGTAACCATTATATAGCTTGAGAACATATACTCCGGCAGTTAAGCCACTTACATCAATCGTAAAACTATCCTGATTCGTATTTTTTTGCAACACAATGTTCCCTGACATATCGTATAAGTTTGCGGTTAAAGGTTTATGAATTCCCTGCATAGTTAGCACATGAAGAAGTTTTGAAACCGGATTAGGATAAAGAAGAATCGTTGTTATCTTATTTTGTTTTGGAATTGTTTGTTGAAAATCGTCCAATGGCAATGTATTGATATAAGTCATCCGCAAAATAAAACCTGCGTTTGTAACACTTGTTGTCGTGCCGCTGAAACCACCGGTTGGTCCTGATGTTGAACCAGTACTGTCAATCGCAAAAAATAATGTGTCCCCTGTTGGCGCAATAGCAACGTCTCTTATCCTGTATCCATGCAAGTAAGCAATGGTGTCTACAATCTGAGGCGTGCTTGTGCTGTCAACAGCACTTCCATCAGGTTTTAGCTTCAAGCGATACATCCCGAGCTTTAATGATGTAACAAGCAAAGAATTGTTCCATCCCGGAATGGTTGTTTTATCATAATAATCAATACTGGATGGCGCAATCGTCGGCCATGTGAAATTGCTCGCACCGCTTGAAGGCACATCAATTCCATCAACATTAAAAAAAGAAAACAACGGTTCTTTCAGGTTTGCTGTTGCAGCGCAGAAATCATGTTCATTGTGAACTAATTTATTGGCGAGATAATTATTGTTCACATTTGCATCGGTGTCGTTATAATTATCGTCACACATGCCGGCAACTTTTGGCCAGCCATAATTTTTTCCTGACTCAATTATGTTCACTTCATCATCACTTTTATCACCATGTTCTGAATTATATAAAATCCAATTGCTGTTCACGTTTGCCCAAACCAATCCCTGACTATTTCGATGTCCATAAGAAAAAACAGCCGTTGTATATCCGGTAGAAGAATTTGTGAAGGGATTGCTGTTTGGTATCCATTCATTATATGGGTCGGAAATATCAGGCGCGTCTCCATCAGGCTCTGTATTCAACCGCAAAACTTTCCCTTCATAAATATCTTTATCCTGTGCATTATTAATTCTTGATGCATTATTAAATTGTCCCGCGCCCATGTCACCAATTGTATAATACAAATAATAATTACCATCACTTTCAGCACCGGTCGGGCTTATTTTAAGGCGCCCGGAATTATGGTCATTGCTTCCATCCAAACCATCGAGCATCACTTGCGCCGAACCAAGTGTTCCGCTTGCGAAATCATAAGTGTAGCGAATCACTTTCGATTTATAAAAACATGGGTGACCATTGCTGCCTGAGCCGTTGCATAAATCATTATTCGTGCTCATCGTGCCGCTGTCTGAAAAAATATCAGGCTCACCGGAAACTGCATTTAGATAATAAACAAGAACAACATACACATAAGGCTTGCCACTATTGAATAAAGGGTGAAGAGCCAAACCTTCCAATCCGCCTTGTGGAGCAATTGCATTTGTTGAGCCGATTTTGGGTTTATAATAATTGAAATTTTTAAGTGAATTCAAGTCCAGAACCATCCGGCTTCCTTTATTGCCCGGATTTATTTTCCAGATACGATAACCATGCGCCTCTGTAACCCATAGTGAATCGTCAGGGCCATACGTAATTTCCCATGGGAAACTAAGACCGTTGTTTCCTGATTCAGGATATAATGTATCTATTTTAAAAACCTGATTGTGGATAGTAATGGTCTGACCATGAGCAGCATGCATGCAGAAGCATAGTGGTAAGATGGCAAAACAAATCCCTGCCCAAAAATTTTTCATTGGTATACCGGATTTAGGGTTGACGAACTGAGCAAAGTAGCAAACAAAGCCAACACATGGAATAGTATATATCCTTGCTATGAGCCTGAAGTTTTACTATTGACTTGCATAAAATTCGGGAGTATTTTTAAGCGGTTTTTAGCAGACCCTAAACCGAATTTTGAATTTAATCCGATACTATGGAGCGAACTCTACCCCTCAAGTTTTCATGCTGCAAACAATTTTTCATCTGGCTTTTACCCACCTTCATTTCCTTGCAATCATTTTCCCAGGACTATGGAAAAAGTTATGTGAACATCACCAAAGGAACTGTAGGCAGCACCATTGAGCCAGGTGATACACTGGAAATCAGAGCAACATTTGTTGTAAGATCAGGCACGTTTACGCTATGTTCTTTTTCAGATGTCGTTCCATCTAATACAACTTATGTTCCCGGTACAATACGTGTGCTTACTAATGAAGGGAAAATATTTCGCCAATATACTGATGCAGGCGGTGATGATGCCGGAACTTTATCAGGTTCTAATATCACTATCAATTTAGGGAAGGGAGCTACATCAAGCTCTGGTGGCAGCATTAAGAACACTGACAAGCCTTCTTTCTATCATGGCTCATGCATTATGGTCGCTTCTTACAGAGTTGTTGTAAATGCAGTTCCTTATGGAACAAAAGTTGGTATTGGTTACGGAAATCTTACATACACAACCAGTTCAACTGTCAATATCACATTTCCTCAGGACACGATTGTGGTGTATCAGAATTATGGGATTTGCAGTAATACAGTTGGTGCAAATGCTATTCTTTCTGAATATGGCGGAACGTTCGGATCAGGTAATGTGAAAGATCGCGGAGCTTCTACAAGTGTTCCTTCAAATTACACTTATGCTGCATTCACTTCAGGAGGCAATATGCCAAACGATTACTATTATGGTGTGAGCAACAATACCAGTGGTGGCAACACAGCAGCAACGGGATATTCAACTTCTAATACATGGGCTTTCCCTGATAACTCACAAACACCGGCTCATCGTATTTTCAGAGTTTGGGACATTATTGGTGACCACACTGGCGCAAGCAATCCGTTACTTGGCAATTCACCAACAGACGATAACGCCGGAGCATCCGGAGGTTATATGCTTGCCATCAATGCTTCTTACAGAACCGACACAGCTTTTCTTGATACGGTAACAAATCTTTGCCCGAATACTTATTATCAATATGTAGCGTGGTTCAGGAATATTTGTTCAAAGTGTGGTTGCGACAGCAATGGAACAGGTGCAACAGGATCGGGTTATATTCCAACTGCCACTGGAGATTCTTCCGGTGTATATCCGAACTTAACATTCAATGTAAATGGCTTTGATTACTACACGACAGGAAATATTCTTCACACCGGTCAATGGGTACAAAAAGGTTTTATTTATAAAACAGGGGCAACTGAAACATCAATGATTATCAGTGTGCGCAACAACGCACCCGGTGGCGGTGGTAATGATTGGGTGATTGATGATATTGATGTAGCAACTTGTTCTCCAAACATTGCATTGACACCAGACAAGCCTGATACTTTATGTCAGGGCGCTGATGACACTGTGCGGTTTAAAGTGACTTCTTATTTTAATAATTATACAGAATGGAGAATTGAACAAAGTTTTGACAATGGAGTTACATGGTCATCGCCGGGAAATGACACTACAGGAGCAGCATCTACAGGTTCTGCAACACCAGTGTTCAATTCCTCTATCAGTCAATATGAATATATCATCACCCGATATTATAGATTGGATAATGTCCACAGCTTTGTCAAGTACAGAATTGTGATCGCATCCACCACAGCTAACCTGAATAATGCCAATTGTTCTTTCCCTGCCTATACTCCCAAAGCAGTGTATGCGGTGAATTGCATGGTAATACTTCCTGTGAATATTATTTATTTCAACGGACAATTAAAAAATGGGTTTGCCAATTTAAAATGGTCTGCATCCAATGAAATGAGCAACTTGAAATATTTTGTTGAGCGAAGCAGTGATCAAATAAATTTCGAACCTATTGGCACATTGAATGCGCAAAACATTTCTAATGCTGATGCAACTTATAATTTTATAGACCCTAAACCTGTTTCATCTGCAGTGTATTATCGCATCCGCATGGTGAGTGGCGATAAACAGAAAATAAGTTCAATTATTTTGTTGAGCAATTCTCAAATAGATTTTAATGTTCGTTCTCTCATCAATCCATTCAATAGTCAGCTATCTTTTGAAATGATTGTGCCAAACAATGATATTGCGACGCTTACATTAATAGACATGTATGGAAGGATTATCAAACAGCAAAAGCAGAATGTTTATCAAGGCGAAAACAATATATATATCTATGACCTGGGCACGTTGTCAGTAGCAGCTTACACGCTTAAAATACAATATGCCGACAAAATAGTAGTAAAACAGGTAATGAAAAAATAATCAGGAAATCTGAACGGTGTCGTTCACTTCGCTGCTTGTTTCAACGGTTGTGTTTTGCTGTGAAGATTCTTTCTTAAAAAATTTCTTTTGGAAAAGAAGGATTGCTATCACACCTGCTGAAATAGAAGCATCGGCAATATTAAACACAGGGCTGAAAAACTCAAATTCATCGCCGCCGAAAAAAGGCACCCAGTGAGGATAATGCGTTCTTACCAGTGGGAAGTAAAGCATATCAACAACGCGACCGTGCAGGAAACCTGCATAACCATGCGCAGGGAATATTTTTGCAACGTGATCAATGTTACTGTCTTCAAATATCAATCCGTAGAACATGCTGTCGATTAAATTGCCGAGAGCACCTGCAAAAATCAAACCTGCACAAATAATAAACCCTTTGTGATATTTCTTATGAATAATTGAACGGATATAAAACACGCCAAAAATAACGGCCACCAACCTGAAAAGCGTGAGCGCAGTTTTGCCCCAATAACCTCCGAAACTTTTGCCCCATGCCATGCCTTCATTTTCTACAAAATAAATCTGGAATTTATCGCCGAAAACTCGGATCCCTTTATCATATCTTGAAACTGCCTGATGATATGAATCCCACTGATAGCTCAATGGCATGTGTGTTTTCACCCAAATTTTCAGGGACTGGTCGGCGATAATTATTAGTAGAACAATAAAGAAAACATTCCTGAGCTTCACTACGATTGTTTGAGCCGCAAATATAGTCAAATTGTTGTCAGGTGCGGGCTTGATGGCAGGCTACTTTTATATTATTTTAATGAAGGGTTCTTTATTATATCAACGGCTAATAATCAACACTACTCTTCAAAATAAACCCTCTTCACTCTCTGCGAAACACCTGTTAATATTTCATAAGGGATTGTCTGTGCCCATTTGGCAAGCTGCTGAACGGATAATTCTTTTCCAAAAACGATAACCTCATCGCCTTCGTGAACATCAGGGATTCCGGTAATGTCGATCATTGTCATGTCCATACAAACACTGCCAATGACAGGAGCCAATCTTCCGTTCACCAGCATTTTTCCTGAGCCATTTCCCAAACTCCGCGAATAACCGTCGGCATAGCCGATGCCGATTGTTGCGATAGTCGTTTTTCCATCAGCAATTCCTTTTCGGTTATACCCGACCGTTATTCCATCATGCAAATGCTTTATTTGAGCGATGGTTGATTTAAGCGTTGATACTTCATGTAGGTTCAACTTGTTCGAAACACTGCTGTCGATTCCATATAAACCAATGCCGAGCCTCACCATATCCAACTGTAATTGAGGATGACGGATAATAGCAGCGGTGTTTGCAATATGTTTTATAAAAAGATATCCAAAAGCAGATTCTATTTCGCCCGCCGCATGCAAAAATATTTCAGCTTGTTGTCTGGTGAATTCATCTTGTTGTGCTTCTTCGCTTGCAGCCAAATGACTGAACACACTTTGTATTTTGAAAGAAGATTTTTTTAAATCATCAATGAGTTTTTTTAATTCATTGATTGGAAAACCAAATCTGTTCATTCCTGTTTCAAGTTCAATGTGTACAGGAAATTGTTGCACGCCTTCTCCTTTCAAAAATTTATCGAACAATTCCAGCAAATGAAAAGAATAAATGGCAGGCTCTAAATGATACTGAACCAATGCGTCGAAAGTTGTCACTTCAGCATTCATTACCATAATCGGCAAACTGATTCCCGATTTTCTTAATTCAATTCCTTCATCCGCATAAGCGACAGCGAGATAATCTACTTTATGAAACTGAAGCAGGTTAGCAATTTCAAAGCTTCCGCCTCCATAAGAAAATGCTTTTACCATTGCCATCAGTTTAGTAGTAGGCTGAAGCAACTGCTGATATTGTTTCAGGTTAGATGCCATAGCGCTCAAATCAATTTCCAGAACTGTTTGATGGATTTGCTCTGATAATAATCTGTCGATGATTTCAAATTCAAAAATGCGCGCACCTTTCAGCAAAATAGTTTCATCGCGGAAATGCAACTGATGAAAATTTCTTTTGAAATTATCGATGGAAGGATAGAATTCTTTTTCTTTTAGTTCATGAAATGCTTCATTACTTGCAGTTATTTTTTCTCCGATACCGATTAACCTGTCGACTTTTTTTTGTTTCAATAACTGAGCTACTTCTTTATATAATTCTTTTTCTTTTTTCCCGCTTTCTAAAATATCGGAAAGAATGACTGTTCTTTTGTGATGTTGCTGTTGCTGCAACATAAAGTCAAGTGCAATTTTTAATGAATTGATTTCTGCACTATAGCTATCATTAATAACAGAGCAATTATTAATCCCGCTTTTTAATTCGAGGCGCATGGCAATATGCGATAATCGCAGCAGCCTTGTTTGAATTTTTGAAGAAGGGATTTTTAAATATAGGAGAACACATATACATGTAATTGAATTTTCAATAGAAGCATCATCCACAAAAGGTATGATCAACGAAAGTTTTTCATCTTCGTAGAAAATGTCAATCGAAGTGTTGTTCTGATCTTTTTTGAGGTTTATTATCTGAACTTTTGCAGATATATTTTTTCCCCAACTCAATAATGTAATTGATTTTTTTGCTGAAAAATTTTCTATTGCTTTTGAAATATTTTCATCATCATTATTATACACAATGGCAGAAGCATTTTCGAAAAGAATTATTTTCTCATTAATTTTTTGCTCAGCGTTTTCAAAACCTTCATTATGTGCTTCTCCGATATTTGTGAGAACGCCAATCGTTGGCTGAATTATTTTTTGCAGTTTTTGCATTTCATTTGGCTGAGAAATTCCTGCTTCAAAAATTCCGAGCTCATGTGCTTCATTTATCTGCCAAACACTTAATGGAACGCCAATTTGTGAATTATAACTTCGCGGACTTCTGACAATTTGATAATCTTCTTCCAGCAATTGGTTCAGCCATTCTTTCACGATTGTTTTTCCATTGCTGCCGGTAATGCCGATGACAGGAGTAGCGAATTGACTACGATGAAACGTCGCTAACTGTTGCAATGCAATCAAACTATCTTTTACAAGAATAATGTTTGCGTCTTTATAATTGGATACATCTATTTTTTCAAACACTACAAAATTTCTCACGCTTCTCTGATACAGTTCATCAATAAAATGCTGACCGCTTTTTCTTTGCCCTTTCAGTGAAAAAAATAATGTGGTTGATGGAAAGATTAATCTTCTGCTATCAGTGAGCAAATGTTCTATCTCATCATTTTTGGACTGTTGCAAAAATGAACCGCTGATGATTTTGCAGATATGGTCAATGGAGTAATGCACGTGAGTGGTGAGCGGTGAATGGTGAGTAGTGAATAGTGAGCAGTGAATAGTGGGTAGTGAATTGACCATTCACCATTGACCATTCACCATTCACTATTGACCATTCACCATTACCCATTGACAAAAATTTTTACTGGCTTATTTGTTTTTCTTTCTTCAGTACTGAATAAAGCATGGCAATGCCGATGCAACCAACAATCACGAGCAGTGAGACATATACTGGCAAAACTATGTGAAACATTTCAATCAGCATTTTTACTCCGATAAAAACGAGCACGATGGCGATGCCTTGTGGAAGATATTTGAATTTGTTGACTGCACCTCGCAACAGGAAAAACAGTGAGCGCAAACCAAGCACTGCAAAAATATTGGAAGTATAAATTACGAGCCTGTCTTGCGTGATGCCAAACACTGCCGGAATGGAATCAATAGCGAAAATCACATCGGTGGTTGCTAATAAAATGATGACGGCAAAAATGCTGGTATACATTTTTTTTCCGTTTTCGATAATAGTCAGTTTCCCATTTCCATCGCTGGAAGTAAGCGGAAAAAAACGCTTTAGAAATTTGTACATTTTATTTTCTTCAAGGTTCACTTCCTGGTCGTGCTTTGCCACAAACATGCTGATGCCGGTGTAAATCAAAATCGCTCCGAAAATATAAAGCAGCCAGTGGAAATTCTGTACCAGCGCGACTCCTACGGTGATGAAGATGATGCGCAAAATGACAGCCGTCATAATCCCTATCAAAAGCACGCGCCCATAATATTCCTCTTTCATCGAAAAAAAAGAGAAGATTAAAATGAATACAAAAATATTGTCGATGCTCAGGCTCCATTCCATGAGATAAGCACTGATGTATTCAATGGCGGAAGTCTGCCCTTTTTCATACCATAAAAAACCAAAAAAAGCAACTGCGAGGCAGACCCAGAAAATAGTTTGCCACAGCGCTTTTTGAATGGTAACAGTTGTTCCTTTTTTGCTGAGGAGACCAAGGTCGAAAACAAGAGCAATAATGAGAACTGCTCCGAAAATAAGATAGGTCAGAAGAGAGGAATTCATGAAGCGAAGATACATTTTAGTTGAGAGTCGGGAGTTGCGAGTTCAGAGTCGAGAATTCGCAGTCAGGGATTAACTCCTGACTCTGAATTATAAACTCTGAACTAAGAAGTATATTTTTTCTTTCTGATAAACTGGAAAATAAAGCCTGCGAGAATAACCAATAATAATGGAAAAACAACATTGACGAATTGCCAGAATGTTTTATTGTCTTCCACTTTTTTGTGGTCAAGCAAGCGAAGCGTGAAGTCTTTTGAACGTGTTTCTAAAATGCCTGAACTGCTGGTGAGATAATCCAAACAATTTTGCAGGAAGTCGTTATTGGCGAAAGTGTAATTAATGTCTTTATTATAACCCATCGGAGCAGGACCTCTTTGTGTCACTTCATTCATCACAATTTCGGCACTGCCACAAACAATAATTTTTGATTCCTTTTCAGCAGTTGGCAAAAAAGGTTCTTTGTAAACATTTGCAAATGTGTCGACCATTCCGGAAGAAATTCTGTTTGCATACAAAGAATTGAATTTCCCTTCAAGCAAAAGCGCCGCAGGAATATTCGGTTGATTGAATACTTTCGGGTCGTTCGCTACTTTCACGCTTTCAAAACTTATCAATGCAGGGGTTCCGATAATTCTACCATTTGCTGAAGTTTGAAGCAATATCGTTTTCTTAATACCATTTGCTTTAACTGTGTCAACGGAATTGGTGAACTTAGAATATACAGGGTCAAGATTTTTTGAGATAGGATGAGTTAAGCTTCCGCCAAGCAATGGAAAATAGGGCCAAGCTAAAGGTTGCATTTGTGGTTTATCACCTGTCATACCAATCACAAAATTGATAGTGGCGCATTGCATATCCTGCACCAAATCCTGATTGATGCGTGCGCCAAATTTAAAGAGCAAATCTTCCAGGTTCAGCCCGCGGTCATAAGCAATGGTTTCTTTATCTAAACGCAGGCTATCCATTTCAGCCCGCAGGTTATCAATCATAAAAATGATATTGCCACCACGCATCGCATATTGGTCTAGCTTCAGCTTTTCCGCATCAGAAAATTTGCTGGTTGGCTTAACGATTATAATTGCATCGAACTCTTTGGGAATTGTCTGAACGCTGTCCAATCTCATAATCCCGAAATTGTAATTATTCCGCAAGCCTTGAATCAAATTATAGACGCTGAGATTCAGTCTATCATCATTCCGGTCTTCAAGCGGCTCGCCATTTCCTATCACATAACCAATGGCCGCACGCCGCTTTTCAGTAATCTTATCAATTGCATTGGCAAACTTGTATTCCAGCAAAGCTTCTGCATTGTTATAATAAGAACTTTCGTCTGTGTTGCTTACGCCTTTCAACAGGTTAATCGGGAAAATTCTTTCTTTATATTTCACGACAGCTCCCGGCAGCACAAAACGCTCGCTTTGCTCTTCACCTTTTTTTGACTGCGCCACTTGAGTCATTGGTTGAATGCCCATCCTGTTCAATGAATCGACAAAATCTTTTTTTGCAGAATCATTCAAATCAGTCAGTGGATCAAAAAAGCGAAAATGGATTTTTCCGTTTCCATATTCTTTGAATTCAGTCAGCAGCTCTTCGGTGCTTTTCGCTAATTTTTTAATCCCCGATTTCAAATCGCCTTTCAAGTACACATCAACGTTGATATTATCATCAAGGCTCTTTAATAATTTTTTCGTTGGCTCACTGAGCGTGTATCTTTTTTCCTTCGTTAAATCAAGCCTATAATGAAATTGAGAAGCGATGAAATTAATTGCGATGATGATAATCAGCAAATACAGCCACCAGGATTTTGAAGAAATAATTTTATTCATTGCTGATTTCAGGATTAGCGTTTAGCGAGGTTTCGGTTAGTAAATATCAAAAAGAAAAAAATGATGCTCAGGAAGTAAATCAAGTCCCTCGTATCAATCACGCCCCGGCTGATGCTGCGATAATGAAAATCTATGCCAAGCATTTCAATATAATAATCTGCGCCGGCAGCAAAAGAAGAAATGCCGCTGACCGCATTAAAGCCGCTATAAATCAAAAAACAAAAAAATGCGGAAGCAATAAAAGCAACAACTGCATTATTGGTGAAGCTGCTGCAACAAATCCCAATCGCTACAAAAACCGCAGCCAAAAAAAACAAGCCAATATATGAACCAATAGAAGCGCCTACATCAATGCCGTTTTGTGCTGATAATTGCTGGATGGAAAAAAAGTAAACAATGGTCGGCAACAAAGCAATTATCACAACTATCAGGCTTGCGAGATATTTGCCTGCAACTACATTCCATTTTGTTAATGGCTTTGTTTGAAGGATTTCAAAAGTACCAGCCCTGAACTCATCAGAAAAACTGCGCATGGTGATAGCCGGAATAAGAAGGAGCAAAATCCACGGCGCGAGCTCAAAAAAGTTAGCCAACGTAGCATAACCAAAATCAAAAATATTAGTGCTGGGAAAAACAAACAGCAATAGCCCGTTCATCAATAAAAAAACGACGATGGCTATATATCCGGTTAAGCTGCTGAAGAATTGCCTGAGTTCTTTTTTGCAAACTGCCCACATGCACGCGAAAGTAAGAGATATAATGTTTCGATTGATATTCTTAACTGAAATCAATTTTTACATAATTTTTCGCCCAAGCCATTTTGTGAAATCTTAACCAAACCGCAATGCAGCCTCTCTAAAACCCAATTTGATTGAATAAATCGCAAAAAATTTTTTTAAAAGAAAAATTTTTTTTAACAAACCATTTTCACCTATATTCGCTGCTCAATCACCGATTGCCTTCCCTCTTGAAGAATATAACATGGTTAGGATATAAAAATATTTTGCCGAAACCAACTGCATGAAAATCCCGCAAGTGCGGGGTTTTTCTTTTTAAGGCATCTCTCTTTTCCCAACACACTCACGACCGATTTAACCAGTTATAAAATAAAAAACTCCCTTTGTGAGGGAGTTTGCAAAATATATTTTAAGAATTGATTAGACTGAAAAGCTCTCTCCGCAGCCACAGGTGCGGCTTGCATTGGGATTATTAAAATAAAACCCTTTGCCATTCAAGCCGTCGGAAAATTCTAAAGTTGTATTCACGAGGTATAAAAAGCTTTTTAAGTCTGTCACCACTTTCACACCATTGTCTTCAAACACCTGGTCCATCGGCTTCGATTCATTATCAAAATCAAGCTTATAACTTAATCCTGAGCATCCACCACCGACTACAGAAACACGCAGAAAATTATCTTTTGCAATGGAACCATCTTCCATCAGTCTCTGCACCTTTTCTTTTGCTTTATCGCTTACGTAAATCATATAAATTAAAACGTTTAAAATCCTGAATAGTTCGGGCACAAATTTAAAAAAACTATCGCGCAAATGCAATCGCATCGCGAATCTCCTTCACCTTTTTGTTAACTTGCTCAATGGCATAATCTATTTCTTCTTCTGTGGTGAACCTTCCCGCGCCAAAACGGATAGAGCTGTGAGCCAGTTTATCAGCTAAGCCAAGTGCTTTTAGAACGTAGCTTGGCTCAACAGAAGCTGAAGTGCAGGCAGAACCAGACGAAACCGCAATGTTCTTTGTAATGCCCATTAATAAACTATCTCCTTCAACCCGACCAAAAGAAATATTCGTAAGATTCGGAAGTCGATATTCTTTGTTTCCATTCACAAAGCATTCTCCGGTTTCAAGAATGCCTTTTTCCAATTTATCTCTTAGTGTGATTATTCTTCTATTATCACTTTCCATTTCAGCCATGCACAATTCGCACGCTTTACCAAGACCAATGATTCCGGGCACATTCAGCGTTCCGCTGCGTATGCCTCGTTCATGACCGCCACCATCCATTTGAGCAGCGAGCTTCACTCTTGGATTTTTTCTCCTCACATATAAAGCACCTGCTCCTTTTGGCCCGTATATTTTATGAGCGCTCATGCACAACAAATCAATCCCATGTTCATTCACATCTATAGCAACTTTTCCAACAGCCTGCGTTGCATCCGTGAAAAGAATAACATTATGTTTTCGGGCAATCTCGCTTATTTTTTTGATTGACTGAATCACGCCGATTTCATTATTGGCATACATCACGGCAATCAAAATCGTTTTTTCCGTGATAGCAGATTCCAGTTCATTCAAATCAATCAAGCCATCGGATTTCACTTGCAGGTAAGTAATCGTTCCGCCATATTTTTCAATATGCTTACAAGTATCGAGAACGGCTTTATGTTCCGTATTCACTGTGATAATGTGATTGCCTTTTGATGCATACATTTCGAACACACCTTTAATAGCCAGGTTCACAGCTTCAGTAGCTCCCGAAGTGAACACGATTTCTTTTGGCTCTGCTCCTATCAATTTTGCGACTTGTTCTCTTGCATATTCAACAGCTTCTTCAGCCTGCCAGCCAAAAAGATGACTGCGGCTCGCAGCATTACCAAAATGCTTGGTGAAAAAAGGCAACATCGCTTCAACAACCCGCGGGTCGCATGGCGTTGTAGCATTGTTATCGAGATAAATTGGGAGTTGCAACATCTATACAAAATTAAACCAAATGAACGAGGAGTAAAAAAGGAGAAATGAAGAATTAGAAATAAGGAATAAGAAAGTTTAGTAAGCCACCCAAAATCTTATCGAAGTTTGCAAATCACCATTCAACAAAATGAATCCTATTTTTACAAAAATATTTCAGCATGAACAAAGTAGAGCATATCGGAATTGCTGTAAAAAGTTTAGATATTTCAATCCCGCTCTTTGAAAAATTGCTTAACACAGTTTGCTATAAAACAGAATTTGTAGATAGTGAAAAAGTGAACACGGCTTTCTTCCAAAAAGGTGAAACAAAAATTGAATTGCTCGAAAGCACAGATAATGATGGCGTGATTTCAACATACATTGAAAAAAAAGGCGAAGGCATTCACCACATCGCTTTTGATGTGAGCGATATTGAAGCTGAAATGAAAAGATTATCTGATGAAGGATTTGTTTTATTGAATGACAAACCAAAAGCAGGAGCAGATAATAAGCTCATCTGTTTTCTTCACCCGAAAAACACGAATGGGGTGCTGATAGAGCTTTGCATGGAAAAAACTGCTAAAGAAAATATGCTTTTATAAAACTTACTTCTTTATTATAAATTTTCCAACTTCTTTTGAGCCATCTTCTGCAACCACCTGCACAAAATAATTACCCGGAGGATATCCGAATAACTGGAAAGATAATGTTGTTCCGTCATTAGTTGCCGTTACTTGCTTTTGTTGCAGCACCTGACCGAATTGATTAAGCAGTCTCACATTGCCATTTTTCGCTTTGCTTAAAGTTATATCGACATAATCATTTGCCGGATTAGGGAATACTTTGAACAGCCTGATAATTGGCGTGCGGATTAATTTTATAATAGTCAAGCCTGATTTATTATCAAGGTCTGTCATCTGCAAACGATAATAATTTAGTCCATCTAACGGAGCCGGGTCATTAAAAGAATAGTTGCTCACAATTTGAGAGTTTCCATTTGCCTGAACTCTGCCAATCACTTCCCAGTTAGCGCCATCTGCACTTCTTTGAATCAAAAAATGGCTCAGGTTCACTTCCATTTGTGTGCTCCAGCTCAGATCAACCGTTTTATTGTTGTTCAAATTAGCTGTGAAATCGACAAGAACAACAGGCAATGGAGCAATAATATTAAAACCAGTGGCGCCTAAAATGGATGGTCCGTTTGCCTGCCCTTTGTTGCAGGTATAAGCCTGCGAGCTGCCAACGGAAGAAAAGCCGCATAAAGGAGAATTATCAGTTCCTGCAAAACGTTTTGCACCTGAGGCTGGCGTGGAGTTTGCCGCACCGGTGTAACTAAAATAAATATATGCTGTGGGTGAGCTCTGAAGCTTTATAAAATTAGCGCCGCTCGCTAATTGAATGGAAGATGAATTATCAAGAAATAATGCTTGTTTGGGATTAGAAGCACTTCCATTAATAGAAAGACCCGAAGTGGTGCTCACATTTACAAACCCAGTTTTCCCTAAAATAATATGTGAATTAGTTAAGTAAAGTGGATAATCTATCACCAACTGACCAGTCATTTGAAGATTGATGGTGCAATTGTCGCAGGTAAAATAGGTGCTTGAGCCAGAGCCATGCTTTGCAAATACAATATCTGCATCTGTATTAATAGAGCTTACCGAGCCTGTTCCTGAAATTGTAAAACTCCCCATTCCTGTTGATCCGGCAGTTTTTGTCCAAACAACTTGCGAATCTGAACTAAAATAAGCCAGACAGCAAACCAATATCAAAAATATTTTTGAGGTGTAGCAATGTTTCATCAGCAATTATTTAGTTGATCGCAATAAAGGTTTACAAAAAAATAAAAAGGGCTGCTCGAAGGAAGTTCTAAAGAATGGATTTAAATTGAAGAGGCTTTTTGTAAAACCTATAACTTGTATTTTTAAAAACATAGGGTTTATATGAAAGATAAAGGATTAAAAAATCAGGCCTTCTACACTTTCACAAACGAAGAGAATATAAAAATAAGGCAGCTTTTCTGATTTTGCAATAAAATGCAAACAAAAAAATTTACCTGACCACGAAATTTAATATCTGTTTATTATCAGATGTAATACTTTGAGCCTTAATAAAATAAACTCCTGCAGCAAGCCTGCTATAAAAGCTGATATGCGCTAATGACGTATTATTAAATCGGTTCGTTTGAATTCGGTTTCCCAGAGCCGAATAAATAGTGATATCCCAATTATCTTTTGCGAGAGAAACATTGATATAATCATGAGATGGGTTGGGATAAACAAATGCATTTCTAAGATCAGCATCATCCGAAATATCAACCATTTTTACTTCCGAATATTTTACCGCCCCCGATGGGTAAATAATTTTTAATCTGAAATATAATTTGCCATTATCATTTGGCCCGATCAGGTAATGGTATAAATATTTATCAGTGTTATTATCGCCAAGGACAGAACCGATAGAAGAAAAGTGAGTGTTCGTAATTCCTTTTTGAATTTCATAAACAACGGCATTCTGTGAATCTTTTGTTGACCAGTTGAGCTGAATCTTTTCTTTGTTTTCTCTGTTCGCAGAAAAAGACAAATTGTTATCAGGCAAAATGGAGTTGTCACAATAATAATACGTCACAGAAAAATGGATCGTATCATTTGCTGTTGCACTGTAATAATAAACATTGCTGCCGGTAAGGATGGTGTATGTTATGGGTTTATAATCAAAAGAAACAGAGTTGCTACCTAAAAAGTTTACAACATCATTTGTAATGCTATCATTCTGGCTATATTGGTACAAGACAGTATAAGGAGCTTTTGTAACTGAATCTCCTGGGTTCAAAATAAAATCTCCTATGCTTGTGTCAACCAGGTTTGTAAAAGCTGAGCTCAAAGCACTACTTGAAAAATGGTCATATCTCCCAACTGATACGGCAAAATCTCTCTGAACAGCTTCTACATTTTTTAAGGTGAAGCCATAATTA
The DNA here is from genome assembly GCA_035295505.1 of Puia sp. GTDB lineage: Bacteria > Bacteroidota > Bacteroidia > Chitinophagales > Chitinophagaceae > Puia. The sequence goes on along the minus strand of DATGIX010000176.1, from coordinate 80,316 downwards.
ACTGAAATGGTGGAATTGATTTTGGCAGATGCTAATGTTCCGATAGAAGGATCGAATTGAGGGAGGCTGATTGTATGAGTATCGTTGCCGGTTCCGATTATTATGGTGTCATAAGTCAGGTTTCGCAAGCTGCTGCATTGTGCAGTTGCTGACGAGGCTGCTATCATTAAAATACATCCTGCGAAGCATACAGTTTTCCACAAGGGTTTCATACGATCTTGGTTTTCGCACGGAAATTGGATTATTGAACCAATACTATAACTCCAAACAGCCTGTGTTTATTATGTCTCAGGCGTTTTATAGTGAATTTGTTTTCGCATAAAAAACCCCGAAAGCTTTCACTTTCGGGGTTGAGAAATATCTTATTCTGATTTATTAATGATTCAATACTATTCTGTAACTATTCTGGCTACCATCAGCAGCTTTCACATGCAAAGTGTAAATGCCTTGTGCATAGTTATTCAAAGAGAACAATATTGTTGATCCTGCAGGCTGGCTTATTTGTTTTTGCTGCAGCACTTGCCCATATTGATTGATCAATCGAAGTGTCAGTGCTGAAGAAATATCACTGCCAAAAGTAATATGCAGATTGTCTCTGACAGGATTAGGCCCGAACTTAATTCCCTTAATAAATAATCCTTTAATCAACTTGATTTCTGAGAATTTATATTGCAGATTATTATCAACTGCTTTTACCCTATAATAATTTATTCCCTGCAGTGGAGTCTGGTCTGTGAATGAATAATTAACAGGTATTGAAGAATTGCCTTTTGCCTGAATTTTGCCGATTGTTTCCCAGGTCACACCATCCCCGCTTCTCAACATCACAAACTGATTCAGGTTAGATTCCTGTTCTGTTGACCATGTTACTTTTACGACATTATCCGTTAATGTTGCGTTGAAGTTGGTCATCAACAATGGCAATGTTCCTCCTGAGAACAAAACATGAGGTCCTGCAAGACTTGTTCCATATGATGGCAATGCTGTACCAATGATATTATTTCCCTGAAACAATGATGGTGCATTGCCAATAACTTTTTGATAGATGGAATTAGGAAATGGCCCTACAAAAATCCCGTCATAAGTGCCTGCAGCAGTCGCAATGATTTTGCTATTTGCGGTAACGAAATTAATCATTGAATTCCCGGGAAGTGTATCCATCACTATATTAAAAGCACTTGTAATAGAAGACTGAGAACTATTTCCGACTATCAGCTGTGCTCCGTCTCTAAGTGTAAGAATCGAAGTGCCTGAAAGCTCAGTATGAGCATCTACCTGTACAATAATTCCAGCATTAATAGTTACTGAGCAATTATTGCAAAGCATTGCAGGTATTGCACCGGGAGCCCATGTAATCGGGCTGCTCCAATTACCCGAATTTGTAGCTGTGTACTGTGCCTGCCCTTTGTAAATAAAACCGATGCTTAAAACTGCAGCCAGAAAGTAAAGCTTTTTCATACAAAAAAATTTAATTTAAAAATGTGGTTAAGGCAACCATAGTATGTGGATTTGTGGTGAGGTATCTTAAGGATGGATTCGCACTTTTACTCAGTTTCACTATTAGCTTCACAGAGTAAATCGATTGGGTTGTTTTGAATTTGAATACAATTCAAACAACCTGAAAATTCTGCATGATCTTTATTGCGAAAAGAATAATCATTCAATTCATCAACAAACAATACAGAGTAAGCGCTGCTTTTAGTACGGATAAATAGGGACACGGGGTGATTCAGGTTTTTCAAAATTGGAGTTCTTGGAAACGAATTAAGTTCAGAAGTTATTCACAACAAGAGGGTGCGATGTGTATAAATCATCAGTTAGAGACTGCTAAGTAAGTAACTTTTTTTGAGAATTAATAATAAAATCTAAGTTTTTTATGCAGATTGTTCCTCGTCGGCCTCTGTTTTATTCAGGCCTAGCTTGTCAATGGCAACCTGAGCTGCGATCTGGCTCGCATCTTTCTTGTTGTAAGCCTTGCCTTGGGCAAGCAATTGACCGTCAACAACCGCACCTACAGTAAATAATCTTCTTCCTGCCTCCATGTGCTCATCAAGCGTTTCAAACTCTAGCGATTTACTGTTTTTATTTGCCCACCCGTATAGCTTATTCTTATGATTTATCTCGAGAATCTCAAGGTCATCCATAAAAAGATAGGGCTGAATGATGCGCTCCATCACCCATTGGTTTGCTTTATTAAATCCTTTGTCGAGATAAATGGCTCCAACAACTGCTTCAAGCGTATTACCAAAAATCTGGCTCATTTTAAGCGAGCCATCAAATTTATTGAAATAGCTTATTTTTTTTAACCCCATCTTCACAGCAATATCATTTAGCTGATTGCGGTTCACCATTTTGCTACGCATTTCGGTCAGAAAACCTTCTTCTTTGTAGGGATACTTTTTAAACAGGAAATCTGCGATAATAGCACTAAGTACAGCATCACCTAAATATTCCAGCCGTTCATTATTCTCGTCGGATTTATCTTTTAATGAACGATGAGTGAGTGCCGTTTTGTAGAGCACCGTTTTTCCGGGCGCAAAGCCCAAAACATTTTTAAGTTGCTTTCGGAAAGATGCAGCGGATGAGTCGTTTTTTATGATACGTTCCAGTATTCCCACAAGAAAAGCTACAAAATTTTTAGCTGACTTAAAAAATTTTTATAAATATGTGCAGGTAAGATTTCGCTGATTATGACTTTCATCATAATCCATAAAAACGAAAAATCAGGATAAGTATTTTTTAACAATGACACATGCATTGTGACCGCCAAATCCAAAAGTGTTGCTCAACGCAGCCCTCACAGTTCTGGCTTGCGATTTATTAAAAGTGAAATTTAATCTTGGGTCGAGTTCGGGATCATCAGTAAAATGGTTAATTGTCGGAGGCACTATATCATTCACGACGCTCATGGTGCAGGCAATTGCTTCAATAACACCTGCTGCACCTAAGCAATGACCAGTCATTGATTTTGTGGAACTAATATTCAAATTATAAGCATGCTCACCAAATACATCAGTCACAGCTTTCACTTCTGAAATATCACCTAATGGAGTTGAAGTTCCATGCGTATTTATATAATCGATATCGGAAGGTTTCATACCAGCATCTTTCAGCGCAGCATTCATCACATTTTTTGCGCCAAGCCCTTCTGGATGTGGCGCTGTTATGTGATGCGCATCAGCAGTTGCACCAGCTCCTGCAATCTCGCAATAAATTTTTGCACCTCTTGCTTTTGCGTGCTCTAATTCTTCAAGCACCAATATTCCTGCAGCCTCGCCCATCACAAAACCATCTCTGTCTTTATCGTACGGACGGCTTGCCGTTTTGGGGTCATCATTTCTTTCGCTCATCGCTTTCATCGCATTAAATCCACCAACTCCGGCTTCTATTATCACGCTTTCGGAGCCGCCACTCAGTATAATATCAGCAAGACCTAAGCGAATCAAATTAAATGATTCCATGATGGCATTTGTGGAAGACGCACATGCGCTGACTACTGCAAAATTCGGACCGCGCAAACCATGCCTCATAGAAATATGACCGGCTGCGATATCCAATATCATTTTTGGTATGAAGAAAGGATTGAATCTTGGAGTTCCATCGCCTTTTGCAAAGTTTGAAACTTCTTCCTGAAATGTAGTAATGCCGCCGATACCGCTTGCAAAAACAACACCTACCCTATCTGTATTGACATTGTCTTTATTGATGCCTGCATCAGCCATGGCTTCATCGCTTGCTGCGAGCGCAGTTTGTGTGAAGCGGTCGAGTTTGCGAGCTTCTTTTCTGTCAAAATATTTTAAAGGGTCAAAATTCTTTATCTCACAGGCAAACCTCGTCTTGAATTTTGATGCATCGAATTGAGTGATGAAATCAGCGCCTGGAACACCATTAATAAGACCGTTCCAATAATCCTGAACATTATTGCCCAGCGGTGTCAGCGCACCGATTCCCGTAACAACAACTCTTTTTACTTCCATATAGCTGCCCGGAAATTTTAAAAGTGATACATCCGCCTACTAAGCAAAATTGCTTTCGAAGGCGGATGAAACAAATGTATTACAAATAACAAAAGGCTGATTACTTAGCGTGTTCTTCCAAGTAAGCGATGGCTTGCCCTACAGTAGTAATAGTTTCAGCCTGCTCATCAGGGATTGAGATGTTGAATTCTTTTTCAAACTCCATAATAAGCTCAACGGTGTCGAGTGAATCTGCACCCAGGTCATTAGTGAAGGAAGCCTCGTTTGTAACTTCTGCTTCTTCTACTCCTAATTTATCAACAATGATTTTTTTAACTCTTGTAGCAATGTCTGACATGTTTGTAAAATTTAGTTACGGCTGCAAAAATATAGTTTTTGAATTAAACACAATTAAACAGGCAATTTTAATTTTTTTGAGCAAAAAAGCCTTCTTTGGCTTATTTATTTAATTTATATGCCGAAAAGAAATTTGGTTGACATATGACATAACACTTCATATTACCAAATTTCAATTTTTATATGAACGAGAAAAAAGGAATTGGTAAATTCAATATCTTACATATCCATTTTAATCAAACTAATTGTCAGCATGGCTTTGAAAATGATTGATCACGGCTCAAAAGAATACAAGCAAATGGTTGATTTGCGGAATGAGATATTGCGCAAGCCGCTTGGGCTGACTTTTAGCGCGGATGATCTCGAAAAAGAAAAAGAAGATGTGCTGATGGGCGCTTTTGAAGACGATAGGATTTTGGGCTGCTGCCTGCTCACGAAGGTTGATGATAAATCAGTTCGGCTTCGGCAAATGGCAGTGCCAAATAGCATGCAAGGCAAGGGAATCGGAAGGGCACTCATGATTTTTGCAGAAAATATTGCCCGCGATTTAGGCTATAGAGTATTACTAATGCATGCGCGAAAAACAGCCGCTGGGTTTTACCAAAAACTCGGCTATAATATTTCCGGCAATGAATTTGAAGAAGTGACCATTCCGCATTATGTGATGGAAAAAAGTTTATAGGCTCACCGTTTTATTTTCCGATTTCATTTCTGCAAAAGCATGTAACTGCTGCATAAATTTCAGTAAATGCTGCATCGATAAAATATCATCAACAACAAGCATAAATAATTTTCCGTTTTGCCGCAGCTTGGCTTTGTTGGTTTGCTTTTGAATGAATTCAAGAATATGTTTGAAAGTATCAGATTCAAAATAGGGCGAATCGGGTTTATTAATGAAGTAACATTTCAGTGTATCGTCTTTTAATAGCATCCTTTCAAAACCCAATGCCACTGCAAGCTTGCGACAACGAACGGTATCGAATAAATCTTCCACTTGTTTAGGCAAAGGACCGAAACGGTCAATCAATTCAATTGCAAAGAAATTTAATTCTTCTTCACTATCACAATTGTCTAATCTTGTGTAAAGCGATAATCTTTCTGTGATGCTTTCAACATAACTATCAGGTATCAAAATTTCCAAGTCAGTGTCAATGGTGCAATCCTGCACATAATCTTCCTGCTTCGAAATTTCTTCTTTGAACAATTCTTTGAATTCAGTCCTTTTTAATTCTTTGATGGCTTCATCCAAAATTTTCTGATAAGTCTCAAAACCAATTTCAGCCATGAATCCGCTTTGTTCACCACCAAGCATATTTCCCGCACCGCGAATATCCAAATCCCGCATCGCAATCTGGAAACCGCTTCCCAAATCGCTATGTTGTTCTAAAGTTTGCAATCTTTTTCTTGAGTCTGTTGGTAATGTTGCGAGAGACGGAGCTAATAAATAACAAAAAGCTTTTTTATTGCTTCTTCCAACTCTTCCACGCAATTGGTGCAAATCACTCAATCCAAACTGATGTGCATTATTAACGATAATCGTGTTCACATTCGGAATATCAACTCCGCTTTCAACAATGTTAGTACAAACGAGCACATCATATTTTTTATCAATGAAATCAAGAATTCTTTCTTCGAGTTCATGCCCTTCCATTTGTCCATGCGCATAACCGATACTCAAATCAGGACAAAGACCTTGAATAATAGCAGTCATTTCGGCAAGACCAAGTATTCTGTTGAAAATAAAGAAAACCTGTCCGCCTCTTTCGGTTTCAAAATAAATGGCATCACGAATGAAATCTTCATTATAGCCATGAACTTCCGTTTGTATCGGTTGGCGGTTTGGCGGCGGTGTATTAATAATGCTCAAATCTCTTGCTCCCATCAAACTGAACTGAAGCGTTCTTGGGATAGGCGTTGCCGTTAATGTAAGGCAATCAACATTTGTGCGAAGTGTTTTTATTTTTTCTTTATGGGCAACGCCAAATTTCTGTTCTTCATCAATTACTAATAATCCCAAATCCTTGAACTTTACTTCTTTTCCAAGCAAAGCATGCGTTCCGATGATGATATCTACTTTTCCTTCTTCTAATTTTTTATATGTTTCCTTTTTTTCTTTAGAAGATTTGAAACGATTCACATAATCAACGGTAACAGGAAAATCTTTCAATCTTTCACCAAATGTTTTATAATGCTGAAAAGCAAGAATGGTGGTAGGAACCAACACTGCAGCCTGTTTGCCATCACAACAGGTTTTGAAAGCAGCGCGAATCGCAACTTCGGTTTTGCCGAAACCAACATCGCCACAAACTAATCTGTCCATCGGCGAAGGCGATTCCATATCTCTCTTCACATCGGCAGTTGCTTTGCTCTGGTCGGGCGTGTCCTCATAAATAAAAGAGGCTTCGAGTTCAGTTTGCATATAATTATCCAATGCATGCGCAAACCCCTGCTGGGCCTTTCTTTGAGCATATAATTTTATTAAGTCGAAAGCAATTTCTTTTACTCTCGTTTTTGTTTTCTCTTTCAGCTTTTGCCAAACATCGCTTCCGAGCTTGCTCACTTTCGGGACTGTTCCTTCTTTACCAGTGTATTTTGAAATTTTGTGCAGCGAATTAATATTCACGTACAAAATATCGCTGTCTTTATAAATAATGCGAACCGCTTCCTGCAATTTTCCATTCACTTCAATCTTCTGCAAACCACTGTACACACCCACTCCATGGTCGATATGCGTCACATAATCTCCCGGCTGCAATTCTCTGAGCGTTCTTAATGTAAGTGCTTTGTTTTTATTATATGCCTGTTTGACTTTGTATTTATGATAACGCTGAAAAATCTGATGATCAGTGTAGCAGACAATTTTTAAATCATCATCAATAAAACCTTCGTGGATAGAGACAGGAATTGGGTTGAATTGAATCGCTGAATGTAAATCTTCAAAAATGACATGCAAGCGCTCAAGCTGCTTTGGGTTTTCAGCGAACAAATAAATTTTGTATTGATTTGCTTCGCGATTTTTTAAATCTTTCATCAGCAAATCAAAATTGCGATTGAAAGAAGGTTGAGCTTTGGTGTTGAAAATAATTTCGGTCGTAGGTTGTCGGCCATCCGTCGTCGAACCAAATTCAATGAAATGGAATTTTTTTAGTTGCTCTTCAACCGAATTCACAGTAACAAAATCTTCAAAACTTATTTTCTTTTTTTCTGCGTTTTCATCTTCCGTTTCACGCGTCTTATATCCCGTATCTCCCATCTCAATAAACAGCCGCAGATTTTCTTCTTCAATTAATAATTTATCTTTCACAAATTCCCAATCCTGCATCCATATCACTGTGTTATCAGGAATGAAATCGAGCAAAGAAACTTTTTCGTTATCATCGAACTGCGTTTCAACATTTGGTATAATGCTTACCTGCAACAATTTTCGTTCGCTCAATTGTGTTTCGGGGTCGAATATTCTTATCGAGTCAACATCATTCCCAAACAATTCAACGCGATAAGGTTTTTCATTGCCGAAAGAATAAATATCGAGTATGCCGCCACGCAATGCGAATTGTCCTGGCTCATACACGAAATCCGTTCTCTCAAAACCATAGCTTACAAATTTTTCCATCATGCCATTCAGATCGATGCTGTCTCCTGATTTGATTTGAATGATATTTCCCGACAAAGTTTTTGGAAGCACTACTTTTTCAAAAAGTGCTTCAGGATAAGTGACCAATAATTTTTTATTTCCACCTGCGCTCCATTTTGTCAATGCTTCCGTGCGAAGCATCACATGGCTGCTGTTTAGCAATCGATAATTTTTTTTGTTCTTGAAAGAAGAAGGGAAATAAAAAATATCAAGACCGTTAGTGAGGTTTTCAATTGTGTTATGCAAATAAGCTGCAGCCTCAGCATCGGCGCAAACAACAATATGGTTCAATTGCGCAGTTATTTGATGCTGAAAAATAGCGCTGATAACAAATGCAGGAGAACTGCCGTAAAGGTTCTTTAAAGCAATTGTTTGAGGCTGGGACAAAGTAATCCTGTCCGCAATTTGAAAAATGCGGGGGGAGTTCATTAACAAACCTGGAGAAACCTCACTGCTCATGGAAGCTGCAAAGATAAAGCAACCGCAGAAAATATAAGAGCGTATCTAGTTTATGGCTGGATGTTACAATTCATTAATAGACGGCATCATAATCAATCCTGAATTCAACCTTTGAAAACTTTTCCGACAAAACTTCTGTAGGAGAAATATTGTTGTCTTTATCGAACCAATTTGCAAAAAACAAATCGTCTTTTTTTGCAAACAAAGAATACTTGCCGGGCGCAAGATTGATTTTGAAATATCCGGTTGAATCTGATTCAACTTTGGCAACGTAGTTAGTTCTTATAGAACGATAAAATGCTGACAGCCCTTGCCTTTGAACCTGATTTATATTTGTGAGCTGATAGATGTACAAAACGGTTTGTATACCACGAGGCTTTGATGGTTTTGCATCGGGAGAAGGCATCTGGTTTCCGGAAATCCTGTAAACATATCCTTCAATTCCCTGTTGCAGCATATTTTGAGAATTGGTGGTTTTGGATGTTGAACATGAAATAGCAATCAATGACGATACCTTTAACAGAGAAAAAAGAATTTTATTCATTCCCGCATTTTGAAAGTGAAAGTTTTTAATTTAGTGAAAATAAAGAATAAGATTAAACAGTTGTTTATGATTAAAAGGCTTCCGCTTATCCTGACCTTGATGATTAGTATGATAATAACAATTGGGTTACATGCTCAGGTGCTTACTGATAAAAATCTTTTGGCGCGAATGTCAAAAGATTTTAAGGATAGAGAAGACAAAAATTTTGCACAAGCAAAATTATTAGCAAAACAAAAAGGCTGGTTCATCACCAAAAGAACACCGAATGGTGGCGTTGTAACGTTGATCGGTGTCGATGAGTTGGGAAATCCTCAGTATGTCGCCACTTATAATAACATCATTGCTGCTGCAACAACCAGGGCAAATCAATTATGGCCCGGCGGCACTTCAGGCTTAAACTTATCCGGATCATCAGATGCTGTCAAAGGAAAAATTGCCATCTGGGATGGCGGCCATCCTTTAGGGACACATGTTGAGCTGACAGGTAGAATAACGAATAAGGATGCTGGTTCTGTAGAAGGACACAGCACACACACTACAGGAACCATGATTGCAACCGGCATCAACCCTATTGCAAAAGGAATGGCTTTTGGAGCGCAACAGTTGTTAGCTTATAATTTTAATAATGATGTTTCAGAAATGACATCCGCAGCTCCAGGCCTTTTAATATCGAACCACTCTTATGGATTTTTATCAGGATCGGGCTGGAGTTATGATGGCACGAACTGGGATTGGTATGGCGATACTACAATAAGCAAAACAGATGCTTTTGGTTTTGGCTATTATGATATAAACGCACAGAGTTATGATTCCATAGCATATAACGCACCTTACTATTTAATAGATGTGGCAGCAGGGAATGCAAGAGGTTATAATGGACCGGCTGTGGACAGCCCTTATCTTTATAATGCAGGAGTGAAATTAAAACGAAGCGCTACTTTAAAAAACAATCCCAATTTTGTGAGCGTGCTCAATTCTTCAACTGCAAAAGATGCTCTGGTTGTAGGTGCGGTCAATGGAATACCTTCCGGTTATTATTCCCCGAATGACGTTACTATTGCGAGTTTCAGTTCATTAGGCCCAACAAATGATGGCAGAATAAAACCTGATATCGTTGCAGATGGAGTTGATGTAACCTCTACATGGAACACGAGCAACACTGCGTACAGCACTCAAAGCGGCACATCAATGGCTACCCCTAACGTAACAGGTTCTCTTTATCTTTTGCAGGAATATTATACCAAACTTCATCCATCTGTTTTCATGCGATCTGCTACTTTAAAAGGACTTGCTATTCACACAGCAGATGAAGCTGGCGCTGCGCCTGGACCAGATTACACTTATGGCTGGGGGTTATTAGATGTGCTGAAAGGATCAGGCGTGATCACATCTTCTTACAATCAACAATCAGATACTATTATTGAAAGCGCATTATTGAATGGCGCAACTTATACATTCAACGCAGTTGCCTCAGGAAAAGGAACACTGGTAGCAACATTATCATGGACTGACCCTCCTGCAACACCGGTTCCGGTTGCTCAATCATTGCACAATACAAAAGCAATGCTGGTAAATGATCTTGATATGCGGATTACATCTGCAAACGGTGCTCAGGTTTTTAAGCCGTGGGTGCTTGATCCTTCAAACCCCGGGAACGCTGCTACCAAAGGAGATAATTTTCGTGATAATGTGGAGAAGATAAACGTTGACAGTGTTACCCCCGGACAAACATATAAGATCACGATTACACACAAAGGAACTTTGGCAAGAGGCCAACAGGCATTTTCTCTTTTAGTGAGCGGAATCGGCGGAGAATCTTATTGCACATCTGCCCCAACGAGCAGCGCAGGCACGCGTATTGACAGCGTGAACATCAGCAACATTCAAATTGCTAACCCTGCAGGATGCACTACTTACACAGATAATACAAAATACACGATTCAAATTCAGCCGAAACAAAAACTGCCTGTCCGAATTAAGCTGAGCAGTTGTGATGCGACAGTAGCAGATAAGGTTGTGAAAATATTTATCGACTATAATAACAATGGTGTTTTTGATGCTAATGAATTAGCTGCACAAAGCGGAGTGATCAATGGCAATGGCGTATACACAGACACTATCAATATTCCTTCATTAACAAAAGGCAATACAGCTTTGCTTCGCATTGTAGCAGAAGAGACCAGCGATCCTTCCACTGTTCAGGCATGTGGAAGCTATGGCAAAGGAGAAACACAGGATTTCAATGTTATTGTAGGAACTCCGACAAGCGACCTTGCTCTTGCGCAAATTGTTGCACCTGCTAATGGCGAATGCAGTGATGATTCTGCACTTATGGTGATCACTATCAGGAATAATGGAATTGATACAATATCAAATGTGCCAGTATCTGCGATCGTAAAAAATGGCAGTAGCACAGTTGCTACGCTCAACGAAACTTATCCCGGAAAAATTCCACCCGGATTTTTAGTTACCTATACTTTCCAGCAAACTTTTCCTACAACTGCAGGGACAAATTATAATGTTTCTTCTTTTGTGACTTCAGCAACAGATCAAAATAGCGCGAACGATACTTTAACAAGCACTGTCAGCATTGCTGCCGCACCTGCTGCGCCCGAAGCAACTGCAACAGTTAGTGGAGACACTCTTCATTTGACAGTCACCAACCCAAATCCGAGCTCAACTTATTTCTGGTATTCCAGTGCAACAAGCGACACAGCCTTGTTTGCAACTACGGATACTATACTCACCTTAACTTCTGTTCCTGCCGGAAATACTTTTTATGTAGGTGAAGGGATAAAAGGAAGTGTAGGAGTGAAATCAAAAAATGATTACCCAAACGGTGGCAGTTATCGCGATTCCTTAGGATTTGATCAGCAGAGATTGGGAGTTAATTCATTGTCTTATACTGCTAATGTTCCTCTTATTTTAAAAAGCGTCAGGTTGTATACTGGTAATCCCGGAAAGATTACAATCATGACCGCAGACACAGTTCTTGACCAAGGTCAGGTAGCATATTATTTTCCTGCACTTTCAAGTACTACTATCGATGTTTATGCAACAAGTCCAACAGCAAAACCTGGCTCCCGACCAAATGACCCTGCTGATAATGGTGCAATATTTTATCTCAACCTCCCAATACCTGTAGGAAAACATGTGCTTCTTGATTCCACTGTTGATGCTTCTGTTGATAAAACTGCAATAGACAATGCCTCTATTTTTCGCAACAATAATGTTACAGGAAACCCATATCCTTTCAGAATACCAAATGTAATTTCCATTACAGGTAATAGTGTCGCTGCCCCCAGTAATTTTCAGAATTATTATTATTATTTCTATAACATGAAAGTTCAAACTAATGATTGCATCGGCGAAAGAACTGCTGTTTCTGTTTCTGTACCTGCAAATACTAATTTCAATATTTGGCCAAACCCAAGCCATGGCTCATTCAATGTCATATTGAATACAGGAAGTTCTGGAACCAACAATATTTCAGTGGAGCTTTTTGATTTGCTTGGAAGAAGATGTTTCCTCCAAACTTTTTCAGCATCAGGACTTTTCAGCACAACAATAAACACAGGCACTTTAATAACGGGCATGTATATCTTATCAATAAAATCAGGCAGTATCTCGTACAAAAAGAAAATATTGATAACCAGATAATATAAATAATCCTCACTTAAATTAAAATTTTGAATAATGCATAAGATTTAAGTAATTCCAATAATCCTTTTTTTATTACTTAAATCTTATGTTATGAAATTTAGAAATTTACAACCCTTAAGCAGAGTTCTATTTTGCCCAATTGCCCTTATTTTTTCTCTCACTTCAAAAAGTTACTCAGGAACTTATACCATTAATTATTCAGGCCTTAGTTTAAGCACAACAAATTGTAATGTTTTCTCATTGCCTGTAGCGATTTCAGGATACAGTCACATTAGTGTTTGTGGTGGAATCAAATATGGCTCTAACCATTTAATACTTACAACTGGTTTTGATGCTACTACAGGGAATGCTGGGGGAACAGTTTATGGAATTAACTTCAACTTCAAAGCTGGGTACACATATCAGGTCTCAATTAATGCCGCTGCATCTAATACAAGTTCTCCTGTTCTAAGGGCAGCAGTGTTTTCAAATCTTCCTTCATTTACTGATCAATCATCAACTTGTGTTGTTGAATCAAAAGCAACTAATGTGGCAACTGGAAATTATTATAAGGGCTTTAATTTGACTACGACAAATACATCTTATTCACTTTCAAGTTTTTCACCATCAACTAATCTCGCTTATTTGCTTATTGGAGCTGATGGTGCTTCATCATCTGCGTACATTAATAGTATTACGATCGTTGAAACAGTACCGCCACCTCCGAGTTTTCAATTATCCCCGACATTGGTTCCCATTGCATGTAACACTGCGGTAACCCAAACTTTTGCAATCAGCAATCCTAGTAATATTGCAGGTGTAACAGGTTATGTCTGGAATTTAGGTGGTGCAAATAATGGTTGGAAATACAATGGAAGCGCAGCCCCAGCAACTATTACAACAGGTGCAAATGTAAATTCTATAACGTTAACAAGCGTAGCAGGTACAACTGCACCAAATAATATTTCCGTAACTGTGCAAATTAATAATGCAGCATCATCTTATATTTATAATTCTACTGTAAGTTTTGGTTGTTGCTATTCTTCTCCTCCTCCGCAACCTACTGGAGTGAGCTCTACAAATACAACTGCAACGACTGCGAATATTAGTTGGTTGCCTGTAACATGTTGTGGAAATACCGGTTATGGCATTGATATATCTATCAAAGCAACTGGTCAATTGGTAACGACAGGTGGAACTGATATTAGATCACCAAATATAACATCAACAACTATTACCGGGTTGGTTCCAAATACAACATATAATTGTGCAATTAACTCTGTAAATTGCGCTTTCTATTTTCACGGTACTCCTCAAATCTCATTTACAACTCAAAACTGTACACTTCCAGCACCAGTAGGATTAAATGTAAATGGAACACAATCAAGCACACAAACTGTAATTACATGGGCTACTGTTACCGGAGCAACCAGTTATGCACTCCAATATAAAAACATGACTACAGGTGTTTCAAATACAGTCGCAGTTAGTAGCCCTCCCTATGTTCTGAATGATAATATCAGTACTACTTATCAGGTTTCAGTTGCTGCGATGCCTTTTAGTGATTGTAGTGCCTATGCAACTTATAGCCCAATAGTAACATTTACTACACCTGTTGCTATAAATTGTGCCAAGCCAACAAATTTTTCTATGACTCCATTGGGAACAAATCAATACACTGTGAACTGGGCTCCAGTGGCTGGTGCCTCAAAGTATTTAATAAATTCAACGCTTGTAACAACAAGCACGACATATATTGCTCCGGCAAATGCAAGCGGTTTAACTTGTATTTCAGTTCAGGCACAATGCCCTGTAAATACTTTTGGTGATTTCTTGACTAGTCAGGGCACAGGTTTATGTATGGGAAGTGTACCAAACAGCATTAGTTCTGGAAATAAAGTGATGACACCTGTTGAGAGTGATCAATCTGATTTAAGTTATCAAACAGGAACTCTTAATTTATATCCGGTGCCAGCATCTGATAATTTAAATATTTCTTTTAGCACGAAACAAAATTGTAAAACACAATTATTAATTATTAATTCATCAGGAGAAACAATAATAAACAGAACCTACTATGCACAGACAGGAAAAAATTTATTGACTACAAATGTAAATAAGTTAACAAATGGGTTTTACATTGTGAAATTGATTAAAGAAGGAGAAGCGCCTGAAATGCAGAAATTGATTATTCAGAAATAAACTGGGATGTTCAATAATCAAAAACACTTATATTAGCTTCATCGATTGCTTGCCATCAATGGCAAACCTTGGGAGCAGATCGTTTTGGTCTGCTCTTTTTATTAATACCAAACTGAAAAATAAGCCACATGCCCCAGCCCTGGCAAAAAGGAACCATCATCAAAATTGAAAATGAAACAGAAAGCACGCGCCGTTTCTGGATCAAAGTAAATGATGTCGAATCATTCGACTTCAAGCCTGGCCAGTTTGTTACACTCGATCTTCCCATTCACGAAAAACCTGCACGCCGCTGGAGGAGCTATTCCATTGCTTCATGGCCCGATGGCACTAATGTTTTTGAATTGGTAATCGTTCTGCTGGAAGATGGAGCAGGGACTCATTATTTGTTCAATGAAGTAGCTGTTGGCAGTGAGCTGAGTTTACGCGGCCCGCAAGGTGTTTTCACTTTGCCTGAGCCAATCGAAAAAGATTTATTTTTTATTTGCACCGGAACCGGCATCGCTCCTTTCAGAGCTATGTCGCATCATATCTTCAATCATAATATTCCCCACGGTGATGTATATCTGATTTTTGGCTGCAGGAAATTCGGGGACTGTCTTTACAGAAATGAACTGGAAGAACTCGATAAAAAAATGGAGCGCTTTCATTACATACCCACTTTTTCAAGAGAAGTTGCTGATGTGACGAACAAGCCAATGAGAACAGGTTATGTTCATGCTGTGTATGAAGAAATTTGCAGGAGCAATATCAAGATCAGCGTTGCAGAAGAAACGTCTACATTGAAACCTGCATCGTTCTTTTTATGCGGCTGGAAAAATATGATAGATGAAGCAAAGCAAAGAATTCAGATGCTTGGCTACGACCGGAAATCAATCCATCAGGAATTGTATGGCTAAAAGCTACTTTGCTGCAGCAGCTTCCTTCTCCAATAATTGGCTATACATAAAATCGTAAGCTTCATTTCTTGAAGGGAAATCTTTTGCCAAAGGTTTTTTTGCTTTTCTTCCTGTAATCAGGTAGATAACAATAAAAAATACCAATGCCGCAAGAATAATAGGGAAAATGTTCAGCTGAAATCCGCCGTGGAGGTTTACTACAGTTTGCATGGTTCCGTTTTTTATAAGGATTTGGATATTAGTATAACGACTAAAAGTAAATTATATTTCTTCCGAAGGCAAAGTATTTTTACTGAATCATGAACTCGTAATCTTACTATCAAAAAAAATTGCCACCAGAACATAAAACACTAATAAGTTAATTGTGTTTCATGATCTGGTGGCAACAAAAAAAATCGGGTACAATCAATCAATTTTTCATGAATACCGGAAAGCAGGAATGGCAGGCAATCAATGAGGGCTTGTTTCTTTATTCATCAGGTTATCGTAAATCAGGTTGTAACCTTCATTACGCGTAGGTGTAAAATCTTTTGTAAGCATTTTCTTTCTCAGCGCACCATTAGGCAGTTTCTCATTGCTGTTCGCATCATTTGGATTGGTCAGTAAAACAACCGGGTCTTTTATCCCGCGCAATTTTAATTCCATGCTGATATATTCTTTTTGGATCTCAAGAATTTCAGCATGACTGTTGATCATTTCGTTTTCTGCTTTGACAAGTTTCTTGTGGATTTTTGCAATCTGGCTTCTGCGAAGACTAAATCCGATGAACATGGACACTGCAATTACCGCTAATAGGATAAGCGCGTTGATTGGGAATTCAAACGTAAGCATTGTAATTTAATTGAGGTTAGTAAGTAAACACAAATAGATAACACAAGACATTGCACGCATGCATGCAGCATCTGAAATCTAAGGTAGAAGTTTGATAAAAGGCTTATGAAATTTGTTTTTCCACAATGCTCTTAATTGTGTGAATAGCGATGCGCTCTTGTTGCATGCTGTCGCGGTAACGGATCGTTACTGTGTTGTCTTCTTTTGTTTGATGATCTACAGTGATGCAGAACGGAGTGCCGATTGCATCCATGCGGCGATAGCGTTTTCCGATTGCATCTTTTTCTTCATAAAAACAACGGAAAGAATTTTTGCAATCATCAATGATTTGTTGTGCAATTTCAGGCAAGCCATCTTTTTTTGTCAATGGAAAAATAGCAAGCTTTATAGGAGCCAGCATTGGCGGTAGTTTCAAGACAATACGATTATCTTGTTTATCTGCAGTGCTTAAATCTTCTTCAGTATATGAATTGCTGATGATCAATAAAAACATCCTGTCAAGACCGATAGAAGTTTCAATAACATAAGGGATATAGTTGCCGTAAGGTTTGCCGTTTGCATCCAGATCATTATCGAAATATTGCATTTTCTTTTTGCTGTATTCCTGATGATTGCGCAAATCAAAATCAGTTCTTGAATGAATTCCTTCCACTTCTTTAAAACCGATTGGAAAATCATATTCGATATCGCAAGCTGCATCTGCATAGTGCGCAAGCTTCACATGGTCATGAAATTGATATTTTTCTTTTTCGAT
This sequence comes from Puia sp., assembly GCA_035295505.1. Lineage (GTDB taxonomy): Bacteria > Bacteroidota > Bacteroidia > Chitinophagales > Chitinophagaceae > Puia. The sequence goes on along the minus strand of DATGIX010000176.1, from coordinate 63,041 downwards.
GCCGAGACTCAAATGCCATTTCATTCTTTCTTCTTTCCAGAACTCATACCATTCTTTTTGTGTGCCGGGGCGAATAAAAAATTGCATTTCCATTTGTTCAAACTCGCGCATGCGAAAAATAAATTGCCTAGCAACAATTTCATTACGGAATGCTTTTCCAATCTGCGCAATACCAAAAGGGATTTTCATTCTTCCCGTTTTTTGCACGTTCAGGAAATTGACGAATATTCCCTGAGCAGTTTCTGGACGCAAATACACTTTATTATCTTCTTCATCAGCAGATGCAGTGGAACCAAATTCCGTCGAGAACATCAAGTTGAACTGGCGAACATCCGTCCAGTTGCTTGTTCCGCTGATGCTGCATTTTATTTTATTATCTTCTATTAGTTTTTTTAATCCATCAAAATCATCTTTTGCTAATAAAGATTCCATAGAATCAAGAACTTCTTGTGCCTTGTTACTTGCGCCTTGTGCCTTCAATTCATCTGCAAATCCTTCAATCAAATGATCAACACGATATCTTTTTTTACTGTCTTTATTATCGATCATCGGGTCACTGAAATTATCAACGTGCCCGCTGGCTTTCCAGGTTGTCGGGTGCATGAAAATAGCCGCATCAATGCCCACAATATTTTCATGCAATTGAGTCATACTTTTCCACCAATAATCTTTTATATTTTTTTTCAATTCGCTTCCCCATTGGCCATAATCATACACAGCACTTAAGCCATCATATATTTCGCTCGAAGGAAAAATAAAGCCGTATTCTTTGCAATGAGAAATGATTGCCTGAAATCTTTTTGTATCGTTCGCCATAGTGGGCGCAAAGGTAAAATATTATTGCAGAAAAGATTGAGCGATTCTCTTCCAACCATTAAATTACATTTGTATTAACCTTCCTCATTATGCCCGAATCTGTTGAATTTAAAAAGAAGAAACAACCACTGCTGGAAAGATTTGGTGTTTATTATCTCGGAGTTTTCGGACGGCGCGACTTGTCACACCATGTTTTTGATTTCACCGATGAAGAGCTGAATAAAAAAATCAATCGCATTTCCAATAAAGGAGTTTTTCTTTCCGCACTTGTCGGTTTGGTTTGTGTGTGGCCAACTGTTTATATAGATGTGCTGAAACAAAATGAACCTTTGCTAATTCATTATGGTTGGGTAGCGGTAGTTACTATAATATCTATCGCTATTGAATTCTATGTTTTATTTATCATCGCATTGAGAGCAGTTCATGAAGTAAGCGAACTAATCAATATCCATGCGCACAAAAAAGATTTTTTGAAAAGCGGTCCATTTAATGTTACTAACATTCTTGCAAGAACCGCACTGGAATTGCCGGATCCTGAAATGCAGATTTTAGGAATCAATCCCTTTGAGCAGGTTTCAAAAAGAAATTTATTCATACTTGGATTATTGTATAAACTGAAAATTGTCATTACCAATTTCATTTCAAAATTATTGTTACGGCTCAGCTTTGGCGAAACCATTGCCGGTATTTCCATTAACTACATTGCATTGCCTGTTGAATGTTTCTGGAATGGCATGGTGATCCATCGCGTGGTGAATGAAGCAAGATTGCGCTTGTTTGGTTTTGCGCTCAGCAATCATATTGCTGATAATTTGTTGCACGATCATTTACTGGAACAACTATCTGATGAAGCAAAAGTCGGTTGTCTTCGTGCTATAGGCAATGCAGTAGTGATGGCGAAAAATTATCACCCGAATATGATTGTGCTGTTGTTGAGGTTTCAGCATTTGCTGCATATCGATAAAGATAAAAAATATGATGACTGGAATCTCTTTTTGGATTGCCTGAAAAAAGTGAGCGAGAAAGAAAGAAATTTTTTGCTTGATTTATTTACAGTTGCTGTTGCGTTTGATGGAAGAATATCAGAACTTGAAATGGAGAAATTAAAAGACGCTTACGGAAAAGATTATGAATTGTATTATCCCCGATTGAAGCAGTTGACTGAAAATTTAAAGGATGGGAAATTGCATGCGGCGGCTAATCTTTGTAAACTGGATTTTGTGGCTGGATAATATCTGAACCTTGATTTATCCGATTTGAATGATTCTTCTGATTGCGGAACAAAAATTATTCAGTGGAATTGACTGTTGATTTTTCTGCAGGTTGCTGCTGCAAAGGTTTTTTTGACTCTACTTCTATTTGCTGGATCCACACTGCATAATCATTTGGATAAATTTGTGAGCCGGTATGAACAGCGTATACTTTTGTGAACTCTGCACCGAAATAAAGGATGATAGCCGAGTAATAAACCCATAATAAAATAACAATCACAGAACCTGCAGCTCCGTACGCAGAGCTGAGCTTACTATGACCGAGATAATATCCGATTAAAAATTTTCCAATCAAAAAAAGCAGTGCGGTGGTGAAAGCCCCTGCACGAACATGTTTCCACCTGATTTTTGCATCGGGCAAAAATTTAAAAATAATAGCAAACAAAAATGATGTGATCAAAAACGTGAGCACCAGATTGAAGCTATAAACAGTGAAAGCAGTAATACGTGGAAATAATTCGGTAAGCTTATGAATAAATACTTCTGTTAATCCATTTACCAACAACGCAACAAGCAACAAGAAGCCAAGGCAAACAACCATCGAAAAAGAAATCAATCTGTTGATAAGAATTTTGAGCCATCCTTTTTTGGGTTTTGCTTTCAATTTCCAGATCAGGTTTATTGAATCCTGAATTTCGCCGAACACACTGGTTGCACCAATGATAAGTGTTACTAAACCAATTACTGTTGCAAAGCTTGCCTGATTTGATAATGCTGCGGAGCGAATGGTTTGCTGTATCTGAAGCGCCGCATCTTTGCCAACAAAGCTTGCTATCTGACCATAAATAGTTCCTTCAATTGCATCACGGCCATAAAAAATATCGCTGACAGCGATAATAATAATGAGCATTGCCGGAAGAGAAAAAATAGTATAATAAGCAAGTGCTGCGCTTAATTTCAACACACGGTCATTGACAAAATCAATGGATGACTGTTTTAATATTTTCCATATAGTTCCAACGGATAAAGCCATAAAGTTTCTACTTCAGTTTTTCATTTTGCTGATGACGTTCTGCATCGCGTATCTTTTTCTTTTCAAAATTTTTTTGCAGCGCATCTGTCAGATCGATATTGGTTTGATTAGCGATGCACATTAAAACCCACAAAACATCAGCGAGCTCATCAGACAATTTTTTTTCTTTATCAGATTCTTTGAATGACTGGTCGCCATAAATGCGGCTCATTAATCGTGCCACTTCGCCGACTTCTTCAGTCAAGATAGCCATGTTTGTCAGCTCGCTGAAATAGCGGACACCAGCAGTTTTTATCCACCCATCTATTTTTTGCTGTGCTTCGCGAATGGAAATTTCATTTGATTGCATTATGAATAATTTATTACACGAATTAAAATCGAATTACACGAATTGTTTAGTAACGAAATGTAGAATAAAAAATCTTCTTCTTGCTCTTAGGACTGAGGAAATTCGTGTAATTCGATTTTAATTTGTGTTCTTAACCTAAATAAATACATCTCCTTCCAGATAAGTTCTTGCATTGCCGCTGATCAATACTCTGTCTCCTTTCATCTCGCATTCCAGATATCCTTTGCGATTTGATAATTGAATGGCAGACATTTTTTCTTTGCCCAGTTTCTTTGACCAATATGGAGCCATTACCGTGTGTGCAGAACCTGTAACAGGATCTTCGTCTATGCCTGACTGTGGGAAAAAGCAACGGGATACAAAATCTACACCATCACCTTTGGCTGTTGCAATAATTCCCCGCGATTCCAACTGTGATAAAATTTTAAAATCAGGAGAAAGATTCTCAATCATTTTTTGATTTTCAAATATTGCCATATAATCTGAAACGCCTTTATACACTTCCAAAGGTTTTATTTTTAACCCTTCTTCAATAGTTGGTGAAGATTCTGTTACCGGAGCATGATCGGCGGGAAAGTCCAGCGTCAATTTCCCGTCACTTCTTTTTGAAACATGCAGCGAGCCACTTTTTGAATGGAATGTAATTTTATCTTTCTGATAGTTTAAATGATCATAAAAAACATGTGCAGAAGCAAGCGTAGCATGACCGCACAATGCCACTTCAACCGCTGGCGTGAACCAACGGATAGCATAATCATTCTCTTGTTCAACAATAAATGCAGTTTCAGCAATATTGTGCTGCATTGCCATTTTTTGCATCAGATCTTCGGGTAGCCATTCCCGTAAGATCATAACCCCGGCTGGGTTGCCACCAAATGTAGATTCTGCGAAGGCATTGACGATATAAACTTTTTGTTTCATGGTCAAAATTTTAATTCGTGCTCACTCCTTGTTTTTCGTGTCAATAATAATTGTTATTGGTCCGTCATTCACTAAACTTACTTTCATATCAGCACCGAATTGTCCGGTAAAAATTTTTTTATTGAAATCGGTTTCAAGTTGTTCAATCATTTTTTCATATAAAGGAATTGCAATATCCGGTTTGCTTGCGCGGAGATATGACGGGCGGTTCCCTTTTTTTGTTGATGCCTGCAAAGTAAATTGGCTCACCAGCAAAATATCTCCTTCACAATCTTTCACAGAAATATTCATCACACCGTTTTCGTCATTAAAAATTCTCAGGTTAATAATCTTTGCGCTCAGCCATTGAATATCTTCTATTTCATCAGCATCTTCAATACCTACAAGCACGAGCAATCCCTTTTCAATTTTCGATTTTATAACATTATCAATAGTGACACCTGCACTGCTCACCCGTTGAATAACTGCACGCATTTCGCTCTTCTTTTAATTTGTAATTTTGATGCATGAAGATAGATGTTTCAAAAGAAATTGTTTTCAGGACTGCGAGGAGCGGCGGTAAAGGAGGACAGAATGTAAATAAAGTAGAAACGATGGTGGAAGGTTATTTCGACATCAGCAATTCTTTATTGCTTGATGAAGCGCAAAAACAAAAGCTCCATGAAAAACTTGCAAACAAGATCAACTCTGAAGGAATTCTTTTAGTGAAGTCACAGGTTCATCGATCGCAGTTGAGCAATAAAGAAGAAGTGATAGAAAAAATAAATCGGTTGATTGAATCTGCTTTAAAGAAAGTAAAAAAGCGCATTGCTACCAAGCCGTCGAAAGCCTCTAAAGAAAAAAGGATTGAATCCAAAAAGAAACAATCCCAGATAAAAGGCGGAAGGAAAAAAATCAGCGATTGGTAAGGGGCGAGTAGTCAATAGTGAATGGTGAATATGGAGTCATTTTTATTTAGGCCTCCGATTCACTATTGACCATTCACCATTCACTACTTTACTTGTATAGTATAATACCTGCTTTTTATTGCACCGGTGCCTTGCTCCCATTTCCTGGTCTGGCTGAAAAATATTTTTGCAGTTCCTTGTTTCAATCCTTTCACTTCAAACACTTCCATTCCACCGTTACCAAGTGTACGAGGACTCTGCAGTTCATTGTCTTTCTTTTTCAACTCGATGATGGAAGTGTCATCAACAGCATAATCCCACAGGTAACCGGATGTAGCAAGGCTTTCCAGCTTGATTAAAACTGTACTTCCATTTTCTATTTCTATTTGCCGTCCATTCATTGAAATGTTACTAAACAAGCCTGATTGTCCAAAAATCGTCACAAAGATTAGCACTTGTGATATAGGCATAAGGCATATAAAAATATCCTTTGGCTCCCCAACCTGTTCCCCATGAATTTCTTACAATCATTACACTTTTCGTGTCATCATATCCAACTGCCATCACTGCATGCCCACCTTCTACCTTTTCTCCTGCTTCCGGCATTGGCATCTTACCTGTTTTGGCAACAGCTGCGCTCATGAAACTTTCATAAACCGTGAAACCAAAAACAAATGGAAAACCTTCGCTAACGCATGACTTTAGCAACATCAGGTTTGTGTTGTCGAGCCTTTGATAAGATTGTATTTCGTTTTTCTTTGCATCACTATAGCATTTCGCTGTTGGTTTCACCGCAAATTGGGCAATGTTATATGGCCATTCGCTTTCCGGGCACACACCCTGTTTATTCAACGTCTTTATGCCATCGCGGATCTGTGCGCCACTATCTGAACTAACGCTATGCTCAATCACTCTTTCATTGTAATAAATGAACAACCGTGATGGCATAAAATCTTTTTTCTTTTCTTTAATCCTGTCGAATTCGTATGCTCCGGCAAGTGCATTAGCAGTGCAACTGCCAAGCTGGCCTTGGTCATAAACCGCCGGACATTGTGACCTTAGGTCAATTGTTGCAGGCAACTTTTTCATTACGGATAATGAAGTAGCATAAGTGAGGTCACGGTGATCTGGAATGTCAGGTATCCATCCGAGTTTGTAGGAAGTTTTTGCTTTCGCCATAAGATGAGTTTTAGTAGTGAATAAATTACTAATAAATAACGATCGACAAAGGTTGCCATAAATATTTTTGTGCAACAATAGGAGCGCTACTTAAAAGACATAGGTAGTTCTACTTATTATTTTAAGAGTATATACTTGTCTGTGGTTTAATTTGCATAACCTATTTTGAGTAACTTTTAAACCAACTAAATACTGAATCATGAAATCTAAAAACATGTTACTGACTGTTGTCATCTTAGCAATTATGAGCATTATTTTTAGCAGTTGTTATCGCGATAAAATCCGTTTTGATGAAAATCGCGCCAAACAACAAATAATCCCAATCGACACAGCAAAAATTTTTCAAAAAAATTTCCTTGCTTCGCATGAAAGGTTCACAAAATTTGCAACAGACACATCATTTTTTGCAAAACACCTCAATATGCCAAATGCAGAAACATTCAACCGGGACATAATATCTCTTTTGTTGAATCAGAACGGTGCAGATGGTATCCGCATCTATTATGGTGAGGATGAGAAAGGGCAAGTGAGGCTGGTCCTATTGCCTGTCGATGCAAAAGGGAACGACATTATAAACGATCTCAGAAGTACTTCTGCTATTAAAATTCCGGGCATTTCAAGTGCTTACGCCCAAACCGGTGGAGGAGCGGGAGAAAATGGACAAGGTTGCCCGCCATGCCAAATAGGAGGAAATCACTAATTCTTTCAATATGAGCGCAGATGATGTGTGGAGATTTGTCCTAAGCTTATCGGTCGCATTTCCGGCAGTAGCAGGCATCATAAGATTCAAAAAAATTGATTCGTCTTATGCGCCGTTGCTCATTTACTTTTTTGTTTCCTTGGTGAATGAATTGATAATGGGCATTCTGATAGTGCCAAACAACAAACGGATTGTAGTATTAAATTGGACGCTTTTCAATTTATTCGAATCTATCATTTTGCTTGTGCAGTTTTATTACTGGAAAAGATTTGACCGCTATAAGAAGATATTCCCCATATTATTAGGTTTAGATATCGGGATCTGGGTGATAGAGGACTTGTTTGTCTACGATATCTATCACTTTAATATTTTTTTTCTGATTTCGTATTCATTTGTGCTTGTATTGCTGAGTGTACAAACGATCAATTATATTATTGTGAATGAAGGCAGGGTTCCTCTTACTAAAAACCCAAAGTTCATTATATGCACTACGATGATCATTTTTTTTATCTACAATATATTTGTCTATACGCTAATGGCAAAAGGAGTTAAGGTTTATAATAAAGCATTCATGGGGAAGATATTTGCCATTCAGGTCTACGTGAATGTGTTTGCTAATATATTGTATGGAATTGCAGTTTGCCTGATGCCACAAAAAATGGAAAGCAAGGCAGTTTTTAAGGATTTCGGCAACGAATGATTTTAATAATATAAAGCTCTGACAGGCACAATTAATCAGCGGTTATGGGTGCAAGTAGTAATCAGTTTTTTGATGCTATTATTATTATAGCAATATTGATTGGCATTATATTGCTGTATTTCATCGTTACTATTATCCGGTATCACAGGCGATATGTGAAGCTTCAGAAAGAAAGGATTTTTGCTGAGATCACTATGCAGGAAAACGAGAGAAAAAGGATCGCGAATGACCTGCACGACAGCCTTGGGCCTTTGCTTTCATCGGTAAAGCTGAACATGAACAGCATTGACGTTCATAACAGCCAGGACCAGGAAATCATTAATAAAGCCGGAAAACATATTGATGAGATCATCAGCAGCCTTCGCCAGATCTCCTATAACCTGCTTCCCAACACGCTTCAAAGAAATGGCCTCAACGAAGCAATCCGCGAATTCATAAAAGATATTCAGAGCAAGCACAAGCTGCAGGTGCATTTATATCTTTTGAAAGAAGTGAAGATCAGCAAAGAAAAAGAGATCCATATTTTCAGGATATTGCAGGAAATGATCCACAATGCGCTGAAACATGCAAATGCAAAAAACCTTTACATAGGAATTAGCGAAGAAAATGGTAATTTACAAGTGATGGTGAAAGACGATGGGAAAGGTTTCGATATGGAAAAGGCAAAAACAGAATCGCGGGGATTAGGATTGAAAAGCCTTGAAAGCCGCATCGAGATTTTGAGCGGACAGTTGTCTTTCGAATCGTTGCCAAACAAAGGCACTAATTATTTTTTCAAAGCCCCATTATGATAATTTATCGTTAGCGCTTATTTTATGAAATACATTATCCGTTTAGTGATTGCCGATGATCACGAAATTTTTCGGGATGGCCTTATGCTGATGCTTTCCAAAGAAAAGGATATTATTCTGGAAGGCCAGGCTGAAAATGGACTGGAATTAATTGAATTGGCAAACAGCAAACGCCCCGATGTGATTTTGACTGATATTAAAATGCCGCGCATGGATGGTATTCATGCAACTAAAGTGCTCATCAAAAATAATCCGGATCAAAAGATTATTGCGCTTTCTATGTTTGATGAAGAGAACCTGATTGTTGAAATGCTTGAAGCCGGCGCCAAAGGTTATCTGCTCAAAAATGCAGACAAGCACGAAATCATCGATGCTATCGAACAGGTATATGAAGGCAATACTTTTTACTGCCGCCACACATCTGCCAGGCTTGCAAAGATGATCGTGAAGAGCAATTTCAACCCGCATAAGAAAACCGATAGAATCGTTTTCACCGATCGTGAAAAAGCAATCATTAAATTCACCTGCCAGCAACTAACAGCGCAACAGATTGGTGATAAATTATTTTTAAGCAAACGCACTGTAGAAGGCTATCGAACTAAAATATTAGAGAAGATGAATGTGAAGAACACCGCGGGGGTTGTTATCTATGCCTTAAAGCATGAATTGATTGAAGAGAAAGATATTCTATAAAAAGAAAGCCCCGAAAATTTCGGGGCTTTCTTTTTATTTTCTACATTTTCTTTTTAGCTTTTAAAGCATCCAGCACCTGTTGCTGTTTGTCGAGTTCTTTGTATTGATTCAAAAGATTGTTTTTTGTTTCATCCAAATCTGCCTGAGCTTTTCTTTGTTTTTTTCTGATATTATCCTGCTCATCCAGAAGCTTGTTCATTCTCTTTTGTGCCTTGTTTTTCACATCATCATTTGCAGTTACTGCAGTTTGAATTTCAGTTGTCTGTTTTAGGATATCGCTTTTATTTTGATCTGCATCACTGCTCAGGTTTCTTAATTTCTTTTCCAGATCAGTGGAATCGCTGATATAGCCATTCAATTTTTTCTGAGTCTTTTTAAGCACGTCTTGCTGCTTGCCAATTTCTACATCTGTATTATGCTCTTCAACAAATGGTGCCAAGTTATTAAGAAATGCTTTTGCTTTATCAGTTTGTCCAGTGCTGTCAGCAGCAGGCCTTGAAAGAATATCCATGTTAGCTTTTGTTGCCAATAAAGTAACTACGGAATAATCTTTGTTACCTTTCTTCTTTTCTATTTTGAAATATAGGTCACTTGGATCTGCATCTGCATCATCTAATTTCACGGCCCTGTAAACTGTTAGCCCCTTTGAACTGGAACCTTTAAATCCTTTTTTGTTCATATACTCAGTAACTGCATCTTCGGTAACTGAAGAGTTAAAAGGAAGATCGATAGCTGCAACCTGCTGTAATGTTTTCTGGTAATCTAATTTGCTTTCATAAGCCTGTGCTTGCGCAAAAGTGGTGATCTTAATTGCGATCAGTGCTATCAATATTAGTATGGTCTTTTTCATGCTTAATAAGTTTAACGCAAATGTAGGTGATTTCGCAGTTTTCCTGTTTCACGTGATTGGGTAAAAAATAAGACTGGCAGCCACTTTAACACTCCACATCAAAAATGGTTATGATTATAAATTATGAATGTATGACAACATAAAGCCGGCAATAAAATGAGAAGCTTTGGTTGTGTGAGGAACACCGGAAAGAACATTAAGCTCACTTGGGTTATCAAAATTTACATACTGCATATATTTGTTTGTTGTGCCATAAGTAAATAATAATCCGCCGCGCAAATTGAATTTTCTTTTGGTAATATTCGCTCCTATTTGAAAATGGTAATCGTTCCAATCAGAAATATTGGAAGGATAGCCATCATTATCGCCATATAATTTTGTGTCGGCATAATTGAAATCAGTGCGGGCAGAAATATAACCGGTAACACGGTCACTCAACGGATGGCTTATTCCAATAGAGTAATTAATAAGCGATTTATGAACATCTTTCAACCTAATCAATTGTGACCCGCCCAAGTTCAGAGAAGTATCAATTCGAAGAAAATTATCATCAGTTGGAGTGATGATATTATAATCTTTCACTTTGTTGAAATATTCCGCTGAAACATAAATCTGCCAGCGTTCCAAACTAAGTGTGTATCCAAATGCAATAGACAATGGGAGTTTATACTTTGATTTCAATCCGGTTTGTCTTGTATTCGCAAGAAGATAGTCTGTGATGGAAGTATCTAGTTTAAGATTGTTCACAATGAGGTCACTTTGCAAAGTGCCGCTTCCTGCAATGCGCAACAAAGGTGAAGAAACCATTAATCCAAAATGGTGATTATCTGAAGGGTCATAAGAAAATCCTGCTTTGAACCGCATCCCAACATGCAAATAACTCACCTGATAGTTTTCCTGAACATTCACGAGCATGTGTACCGGCAATGTGTCATTCGCCAATGCCCTTGAGCTATAACCGAATTGGTAATTCTGTTTTCTTATCTGCCCTTCAAGCGTTATTCCCGCAGCAAATTTTGGAGCAACTTTAAAACCGATGCTGAGTAATCCTTTCGTTTCATTCAATACATTTTGTTCTGCATATTGACCCACAAAAACTTCACTGCCGGGACTATAAGAATCATTCAGCACATTTTGCTTGGTATCTTTTCTTTGTGTTACGCTATAATTCATGATAGGTGAATTGATAAGCGCATAAGCAATCGTGAACGGCTTTTTCAACTTTAGTGAAATCACATTCGATGCCATTAACGGAATCACACTGCCACCTGATGTTTTAAGGTCGAGCCCCGTTCCAATGCCATCTTTTATTTTTGTGGATTGATACTGATAAATATTCCCGCTAATGGATGCTGCGCTTTTGTTTGCATACGCTAACAATGCAGGATTATAAAACATCACGCCACTGTCTTTATTATACGAGACCACTGCACCGGGAGTTAAAAAACCACCTGGGCCATAATCCGACTGCCAGTAATTTGCGTCTTGTGCTTTTGTTTGAAATGAAGAAATAATAACGAGAAAGATCAATAGGAGTTTGTTCTGAATCATGTTGGTAAGATTTAGCAATTAGTTAATTAATAAAACAAGCCGGTGTTGGCCGGCTCGCATCATTTTTCTGCAAGCTACTTTGTAAATTGCTTCGGAAAAAAAATTTTCTATGAAATTTCTAACTGCAACCAGGTTTTTTTTATCTGCTCTATTATGCGTGTATGCGAGCACGTTAATCGCCCAAAACCTGAGCTTTGGCAAGCCATTCAATTTTCTGCCCAATGTCAAGACTGACAAAGCTTTTGACATCACTAATTTTAAAGGTGCTCATTTTGTAACATGGAAAGAGGCTGGTGCTTTTGGAAAAATCCATGTTTGCTATCTTGGCAAAAAATATGACACTGCTTTTTCAGAAAAAGATCAGATAATAAAAGATGAAGAAACAGCTTTCGGGGCTGTGCTCAGAACACTGGGCGATCGCATTTATACATTCTGGCTTGGCAAAGATGGCTCTGTGAAATACATCATCAACAAAAGCGATGATGCATTTGATAATGAAAAAGTGTACACCGTAAAATTCAGCAATGCTTTCAAACTTTCTTTGGGAATAACGGTGGCAACCATTAATAATAAAATTGTGATCGCATCGCATGCTGATGATAAAAGCACGCTCGCATATTCAATCGCAGATATTGAAAGCAATGGTGAATTGAAAGAAGCAGAGCTGATGAAAGTGCCGAACAAAACCAGCCCTGATTTCCCTTTTGCAGTTGCGCTGCCGGATACAGCCATCAGGATTTCATGGAAAAACAAAGACGATAATATTTATTATGCAGATTATAATCTTGCTGAAAAAAAATGGTCGGCTTCTATTCCGATTGCTGCTTCCAAATCAAAATTCTCTCCAGCGATTTACAGCATCTGGAATTCGAACAGGTTATTTTATATATGGAGTGGCACTAAGAAAGACAATAAAATGTATTATGCCACCAGAAAAAGAAATGTGGCACCCGAAAAAGCAAATACATTGCCGGGATGGTTCGCAACAAACAATGCAGTTTCCATCTGCAATGTTGACGACAAAAATTTCATGATGGCTTATGTTGGCACCGACCAGCATTTGTACATGAGCTATTTTTCCAACTATAATCCTGCTTCGTGGATGCAGGATGTGCTGATGCCAACAAAAAGCAATTACACTTTGAAAGATATTGCTATTCCGGGTGCGCATGATGCAGGCATGTCTGTGCTCACTGCGGCGGTTGGACAAGTATCTGGAACAATCAATCAATGCAACACACTTACGCAGATTCAAAACATCGGAGCACAATTGAATGCGGGAATTAGAATGTTCGATTTGCGTGCGGGCATGTTCAACAAGCAGCTTTATGTAAAACACAGTTCATCTGATTGCATTGACAGTGCGATTGGTGGCGGCTTCGGCGAAAAAATCAGCGCTGTCAGTTCTGCAATCAATAAATTCCTTCATAAAAACATAAAAGAAATTGTGATTTTATCGTTCAGCCATTTTTGTGAGAAAGAAGCGCCGGTCTATGCAATCGTTGACAGTCTTGTGAAAGGTATCGGCAGTGATTTGATTTTCCCCAAATCACCCAAACCATTAAGCGAACTGACATTGAAAGAACTTGCCGGAAAAGTCATCATCACTTTTGAAAATTATTCGGGAGATAATGCATATATCAATTCAAATTCGATCGCAACAACATCATCAACATTTATGAATTTCCGTCGCGAATATGCAGCAACTAATGAGATTGACAAAATGCTTGGCAAGCAGGAAATTTATTTTGATGGGATGAAAGATGGTGTGAAGAACAACGACATTATCCGCCTCGACTGGCAATTAACGCAAAGCCCTGATGAAGCTGCAATGGTCTGCAATGCATTTGAAGGCGAGCATACAAGCGTTGTTGTGAACAGCATTATGCTGCTGACGAATGTGGCAAGAAAACATCAGAGCATTGTTGATCTTTCCATCAACGGTAACAAATATCTTCCTGCCAAAATAAATGAGTGGATTAGCAATGGAAAAATCAACAAAAACAACAAACCGAATATCTTGTACGTTGATGTTGCCGGCGCATGGATAACTGATTATTGCATTGAGCTGAATAAAAATGCCATCTATCAGAAGTAGAAGGGTTAAGGCACAAGAGAGAAGAAACAAGGCACAAGTTGGGTTCTTGCATTTTTAATCTGTTTAGTTTATGTACGCTCCCCAACTTGTACCTTGTGACTTGATTCTTGTTCCTTCTTAGCAACGAAACTTTATTTTTGCAGATAAATCACTTTTTTGAGCAGCATAAAAAAATTAGCAGGGCAAACGGTTTGGTATGGTGCAAGCACCATTTTCTCGCGTTTGCTGAATGTATTGCTAACTCCTTACCTCACCCATGAATTCAGAGGCACTACCGAATATGGGAAAATGAGCCTGATATATTCAATGATTCCCTTTTTGTACACGCTCACGATGTTCGGTTTTGAAACCGCTTATTTCAGATATATTCAAAAGAAGGAACATGAAAAAGATGTTTATAATACCATTCTTACTTCGCTTTTCATCAGCACAACAATTATTACTACAATAACCATCTTATTCAGACAACAGATCGCTTCTTTTATCGGAGTTGGCGACCATCCTGAATATATAATCATCGGTGCTCTTATTATTGCGTTCGATACAATTTCCACCATTCCATTCGCCAAATTGCGGCATGAAGGAAAGCCCAGAAAGTATGCATTTCTGAGAGTGTCGGGAATATTAATCAATATAATAGTCACTTTCTTTTTCCTTTCTATATTCCCCGGCGTCTATAAAAAACATCCTGATAGTATATTGTTGTTTTTTTACAGTGCAAGTTTTGGTGTAGGATACGTGCTTATCGGTAATCTTGCACAGGCCGTCTTTCAATTCATCGTCTTATTAAAAGAAATATTGCTTTTTAGGTGGGAATTGAATAAAAAACTCTGGCAAGAAATTGTTATTTATTCGCTTCCTTTGACGATTGCAGGTTTCGGTGGGATTATTAACGAAACGTTTGACCGCGTGATGCTGGAAAAATGGCTGCCTCTCTCAAAAGATGCTGCCACCATCCAGGTTGGCATTTACAGTGGTTGTTATAAATTGTCCATTCTCATATCTCTGTTCATACAAGCTTTTAGAATGGGAGCAGAACCTTTCTTTTTCAAGCAATCACAAATAGAAGGTGCTCAAAAAGTGTATGCAAGAGTGATGAAATTTTTTGTAATTGTTGTTTGCGTAATGTTCCTTGTAGCAGCTTTGTATGTGAACATCTGGAAGCTTATTATCATCCGCGACCCCAAAATGTGGGAAGGGCTCAAAATTGTCCCCATTCTTCTTTTCGCAAATATGTTTCTTGGCATTTATTATAATCTTTCCATCTGGTACAGATTGTCGCACAAAACAACAGCAGGGGCATACATCACCCTAACCGGTGCAGCAATCACTCTTATCATCAATTATTTTTTCATTCCACATTTCGGCTACATGGCAAGCGCATGGGCAACTTTTCTTTGCTATGGAAGCATGATGGTCATATCCTATCAGTGGGGGCAAAAAGCATATCGCATTCCTTATGCAACAAAAAAATTAGTAGCTTATATGGTGATTGTCGCGATGCTTTATTTCATTCATCATTTCCTCACATTAGCATGGAATAATAATATATTCAGTTTTGCATTAGCGACTGTCCTTACATCTGCTTTCGTTCTTTTTGTAATAAAGATTGAGAGAAAAGAATTTCAGCGATTGCCTTATATCGGGAAGTGGGTGTGAGATGGTGAATGGTCAATGGTGAATAGTGAATGGAAAAGTGACTCCCAAATCAATCTTTCTTGGTAATAAAAGTTTGGCTCTTTATTTCAAGATATTCGCTCCACTTTAAATCAGCAGGTAATAAACTTTTGCCAAACTCAATATGAATAACCCTTCTTTTATGATTGTTGGTTGTTCTGCCTGATGCATGAAATAACAATGGCTTCATTATCATAATCCCGCCTTTCTTAACATCACAAACTTTTTCATTTTCTTTTTTAAAACTCATTGAATCAAGCCGGCAAATTCCGCTTAAATGAGATTTTGGGAGGACTTTTAATGCTCCGTTTTCATCATTTGTTTCATCAAGGTGAATCCGTATGGTGAAGTTCTCTTCTAAGATTTTTAAAGGTGGCTGAACAGAAAATTGATTTTGCTTGACTGTCCATGGGCCAAAATCTTTAATATCAATTTTCTTATCAACTGAAATGGTAAGGTCTTGGTGATACGCCACAAACCAATTTGATTTTTCCGGTTTGTCAAAATAGATGGATTTGACAACGAAATAATCTTTACCAAATAAATTTGATATGATTGACCTTAGCTTCTCATTAAAAACAATTTCAATGGAATCAGGAACTTCTTTAAAAAATTGCCTGATAGCAAATAAGTCATCAGTTATTCGAAAAGTCGGCTTATTAGTTTCGGAATTTTCAATAATCAATAATAGCCTCTCAATTTCTTTATTGGAAAATATATTATTAATTATTGAATAACCTTCAGATTCAATTTCATTTTTTATATGCTGCAAAGAATCTATAAGCCCACTTTCTAATTTCTCATTACTCATTTCTGATTCCTTATTTTAAAAACGGATTATGCATCTTCTCAAACCCAATTGTTGTCGGTTCGCCATGACCGGGATAAACTTTGACGTCATCGGGCAGCGCCAATAATTTTTGAGTGATGCTGTTTATTAATGTGTCAAAATCACCGCCGGGCAAATCGCTTCTGCCAATGCTCATTCTGAAAAGAACATCACCTCCGATTATAAATTTCTGTGCTTCGCAATAAAAACAAATACTCCCGGGCGAATGCCCCGGCGTGAGCAGAACTTTCAGCTCATCTTCGCCCAATTTGATAATATCTCCTTCTCTCAAGAAAATCAATTCGCCGCGGTAATTTTCAAAAGGTATTCCCCAGCGCAAACCCGCTTCAGGCGCATGTCTCAGAACCATTTCCTCTTTTTCGTGAATATGCAACGTCAACCCATATTCGTCATGTATAAATTTATTCCCGAAAACATGGTCGAGATGGCAATGGGTATTTAACAAAAGGTTAGGAAATAATTTCTGCTCTTCAATAAATTCCTGCAATGTTTTTCGTTCATTGCCAAAATAACATCCCGGATCGACGATGCAGCAAGCATCCTTATTGTCATAAAGAACGTATGTATTTTCCTGCAGCGGATTGAATGTAAAATGTTTTACAGTGAGCATACAATCAAAGTTTTAATGCAAAATGGATTTCACTGATAATATGGATTGTTCTAACTTTAAAAATTCAAAGAATTGGTATGCAAGATTATCAGAATAAGGGAAAGACAAAATATTTTTTTTTAATCCTCGCCGGCTTATCTTTTTTAGTGTCACAAAGTTTTGCGCAAGTGAACACTGTTGAGTTCGGGAAAAACCGCCAACAGTTCAAAAAGTTCAAATGGAAATATTATCAGACTCCGAATTTCAATACTTATTTCTACGATAATGGCCAACCAATTGCAAAGTTTGTAGCACAGATAGCGGAAAAGGAATTGCCGAGCATCGAACAATTTGTGGAGTATGGTTTACAGCGCCGCGCCAACCTCGCCATATATAATAGCTTCAACGATATGGAGCAGTCCAATATCGGATTAAGCCTCGACTGGCAGACAACCGGCGGCATCACCAAATTAGTGAACAACAAGGTAGTTCTTTACTCAACGGATGATTACAACAAGATGCGCATTCAGGTGAGACAAGGGATTGCACGGATATTGGTTGAAAATATTTTGTTCGGTGATGACCTTGGCGAATTTGCTGCCAATCAGGCTTTGCTCGATTTACCGCAATGGCTCACTGACGGGTACGTTGAATACGTGAGCGAGAACTGGAACACTGAATTGGACGACCAATTAAAGTCAGCAATACTTTCCGGCAGATATAAGAATTTCTATCAGTTCGCATTTGAGAAACCAAATCTTGCAGGTCATGCTTTCTGGTATTATTTCGCAGAAAAATACAAAAAAGAAAACGTCACGTATTTTCTTTATCTCTCCCGCGTTTACAGAAATCTCAACAGCGCATCGCAAAGAATTTGCAAGAAAAAGTTCAAAGAAGTGCTGAAAGATTTTATGGATGAAGAAGAACAGAAATATGATAAAGATATCCGCGGCAGAAGAAATTTCCCTAAAGGGACAGTTTCAGTTGTTGAGAACATTGGGCCTAATAAAGATTTTTTTCATTTCTCTCCAAGCCCTCAGCCCAAAAGCCAGACTTACGCAGTGGTTGAATATAACCACGGCCGATATTGTGTGGTTCTCAACGAAAATTTTATTTATAGAAAAGTACTCCTGAAAAATGGCGTGCGCCTGAATGATGGCCAGATTAACCCGCACTATCCGCTGATTGCATGGGATGGCAAAGGCACAAGGCTTGCAGTTATTTATTGGGACAAAGGCAAAGTGAGGTTGTTTGTATATGATGTTGTGAGAAAATATAAACCTGTTGTGCAGGATCTGGATATGTTCGATCAGGTGCAGGACATGAAATATATGCTGGATGACAACACGCTTATTTTAAGCGCAGTCAAAAACGGGCAGCCAGATATTTTCGTTTACAAAATGGACAAGCAGGAAGTGGAGCAGATAACCAATGATGTGTATAATGACCTTGATGCGACATTTGTTTCTTTCCCAGGAAAAACAGGAATCATCTATTCTTCAAACCGTCCTTCAGGGAATGCACCAACTGGCGACACGGTTCTGCCATCAAATAATCATTATAATATTTTTCTGATTGACAATTGGAACAAGAGCGAGTTCAAACAAATTTCTCAGCTCACCAGAATGAAATATAGTGATGCCCGCTACCCTGTTCAATACAATAATTTTCATTTCACTTTTATCAGTGATGAAAACGGTATCGCTAACCGATATGCAGGTTTGTTCACCACTAGAAGAGCAGGCATTGACACGGTTTATAGAATTGGCGATGAGATTTTGCGCAATCCAGATATGAAAGAACTGGATTCCGTTTTAAAAGCCAATAAGAAAAGTGAGCCTGACACGATGTATGCTTTTTCAATCACCAATGATTCAGCTTATGTTTTCCCGATCACCAATTATCAAAGCGGGTTGAAAGAAACAAAGATTGCAGGTGACAATGGTCAGGTGAGCGAAGTGAGGCAAGAAGGCGATTTGAAATTTTTGTATAAACTGAAAGTTGATGAAAGTGCATTGACGAAAAGAAATGTCAATCCTCGATTAACCGATTTCAGAAAAAAGGAAGTTACTGCTTTGCAGCTTTCAAAAGGTGAAGCAGTAAAATATCAACAAACAGATCAGGATACAGCGAAAAAGAAAAATGATTTTTTTGAAAACGAATTTGAAAAAGAGAAAACAGACACATCAGCGAAAGCAAAAATAGCTTTGGTTGAAAAGACAGCTCCTCCTGAAGAAGAACCATTAATAAAAAAAGCAAAACTTTTAGATTATAAATTGAAATTTTCAGTTGATAATTTCACTGCAGGTTTCAACAACGATGTCCTGATCAACCGTTATCAGCCTTATACAGGTTCGCTTCCTATCAACCTGGCAGGCAATGATGCATTTAGCGGAATGTTCAAAGCTTCGGTTTTTGATTTGTTTGAAGACATTCGTTTTACTGGCGCACTTCGCCTTCCATTTTTTGGCAGCGGCAGCAGCAGTTCGCCTGAAATTGGTGTTACAGGCAATACATTTACCCCGAGCAGTTCTTCTTTTTTCGATGGCAGCAGCGAATGGTATGGCAGGATCGATTATCTGAAAAAGATGTTTGATTACTCGCTCATTTACTACAGACAGGCACAAAGCGGCATCATTGACGTTGAAGCGCCCGGTTCAAACCCAAATTTATTGGGGCACAGTTTTTATGGCAAGAGCGTTACTAATTTATATGAAGGCGTAATTAAATATCCATTTGACAGGATCAGGAGTCTTCGTTTTTCTTTCGGCGCAAGAACAGACAAATGGGTGCTGCAGCCAACGGGAGAATCTACAGTGAGTGACACTGCAGCACTTGCATCAAAAGACATTAATAAGAAAACTTATGCGCTGCTCAGGCTTGAATATGTGTTCGATAATACAATTATGAAAGCTACGAATATCTGGAATGGTCTTCGTTATAAATTTTATATGGATTTCAATAATCAGATCAACAAACCTGAGTCTGGTGAAGGCCGTAAAATGTTCAATTTCGGTTTTGATGCAAGGAATTATTATCCGATTTACAGAAATCTTATTTGGGCCGTTCGTGTAGCTGGAGATTTTTCATGGGGCAATCAAAAAGTGATTTATTATCTCGGAGGAACAGACGGATGGCTTTTTCCGAAAGCAAATCAATCACAGCCAGCACCTGACAACTCTTACGCATTTCAGTCATTGGCAGTTAACCTGAGAGGCTTTAATCAAAATATTTCCAATGGCAACAATGCAGTTGTAATAAACAGTGAATTCCGGTTGCCTGTGTTTTCAACATTGTTCAACAAACCGATCAACAATGCCTTCCTGCGCAATTTTCAGTTGATACAATTCTTTGACCTAGGTAGTGCCTGGAACGGAGCTTACAACAAAATGGCAAGACCATCAGAAACTTATACCAACAATGACCCAAATAATCCGATCTCAGTGCTGATCAAAGCAGGAGGCATCGGCCCTTTTGCAGGTGGCTATGGATTTGGCGCACGCAGCACTTTGCTTGGTTATTTCCTTCGCTGCGATGTGGGCTGGGAAATGAACACTTTCTTTGGAGGCAAACCTGTTGTGAATGTTTCTATGGGAGTTGATTTCTAAAAATACTTTCTTTGTTAAAAGAGCCTGCAGATTTTGCAGGCTTTTTTATTAGACAGATTTGATTGTTATGTATTCTTCAAAAAAATCTTATGAAGTCCATTTTATTTTCCTTGAGAAATACATGACAATTGCTAACATTACGAACAAACCAATGCTTCCTATAAGCAATGCGTAATCTTCCAATTGTATCAAAGTGAAAATAAAACCATACATCCCTGCCAGCAATCCTGCAATGAATATTGCCATTCTTGATGAATGCAAAATGCTTCTCACATACCATGAAATAAGCAGGATTGTTGCGATGGAAGCAATCAGGTATGATAGATTGAAGCTGATATATTCTGAAAAAGAAAGCAGCAGGGTATAAAAAATACATAAGGCTATACCAACCAACACATATTGAAGCGAGTGAATAGTTTTGGAATAAATAAGTTCTATCAGAAAAAATGCAGTGAAAGTGAGCAATATGCATAGTATTGCATACTTGACACTACGCGTTGTTTGCTGATACGAATCAACAGGTATAATCAAATTCACGCCGAAAGAAAAATCTTTCAACTCATATATTTTATCTTTCCATTGCTGAGGATAGTTCCGGTTAAGATATAATACTTTCCAGTTTGCAGTAAAGCCACTGTCTCCCACATTTCTTACATCCGGTAAATAATTGCCGACAAAACTTGGCGCATTCCATGAAGATTGTATAGTGACGTCTGTTTGCTTTCCAACGGGGACAAACAACAGATTTTCCGATCCTTTCAATTTAACAGAAGCAGAAAAATCTAATGCTCCATGATTATTGAAAACTTCCGGTGGAATTGCTGCGCTCAGAGAATTTTTGAATAGTTCATTCGAAAATTTTCCCGGCACAAGATTTAATTCGTTTTGATTGATATGCATGTTCACTTCTTCTTTCAATCCTCTCACATCACTGATATCAAAAAATATCGCAGCTTCATTCCACAGAATTTTATCAGAGCTGATATTCAAATCAGCAAAACGAAGGCTGTCAAATGAGCCGCTAATCTCTAAGTCTGTTGAATAAACCACCACTTTATAAATTCCTCGATATCTTTTTTCAGGAGATATTATAGAATGTATAGATAATTTATCAGGGAGAAAATAAGCCAGCTTTTTAACGCTTGTTGGTTTGCCCTGGTCATTTGTTTCTGTTTCCATGTATGGAACAACAATCGCAGGGCCGTTGATTGTTTGTTGTCCTGCCCATTTTGAATTCACTTCAGAAATTGCTTCTTTCTGCCTGACTTGCCTTTCAGAAATTAAATTCTGAATAAAAACAGTCGGGATTAAAAGCAATAGAATCAAGAACCCAATCAGAAAACTTTTGAAAATAATTTTGTTCCTGTTCCAAAAAGATGAAAATACATTTTCCATAAATAATTTTTTTTACAGTTATCAGCTTTTGTGATAGGTTAGTTATTATAATATCGCTTTGCTTAATTTTTTCAGCATCAGGTAAATCAACGTTAGTAAAATGGAAAAACAAAAAATCATGCCGGTTGCATATTTTTCTGCGAAAGGATGCAGCAGCACATCTGCAATATCTCTCATCAGATGGAATGGATTTGAAACAACATCCCAGGTGTTGAACCTTAAATATCTTCCGATATAAACCCCAAGCGCATTCAGCCACATCACGGGATAGAGAAAAAGCAATTCATTTTTTAAAGAGAAATTTTTCTGAACCATTTTTTCGATATGCCTCACTGATAAAATCCCCAACAGCAAACCGTTCCAGGCAAAAGACAAAATCATTGCCAGATCGAACCATTGCGGCATTGAGAAGTCGTTGTACTCATCACCGATATGATATAAATCGGTGATGATATAAAAAGTGTTGGGGACAAACGCCAGCCATATAACAAATGCTAATGCAAAAATTAATCTGCTTTTCATTTTATTTTGATAATGATAAAGCCATTGCGAAATGCAATAAGGAATCCATGCCAAAAAAAGATTCCATATCAAAAAAATAAAAGTCAGGTGACCTGAATATAGCGTTCGAAAAGTTGTCATCGCAATGCTGAACATCATGCTCAATGCAAGTAATCTGTCAATTTCACTTCGCAGAAAAAAAATCCTGCTATAAAATAAATTCAGCATGTTCTTCATATTTATAAAATTTTAGGAATAAAAATGATTAAGCCAATAACAAACGCGGCTATAGAAGCGACAAGCACAGCACCGGCTGCAATGTCTTTGATTGATTTAATGGCAGGATGCGTTTCTACTGACATGAAATCCATGATTTTTTCTATGCAGGTATTGAACATTTCGGCTGTCCACACCATGCCGATAGAAATGGCAACCATCATTGCTTCATGCAGGGATATACGGAAAATAAAAGATGCAACAATTACAGCTATTGTCGCCGTCAAATGTATCCGCGCATTATGTTCGGTGATGATGAATTCTTTGATGCCGTTAAAAGCATATTTGAAACTCTTCAGTTGTGCAGCCATCGAAAATTTTTCAGTTTGCATGATTGTGTTTTTTGTTCATTATGCATAAGATGCTAAAACGGCTGGAGTGCATAATCTCCTTTAACTGAAAATTTCAGCTTGCCTATTGTTTTTGCACATTTGAATCTCATCTTCCTGAAATATCTCCTGAAATCATTACCACCGGCTTTGAATAATTTTCTATGTGCAAACCAGACAACAACAGATGTAGATAAAAAGAAAAATTTATAAAAAGGAAGAGCAATGTTTTTTGCAGTCGCACTTTTTGAATAAAAAATAATGGCTAATCTTTCCTGCTGAAACCGGATATGAGGAGCTTCATCAATCAAAATGTCGGTACAAATTTCTTTCAACAGGTTGCATTGAGAAGCATCTTTTAATGACTGATAAAAAACCTGAGCAGTGCTTTCCACTGAAATCACGGCAAGCGTCCACCATTCCATGCTATTGTTCAGGTATCTTATTTTTCTGAACAATGTATCGCCCCAGTTTTTTTGAATTTTTGGCTGTTCAATCATATCCAAATATCTTCCAAGATTGTTACCATGCTTTTGTTCTTCTCTGATGAAAAGCTGAACAGCTTTGATATAATAAGGGTCATTGATTTTTTCTGCATATATCGAACTTGCCTTCAGCAAATTTTTCCCGTCAGAAGTTTCGCCCAATTGCCATGCCTGCAATGCTTTCAAAACATTTTTTTGTTCCTGCTCAGTGATTGTTGCAGGCTGTTGCCAATTGATTCGTTTGATTTCAAGATTGTCTTTGAAATAGCTGACCCATTCCTGTGAGCTTCGCATAAAATTAATTTTAGTGATAAGTAATTTTGTTTAATGATAATTCCATCACCTGAATTTTTCTGTAACAGATATATAAAGGAATAATCCCGATGATGCCAAATGAGCAATCAATCAATCTCCACCAAAAAGGCAAGCCGCGATAATAACCCATGATCAACGCGAATGGAATGATGAGCATGCATGCAATCATGCCGAATTCAATCACCCATTTGTTGCGGACAGGGTCGCGCAGTGGGCCGATGAAAAGAATGGCGAGCACGAAATGCGCAAATGCCAGCCAGTCGTATCCATAAAAAAGAAAAGGAAATTCCGTTTGTGTTTTAGTCACTCCATTTTCAATCATTGAAAAGAAATGATGAAGTGATGAATCTTGCGGCAATATCTTCAAAACAAATGCAAGCTCAGTTGCTGCGGGCATTGCAGTTGCGCCGCTCAAAAAAAGTGCGATGATAAAAAACCAAAGGAGCGATTTTATTTGTCTTTCTGTTTTCTCCATATCTAAATTTTTTTAAAAAGCACTTTGAAATACAAAGTATATTTACAAAAAAATTATTTTACTCCTTTAATCATATTTTCCAATCCATCCAGATGTTCTTTGAATGCCTTTTCACCCGCTTTAGTGATTGAGTATGTCGTCTTCGTTTTTCTTCCGATAAAACCTTTGTGCACTTTAATGAAACCGTTCTCTTCCAGGTTAGTGAGGTGCGATGCGAGATTTCCGTCCGTGAGCTGCAACAATTCTTTCAGCCCGTTAAAATCGATTTCGTTATTCACCAATAGAATGCTCATCACGCCAAGGCGAATGCGGCTATCAAAAATTTTATTGAGATTTCCTATCGGATTCTTCATTTTCTGTTTGTTTTCTTTGCCACTGAAGCACAGAATGTTTTAGTGTTTCTGAGTTTCTGCGGCAAATAATTTATGCGGTCTTGTCATATTTCCACCACATAATCAATCCATAAATGATATGCAGCACACCAAAACCAATTGCCCAAAAATACAAGCTATAATCCGGGAAGAATATATTCACAAGCCCAAGCGCAATTTCGAGCAATCCTATATAACGTATATCTGTCAAAGTGTACTTGCTTGCGTTCACCAATGCTAAACCATAAAATACGAGGCAAGCCGGCGCAACCAGAAACCATTCTCCCTGATACAGTAAGCCAAGCACAAACAAGCCACCTGCGATTAATGGAATCAGCAAATTAATCATTAGCTTTTTCGATGTATGCCCCCACATAGCCACACCATTTTTCTTTACCTTTCTCCATGTGAAATAAAATGCAAAGCTCACCGAAAGCGTAAGCACAGCGGCAGCTAAGAACACCAGCTTCCAGATTAATGTGTGAAAACTTTCATTCTCATAATTTCCTCTTGCATAGCCATAACCACCAAGCCATTCGTGAGCCGTGTATGCCCCCGCAAGTGCAAACACGCCGGCGCTAACACCACTAAGCCCGCTCAATGAAATAAAACGCGATGAGCTTTCCATCATCCGCCGGATGTCTTGCAAAGTCTCTAAGGATGTATCTTGGCTATTCATATTAAAAGCACTTTGAAATACAAAGTAAACGCTTAAACCTGATATTCCAAATTTTTATTTTGTCTTTTTTTCACAGCAAAAAGCAACCTTTTATGCATAGCATTAGTATTTTTATAATATGGGCTTATTGAAAGATTCTTTCTCCAAAACCTTTCTGCTGTTTTTCGCTTTATTAATGATTCATTCACTCATTTTTTCTCAAACAAAAATTTTAAAAGGTGTTATCAAAGATGCGCATAGCGATGAGCGTGTACCCTTCGCGTCCATGCAATTCAAAAATTCAAAAACAGGCAAACTCAGCGATTCATCAGGCTCATTTGCTTTTCGTTTTGATGAATGGCCTAATGATACTTTAATCATTACCTATGTTGGCTTTCAGGATTACAAGCTCACATTCGATTCATCTTTTTTTGCAAAAGCCTCGAATAATAATGTTGTGAACATCACCATAAAATTAGAGAGAGGCAAATATCAAAACGAAGTAGTAGTGCGAAAGAAAGTTGACCACGGGCTTATAATGTGGAGAAGGATTGTGCGGAGAAAAAAATTCAACGACAGATATCGCTTCAATAATTTTTCTTATGAATTATATAATAAACTGGAACTGGATTTGAACAACGTGAACAGAGAAAAATTAGAAAAGAAAAAATTGCTTCGCCCTTTTAATTTCGTGCTCGATAATATTGATACTTCAGAGGGCAAACCTTTTCTTCCGGTTTATCTCACCGAAACCATTTCAGATTATTATTATCAGAAATCACCGGTCAAAAGGCGTGAAGTCATTAAAGGAAGCAAAACAATCGGCGTTGATAATGAAAGTGTGAGCCAGTTGCTTGGTGGCATGGAACAGAATGTAGATTTCTACAGCAATTTCATTCCGGTGTTTGACAAAAAATTTGTGAGCCCGATCAGTGATAATGGTGATGATTATTATCACTACAAAGTTGTGGACACACAGTATGTAAACTCAAGAAGGCTTTTCCATCTCATCTTCACACCAAAGCACAAAGGGCAAAGCACTTTCGAAGGTGATTGCTGGGTGCACGATACAACATTTGCCATTCAAAAAATGAACCTTCGCCTTTCTGAAGAGGCGAATATCAATTTTGTAAAACAGCTCAGTCTTATCCAGGAATTTAGTTTAGTAAATGATTCTGTCTGGTTTTTAGATAAAGATAAGTTTGTTGTGGATGTTACATTAATAGGCAAAAAAACAGGTTCATTCATCGGAAGAAAAACAACCACTTATCGAAATGTTGTTATTAATGATAGTTCGGTCACAAATGAATTGGGCAAAAATAAAATTATAGAAGAAACATTATTCCAGCCTGGTGCGAGAAACAAGCCTGATTCATTCTGGACAAATAACCGTCATGAGGAATTGAGCAAGAATGAAAAAGCAGTGTATGTGATGGTGGACACTTTATTCAAGATGCCCATTTTTCACAAGTATGTCAACTATATCAATTTCATCACAACAGGCTATCTGGATGTTTATAAAAAATATCAAATTGGCCCATGGTTCAGTTGGATTTACAGCGACTTGCTTGAAGGCTTGCGTCTTCGCTTTGATTTAGGTACCAACAGATATTTCAACAAAAAAGTAATTCTTCACGGATATGTTGCTTATGGTTTTGCCGACCAGAAATGGAAAGAAGAAGCAGATGCATTATATGTTATCAAAAAAAATCCGCGGCTTACTTTATTCGCGAAGTACAAGCAAGACCTTGATTTCGGACAACAGTATTACGACGAAATTTCGTCCGACAATATTTTTTCACTTGCATTTCGAAAAGCTAATATCCCAATCAAATTCATTCACATAGAACAAAAAAAATTAGAGCTTTTCAAAGAATGGCATTCAGGGTTTTCGGTTGCGCTTACAGGTGATAATAAAATTTATAACCCTCTGCAAAATCTTCCTCTAAAAGATAACTATCCTTCAACAACAGGTCAAACTTTGAATACATTTGAGGCATCAATAAAACTTCGCTTTGCTTATCTCGAAAAATTTTTCGAGAATAATTTTTTCAGGACAAGCCTTGGCAGCGATTATCCGATTGTTGATTTCAAATACACACGCGGGATTGCAGGCGTTCTGAACAGCAGTTATAACTATGATAAAATCTCTGCCAGTATTTCTGATTACAAAAAAATCCCGCCGCTTGGAACACTTTACTACAATGTATTTGGCGGAAAAACGTATGCAACGTTACCGTTCCCCTTTCTTGATATTGCTCCCGGCAATGAAATTTATTATTACAATCAATATGCGTTCAGCCTGATGAATAAATTTCAATACCTCAGTGACCAATATGTTGGAGTAAATCTGGAGCATAATATCGGCATCGGTCTATTCCGTTTCATCCCATTCACACGAAAATTAAAATTCAGGCAATTCTGGACAGCAAAAGCTTTGTGGGGAAGTTTGAGCGATGCTAATAAATTGCTCAACACAAGTTCTGATTACACTTTTCAAACTTTGAATGGAAAAACTTATCTCGAGCTCGGCACCGGCGTTGACAATATTTTCAAATTTTTCCGTCTTGATTTTGTGTGGAGAGTTGCACCAAAACCCGCGCCAACAGGCAGTGCACCTGACTTCGGAATATTCGGAAGCTTCAGGGTTGACTTCTGATTTTATGATACAGGCATTGAATCTCTATTCACCATCGTTGCGTCGCATTTCGTTCATCCGTAGTACTACTATTTAGCTTTAGTTCTCTCCGTAAATGATTGAAAAAATATAGACTTTTGTCCATCAGAAATTTGTTTGAATGATTACATACACTACATCAAAAACGGAAAAAGATTTGCTCGGCATTCTTGAATTGCAAAAAAATAATCTTCCTGATAATCTATCGCAGGAAGAAATTTCGAGAGAAGGTTTTGTGACAGTCGTTCATGATTTCGATGCTTTAAAAAAATTGAACGATATAGAACAACATGTCATCGCAAAAGACGGCGATAAAGTGATTGCTTATTTATTGGCAATGACAACAAAATCAAAAAATGAATTTCCGGTGCTGTTCTCTATGTTTGAAAATTTTGAGAAAATAGCATTTCATGGAAAAACATTTTCAGACTATCATTATATTGTTGTCGGGCAGGTTTGTGTTGCAAAAGATTATCGCGGACAAGGCGTTCTGGACAATTGTTATGCGGAATATAAAAATCAATTCAAAAGCAAATACGATTTTGCGGTAACAGAAATCAACATTAAAAATCAGCGCTCAATAAATGCACATCGAAGAATTGGCTTTCATGAAATTCATCAGTTCACAACTACTGATAATGTTGAATGGAGCATTGTAGTTTGGGAGTGGTAAAAATTTATCTGCATTTTTTTCTGATGGCTTTATTAAAATCCTGCATCAGGTTTTTGTTTTTATCCGAAGTATATTCCAGCTTATATTTCTTTTCAAACAAAGCTCTTGCAGCTTCGCATTCTGTCATATAATCATTTCCGGTGAAATCATTTTTTATCCACTTCCATGAATTGTCGGAATTTATTTTCAGCACTGAAAAAAGACCGCCCAATTCATTTTCCTTATGAAATGCTTTGATATATCCTTCCAGCGCATTTGAGCCTGCTTCACCCGCTTGTTTGCTGTTGGCATCTTTTGGCAGGTTCAATAAATGCAAAGAATCAATTTGCATAAACACATTTGAAGCCCATGCATCCTGATTGATGGAATATGTCTTTCCATCCAGCAAAATCGCAATCATTTTTTCCGGTGCAAAGCCTGCACAAATTATCGGCTCGGTAGTCAAGTTCTTAAAATATGCAGGAAATTTTTCTTTGGTGAACAATCCGAATTTATAAAGACATTCTTCAGGAGTTCTGTAAGATGGATTTGTTTTGTCAAAATCGGTCACTATCTTTTTGATGAGAGATGCACCGTCAGAAAAATCGCCTGAAATTCCTATCGCAAATTTTTTCAACGGATAAATTTTAGGAACGCCATCCTGATAGGCTAACACAACATTGCTCTGAACAGATTTGAAAGCAAGCCGTGAATCACAAATCATCACAATACCATCTTTCGCTTTTATTGCCATGATAATTGAACCATTGGGGCGGAAAAAATTGTTCACGCTGTCCTGTGCCCGGACGTTTGTGAAAGATGCGAATAACAAGGTCAGAAAGAGTAAAAACTTTAATGGCATATATGAGTAAAAATAAAGCTAATGATAATAATAACAATAGCAATCATTAGAATTATGCGTGCTCAAAATTCCTTACAAATTAATATTGACATTGCATATTCACTATTCACCATTGACCATTCACTATTTTATGCTCTTTAAAATCCTGTTCCATCTTGGCCCTTTGTCCCAGCTCATAAATATCAGTGATGCTTTTCCCACAACGCGGTCTTCAGGCACAAAACCCCAATATCTCGAATCCTGTGAATCATGTCGGTTGTCCCCCATCATCCAGAAATAATCCATTTTGAAAGTATATTGATTTGCCTGTTTATCGTTGATATAAAATTTGCCGTCTTTTGATTCAAATTTATTTCCTTCATAAGTGCGGATTGCTCTTTCATATAAAGCATAATTATCTGCAGTGAGTGTCAATGTTTCACCTTTTTTCGGAACCCAGATCGGTCCAAAATCATCGATTGTCCATTTGTGGATGTTGTCGTAAGGAAAAACAAGTCCGCCTGCTTTTTCTGTGTATGTTTCCAAAGAAATATTTTTTGCCAGACCATTCTTTTGCATTTTTTCTTTTGCATCGGCAGTAAGCAGCATGCGAAATACATTCTGCTTATCTGTTGTTTGAAATTCGTCGCTGTTGTTCATGTCCACATCATATTCCTCTTTCATTGCAGTTTCATCTAAAGGCTGACCGCCTGTTTCAACATAATAATAAGTTTCAGATTTAGGAGGGAATTCAGCTTGCTTGCCGTTAATATAGACCACGCTTTTTTTAATCTCCAGATTGTCTCCGGCAATCGCAACACAACGCTTCACATAATTATCTGTCTTATCGACCGTGTGAACGATAATTGGATACTCATCAGGGTTAGAAAGAATTATTTTTCTCCCTTCATCAGAATTTCCATTTCCGGCTCTTCTTATCACATCATAATATGGGTCTTTCGTTCCGAACTCTTCTTTGTCCACTACAGTATCACCAATGGGGAGATTGAATATCACTACATCATTTCTTTTCACCGGGCTTGCAAACCAGCGTGTGTATGGAAGCTGAATCCAATCAACATAAGATTTTGTATTGATAAAAGGAATTTTATTATGAACAAACGGAAGCGCAAGCGGAGTATTGGGAATGCGCGGGCCATAACTCAGCTTATTAGCGAAGAGATAATCATTCACGAGCATTGTTTTTTCCATAGAACCAGAAGGAATAGCATAGGATTCAAACACAAATGCGCGGATTAATGTAGCCGCAACCACTGCAAACACAGCAGCATCTGCCCATTCACGAGCCGCAGATTTTTTATGTTTGACGATTGCTTCTGCACCAATGAATTTATCCTGCTTGTTAAATCCGAGATAAGAAAAATAAACTATCGGCAACAATGCTGACATAGCATGCTCGTATAATTTGAACTTCCCGAACGTTTTAACGAAGTCAACAAAAATGCTCATGGAAATAAACCAGCCTGCTACAGGAACAAACTGAAAAAAGAAAATATATTTTCTGCGATTAGCAAGCTCAAGCATTATCCATGTGTTATAGAATGGCACTAATGCTTTCCATCCGGCAACACCTGCTTTTTCAAACATTTTATAGATGCCAACTGCAGGCAGTAACAAAATCAGCAATTGGATAATAAGAATAATGACGAGTTGATGTATAGGCATAAGAAGATTTTTGAGAAAATTATAATGAATGCATGGGTTATGAAAAAAATCAGGCGGAAAATTTTGTTAAAAGAGAGTAGCCCGCAGAGAACCACAGAGGAAAACAGAGAGCCACAGAAAATTCTGTGGCTCTCATAAAACTCTGCGGCCCTCTGTGGGCAAATTTTATTCTTTAATGCTCGTTGTCATTGAAGGCTTATCGAATTTCCATTCACTGGTATTCAATTTTCTTTGTTGTGGATACACTTCATCAGCCGTGTTTCCGTCGTATAATCTTCCGTTCTTCATCACATACTGAATGGTGTTTGTGTTGCGGATATTTTCCAAAGGATTTTTTTCCAT
The DNA here is from genome assembly GCA_035295505.1 of Puia sp. Taxonomy (GTDB): domain Bacteria; phylum Bacteroidota; class Bacteroidia; order Chitinophagales; family Chitinophagaceae; genus Puia. Next base: position 31,535 of record DATGIX010000176.1, on the reverse strand, counting down.
GATAATTAAATCCGCAAGTTTGCCTGCTTCGAGGCTTCCCAAATCTTTATCAAGCCCCAATCCTTCTGCACCGAGAATAGTTGCGCATTTTAATGCATCTATCGTTCTCATGCCACCACTTTGCATCGCCCAAACTTCCCAATGATAACCAAGTCCCTGAAACTCGCCATGGCTGCCGATTCCAACCATGCCACCCGCTTCAACAAGCGCTTTCATATTCTTTGCATGTTTAGGAAATACCTGTTCTTCCGGCATAAACCAACCTGCTTTCACGCGGCGTGTTTTCGAAGCCAGTTCTTCATAAGCCATGAAGTGTTGCACTTTAGGATCACGATAAGGAAATTCTGTTTCCCAGAAATAATTTTCTGCAAATGGGCCACCATAAGAAACAATAAGCGTTGGCGTAACAATCATGTGTGCCTGAACAATTGCTTTCCACACATCACTATACAACGGGAAAATTGGCAGCGCATGTTCGTGACCCGGATAACCATCAAGCATATTCGACATATCGAATTTAAAATCAAGACCGCCTTCTGTTGTCGGCATCAATTGCTGATGGCGTGCTGCTTCAATCACCCACTCTCTCTGTTTCCTGTTCCCCACCAAATACATCTTGATATATTTTGTGTGGAAGTATTTGCTGTATTGTGTCAATACACTTTCTGTCTGCGCAGAATCTTTGAAATTATAAAACCAATAACCGACACCTGGACCTGTTGAATAAATCCTTGGGCCAATCATAGAACCAGCGTCAACCATATCGCCATAAGTCAGCACGTCGGTTGTTGCAGTTTGTGGATCGCGTGTGGTAGTAACTCCATAGGCGAGGTTCATTGCATAAATCCAAATCTGATTTTTGTGAATTCCCCAGTTAGGCCACATGTGAGAGTGAGGATCCACAAATCCCGGAGTGATTGTTTTGCCTGACATATCCATCACTTTAGCACCGGGCGGCGCATTAATCGTCCCGCTTTTGCCAACTGCTTTAATCCTGTTATTCTCTACTAACAAATCGCCGCCTTCAATCACTTCATCTCCTTTCATGGTAATGATTCTTGCATTCTTGAATAAAACAGTTCCTTGCGGCAAGTCTTTTTTGAAGAACACTTTCACATCATATTCTTCTGCTTTGAACTTTGGTTCTTCTTTTTTATCTGCCTTTTTTGCAGTCGTATCTTTTGCTTTTAATGAGTCCTGAATTTTCTTTGCAGCATCAGCAGCTTTTTTCAAAGTTGAGTCAGCAGCCAATCGCGCAATTGAATCTTCTGTTCTTTTTCCTTGTGCTTTTTTAGCAGCCTCAACACTATCGTCAAATGCCTGTGCTTTATCTACATCATAAGAAAAATGTGCACTGCCAAGGCTCCAGTGAATAGTTTTTCCATCCAGTTGCCATGAAGGAAATTCGCCGCCAATTTCAGTCAGCTTGCGGGCAGGGAAATCTGCACTGCTTGCATCGGCAACAGAGATATTACTTGTTTTTCCTGTTCTTGGGATAGTAACAACATAAATATTATTGTTCACCTGCGCCAATGCACGATTGCCTTCGGGCGACATGGTCACAACACCTGCGGCAGATGGAGGATTTACTTCTCTTTCTTTCACATCATCCAAATCAGATTCTTCCAGAACATCGTTTTTTCTGGAAACATCGGGCCTGCCATATTTCATAGGAATACTTCCAAAAGTTGTAATCCCTGTTATCCGCACAATTTTCTTTTCATCTGTGCCATCCCATTTCACAGAAATAAGATATCCATCTCCGTTAGTCAGGTAAACCCTGTCGTCTTGCCCTTTCACAAAGTGCGGGTTAAACCTTCCTAAAGATTTATCGATAACGTTCACATTACCTCCTGTTGATGAAATCCAGCAAATATCATCTTCGCTTCCATCATAGCCCGGACCGTAAGCTTCTTTAAAAACCCTTGCATTGCTTCTGATGAAAGCAATCCTGTCTCCTTTTAAATTATAAATCAGGTTCTGATATAAGCCGGGTTCTGTCGTCAATTTTTGAATGGAATTTCCTTTCGCTCCGATTGCTACTTTATAAATATTCCCACCGTCCGCATTCCATGTGCAGAATGCAAGTGTGCTTCCGTCGGGTGACCATGCTGGTTGCGCTTCTGTGAATTCATTTGTGGTAACGCGTTTTGGTGTTCCATTCGGATAATCCATCACATACAAACGGTTCAGCACAGTGAATGCTAATTTCTTTCCGTCAGGCGAAGGAACTGCATCGCGGATTTGAGTTGATTGCTGATAAGCAGTATCAGAAACAGGATATTTGAATTCAAGTTTCGGCCCAAGCTCCAACTCAACATCTGCATTGAAAGGGATTTCAGTTGGCGAGCTACCGTCAATGGGTATCCGAAAAAATTTCCCCCCATAAGAAGCGATTACAAATTTGCTGTCGGGCGTGAAAGCCATCGCTGGTAATACTCCTAAAGGCGCAATAGATTCCTGTTCGTCTCTTTGCACAGGATAGGCGAGCCATTTTTCTTCACCGGTTTTCAAATCTCTTATTATTAATCCAGTCTTGTCTTCGTAACGGCTTCCGTACACCAGCCATTTCCCATCTTTCGACAAAACAGGCGTAAAACCTGAGCCATAGCGGGAAGTAATGGTGTTCAGTTTTGCATTCTCTCTGTCATAAACACCTACTTCGTATTGAGGCAAATCGGCATTATAATTCCATGCGCCACGACGCTCTGAGAAATAAACATATCTGCCGTCAGGACTAATGGCAGGATCAATCGCTTTTAAAAATGCAGGAGCTTCAATCAACTGAACACCGCCACCGCCTTTTCGATGTGCCATGTACAATTTTATGTTGCGTCTCCCTTTTGCATAAATAATATAATCGCCATCGGGTGTCCAGCATGCACTTGGAAAAAATTGGTTATTATCGCTTGTCAGCTGAACAGTATCCTTTTTTTCTGTGTCAATGTACCAAACATTATCAGCTCCGCTCCTGTCTGAAATAAACAATATCTTTTTACCATCAGGACTATATCGTGGATGAACATCATAAGCAAGTCCTTTTGTAATCGCAGTTGCTTTGCCGCCGGTGACTGGCATTGTGTATAAATCGCCCATCAAATCGAATACGATGGTTTGTCCGTCAGGGCTCACATCAAGGCTCATCCATGAACCCTCTTTTGTGTCATACTTTATTTTGCGAACCGGTTTTAACGGAAGGCTTTTATACTGCGTATATTTCGTAGTATCTTTTTTTGTTGAATCGTTTGAAGGAAAACGATTTGGCGAATAAAAGTGATGGTTCGCATTCGCCGGCAAACAAAAAGAAAAAATTAGCATCAGCAATCCAACGGAATATAGACTGCCTTTTAGTTTTGGTATCCGTCTCATAACGTGTGTTTTTAAAATAGGGAAGGAAGTTACAGCAGAAATGACAAACGAAATTTTTTTGAATGATTTTATTTGATGAGCGGCGGTAAAGGAATTTTCTTATCTTTTGCTCTAAAAACCGATTGCATGCAGGAAAAATATATTCTCGCCCTTGACCAGGGAACCACCAGTTCACGGGCTATTCTTTTTAATCACTCAGGTAATATCATTAATGTAGCGCAGAAAGAATTTAAACAGATTTATCCGCAGCCGGCCTGGGTCGAGCATGATGCTGAAGAAATCTGGTCTTCGCAATATGGTGTGCTGGCTGAAGCAATGGCAAAAAAAAATATTACTAATCAACAAATAGCAGCCATCGGCATCACCAATCAAAGAGAAACAACAGTTGTCTGGGAAAGAAAAACGGGCAAACCTATTTATAATGCCATCGTCTGGCAAGACAGGAGAACTGCCGATTATTGCAATGAACTTAAATCGCAAGGATTAGCAAAAACCATTCAGGAGAAAACAGGTTTGATTATCGACGCTTATTTTTCTGCCACCAAATTAAAATGGATACTCGATAACGTTAGTGGTGCAAGAGCAAAAGCAGATAAAGGTGAGCTTGCATTTGGGACTGTCGACTCATGGATTGCATGGAAGTTGTCTTCAGGGCAATTGCATATCACTGATATATCGAATGCATCTCGAACGATGCTTTTCAATATTCATACCTGCGATTGGGATGAAGATTTGCTGAAGCTTTTCAACATCCCAAAAAATATTTTGCCTGAAGTGAAAGCATCAAGCGAAGTATATGGAACAAGCGGGAGTATCATTGAACCATCATCCGGTGTTCCAATTGCGGGTATTGCAGGCGACCAGCAAGCTGCATTGTTCGGGCAGTTATGCACCCAACCCGGAATGGTAAAAAACACTTACGGCACCGGATGTTTTATGTTGATGAACACAGGCACAAATGCAGTTGCATCAAAAAATAATTTGCTGACTACTATTGCGTGGAAGATTAATGATAAAGTAGAATACGCACTCGAAGGAAGTATTTTCATTGGAGGCGCCGTGGTGCAATGGCTTCGCGATGGGTTGCGATTGATACATTCTTCATCAGAGGTAGAAGCACTGGCAACACAGGTGGATGAAACTGATGGAGTGTATGTTGTTCCGGCATTTGCCGGGCTTGGCGCTCCTCACTGGAATCAATATGCAAGAGGAAGTATTTTTGGCATGACACGCGGAACGACCAATGCGCATATTGCACGTGCTGCACTGGAAAGTATCGCTTATCAAACTTATGATGTGTTGAATGCGATGGAAGCTGATTCAAAAATCAGTATCAAAGAATTGCGTGTTGATGGCGGTGCAACTGCCAACAACTTGCTGATGCAATTTCAGTGTGATATTTTGCAAGCTCCAGTTGTTCGACCAAAAGTGTATGAAACGACTGCGCTTGGTGCTGCATATCTCGCAGGTCTTGCAGTAGGCTATTGGAGCAGCATTGATGATTTGCAAAAGCAGTGGCAGGTTGATAAAAAATTTGCACCTGATGTGAACGAAGAAAAAACAAAATCATTACTAAAAGGATGGCAGCGTGCTGTGAAAGCAAGCATTGCATGGGCGGAAGAGAAATGAATTAATAATGGATAATTAAAAATTAATGATTGAGCAAACTTTCGGAGATAGATTATTCACCATTGACCATTCACGAATATGAACAGACAACAAATGATATCCCAACTCGAATCACTTTCCGACGAATGGGATATCTGCATTATTGGAGGCGGTGCAACTGGGCTGGGAGCTGCCATTGATGCGGCTTCGCGTGGTTTTAAAACTATTTTATTAGAACAATATGATTTTGCAAAAGGGACTTCTTCACGCTCAACAAAATTGGTTCATGGCGGTGTTCGCTATTTACAACAAGGCAATATAAAATTAGTATTAGAAGCTCTGCGTGAGCGTGGTCTTTTGAAAAGCAATGCTCCGCATCTTGTAAAAAATCAGTCGTTCATCGTTCCGAATTATAAATGGTGGGAAGGCGCATTTTATGGAATTGGCTTAAAGGTTTATGACTGGATGAGTGGGCGATTAGGATTAGGTCCTTCCCAATTATTATCAAAAGACGAAACGCTCGAACTCGCTCCTACATTAGATGCAGACGGATTACGCGGAGGTGTTCTTTATCACGATGGGCAATTTGACGATGCAAGACTTGCTATCAATCTTGCTCAAACATCTGCAGAAAACGGTGGTGTATTGATTAACTATTGCAAAGTAATCGGGTTAATAAAGACAGATGATAAAATTACGGGTGTGCATGCACGTGATATTTTAAATAATAAAGATTATGAAATAAAAGCCAAATCGATTATCAATGCAACCGGAGTTTTTACAGATTCCATTTTAAAAATGGATGATGCGAATAGTGAGGACATTATTGCACCGAGTCAGGGAGTACACATTGTACTTGACAAAGAATTTCTACCCGGTGATGCTGCGATTATGGTGCCGCATACTGATGACGGAAGAGTTTTATTTGCAGTTCCATGGCATAATAAAATCATTATCGGCACAACAGACACTCCGATTGATGAGCACAGTGAAAAATCTTTGGCTGAGCCTGTTGCGATGGAGGAAGAAATCAATTTTATTTTAAATCAAATCGGAAAATATTTAACGCACACGCCTAACCGAAAAAATATCAGAAGTGTTTTTGCAGGATTGCGCCCACTCGTAAAAGGCAACAGCAAAAAAACTGCCGAGCTCGCACGCGACCATCTGATAACAGTGTCTGATGCCGGACTAATTACCATCACAGGCGGCAAATGGACTACTTATCGCCGCATGGCTGAAGACGTTATTAATACGGTCATTAAAAAAGCCAATCTTGAAAACAAACCCTGTGTGACTGCCGGCTTAAAAATTCATGGAGCAAGAGAAAACACTGATTTTAAAGCACCTCTTTATTATTATGGAACTGATGAAGAGAAAATAAAATCCTTGATTGAAAAAGACAGATCATTAAGCGAGCTGATTCATCCAAATCTTCCATACATTAAGGCAGAAATTATTTTAGCAGTGCAAAATGAAATGTGCATGACTGTTGAAGATGCATTAGCAAGAAGAACAAGAGCGTTGTTGCTTGATGCAAAAGCTACGATTGAATCTGCTCCAGTTGTAGCTTCTTTAATGGCGAAAGAAATGAATAAAGATGAAAATTGGATTCAGGAACAAATCAAATCATTTAATGAAATAGCTAAAAACTATTTACCAAACATCTAACATTGTACACTATAAATCTTACATAATCATGACTCCTTTTCTCGGCGAGCTAATCGGCACAGCATTATTAATCACATTAGGGGGCGGCGTAGTTGCAAACGTTGTTCTCAATAAAACAAAAGGGAATAACAGTGGCTGGATTGTCATCACATTTGGCTGGGCAATGGCAGTATACGTTGGCGTTTTTGTTGCTACGCCTTATAGCGGCGCACATTTAAATCCTGCAGTTACTATTGGTCTTGCTGTCGCCGGAAAATTTGAATGGGCATTAGTCGGCACATATATCTTGGCACAGATTCTTGGAGCGATGATTGGTGCGTTTATCGTTTGGCTAACCTATCGTCAGCATTTTAATGCAACGGATGATGTTGATGGCAAGCTTGCGGTTTTTTCTACAGGCCCTGCTATCCGTAATTCTATTGATAATTTAATATCGGAAATCGTCGGAACATTTGTTCTGATTTTTGCAGTGCTTTATATTTCCAGCCCTACTATCAATATCAATAATACTGATGGCAAAATGGGGCTCGGGGCAATTGGCGCGTTGCCTGTTGCATTTCTCGTGCTCGCAATCGGGCTTTCGCTTGGGGGTACAACCGGTTATGCTATTAACCCTGCACGTGACCTTGGCCCGCGCATTATGCATTTTATTTTACCAATCGGAAAGAAAAGAGACAGTGACTGGAGCTATGCATGGATCCCTGTTATCGGACCAATAATTGGTGGAGTGCTGGCTGCCGTTTTGTTTAAGATGATTTGAAAAATTTGAATAACTATTTTAATTCATAGCTTTCAAAATAATCGCACACGCATTTCTAATTTCATCTTCACTAATAATCAGCGGCGGTGCAACGCGCATACAATGAGGTGCGAATAAAAACCAGTCGGTTAATAATCCATTGGCAATACAAGTGTCAATAATTTTTTTATTGGTTTCGAAGTTTTCAAATTCGATAGCAATCAACAAACCTGCTGAACGAACAGCTTTTATTTTTGGGTGAATTAATAATTTTTTAAATAATTCTTCTTTCTCTTTTACCTGACTAACCCAATTTTCTTCTAACAGCGCTTTCATGGAAGCGAAGCCGGCAGCGCAACACACAGGATGACCTCCAAAAGTAGTGATATGACCAAGAACCGGATTTTCTGTCAATTGATTCATTAATTTTTTATCAGTAATAAATGCTCCGAGCGGCATTCCTCCGCCGAGCGCTTTCCCTAATAATAAAATATCAGGCATAATTTCATATTGCTGAAAACCCCAAAGCTTGCCGGTTCTTCCGAAACCAGTTTGAATTTCGTCAAGTATCAATAATGTTCCTGTATCATCGCATTTTTTTCTGAGTGCTTTCATCCAATCTAACGTTGGCGCATAAACGCCTTTTTCAGCCTGAATAGTTTCGGCAATCACGCATGCGGTTTTTTCGGTTATACATTGAAGTGACTCGAAAGAATTATAATCAAGATGCAGAACATCCGGTAATAACGGGCGGAAAGCATTGCGCCAATATTCATCACCAATAATGCTTAAAGCACCTTGCGTTGAGCCATGATAAGAATCTTTAAAAGCGATTATCTGAGTTCTGTTTGTAGCGCGTTTTGATAATTTCATGGCACCTTCAACAGCTTCTGCTCCGGAGTTAGTGAAATAAACTGAGTTTAGGGTTTCGGGCAAATTATCTGTGAGCAGTTTTGCATACTGCACTTGTGGCGATTGAATAAATTCTCCATAAACAAGCACATGCAAATATTCATCTGCCTGTTTTTTGATTGCCTCTACAACTTTCGGGTGGCGATGACCAACATTGCAAACGCTAATGCCACCAATCAAATCCAGATATTTTTTTCCGGATGCATCAAATAAATACATTCCTTCAGCTTTCACTATTTCGAGAGCAAGTGGTGAAGGAGAAGTCTGTGCTACATGCCTGAAAAATAATTCCCGATTATTCATTGCAGCAAATGTCGCGAAGAATTCGGGATATTTATGGGGAAGAAAAGTTTTTTGCAAAGACGCGAAGGCGCAACGAAAAGGCTTGGCACGGTTTCCAACCGTGCCAAGCTTCCGCAACAACTTGCCGATTATGATGCTGAAGCCGAATAGACTATCAACTGTACAAGAGTGCGACGCAAGAATGTAGAATAGAATTACCAATGCTGGTTACCAAAAAAATTAATAATTTGCTTAGCTTGTACAAGCTGAAGAAATCGTAAATCTAAAATCGTAAATAACCATGGCAGTTATTCTTCCTGTTGAAGGTGTTTCTCCTAAGTTTGGGAGCAATTGTTTTATAGCGCCGAATGCAACAATTGTCGGCGATGTAGTAATGGGCGATGATTGCAGCGTGTGGTTCAATGCAGTTGTTCGTGGCGATGTAAATATCATCCGCATCGGCAATAAAGTGAACATCCAGGACGGCGCTGTTATTCATTGCACTTATAAAAAAACGCAAACTATTATTGGCAATAATGTTTCCATTGGTCACAACGCAATTGTACATGGCTGCACGGTTCATGACAGCGTGCTGATTGGTATGGGAGCTATCGTGATGGATGGCGCTGAAATCGGTTCTCATTCGATTATTGCAGCCGGCGCGGTTGTGCTGGAAAACACCAAAATTGAAGCTGCGGCTATTTATGCAGGCGTTCCGGCAAAGAAGGTAAAAGACATTTCAGAAGAGCTCATCAGCGGTCAGATTCAACGGATTGCAGATAATTATGTTCACTATGCTGGTTGGTTTAAGGATGCGAAAGAAAGTGGTAATGAGTAAGTGGTAAGGAAGAAAGTTGCTGCCAAAATTGCAAATACAACATAATATTAGTAAGTTTAAATCGTTTAAAAGCTACACCCATGAAAACCGGCAAAAAAATATTGCCCCTTCTATTAGTTTCTACACTCATTTTCTGCAACAGTTCTTGCAGGCTTATCAATAACATTTTTGGACCTAAATACGGATGCCCAAGCAACGGTAAAAACGTTGGCGCGGAAAGGATTTTGAGCGGGGAGAAAGTGCCCAAAGCAGGTAAGTTCAAATCATAAAATTCTAATTCTATTATAATCCTAAATCCACCCTCTATGAGCCTAACACTACGCACCGATTTCGGTTGCACAGAAGCAGTTATTGATGACGATTGCGGCCTTAAACGTTTTTACGAAGTGGCCAACATTCTTTCCGATGACCTTGACATTAAATTCACCCAAAAGACTGATGATTTCGATTCGCTGATGTGGGACTTTATGTTCAAAGGCCACACTCTTACTTTGCACTATAACATTTACACGGGCATTTCCATTTACCCGCGCAAATTTCGCGAAGCGCCGAGAAAAGACAATGATGCTGTTGTTGAAGTAGCGAAATTTCTGGAAACAAAACTGATGATCAATACAGCGAGAAAATTTATGTCGTAAGACTAATAATTTTTTTCGTTGATGGAATCAAGAATGTTACAGTAGCTCACATAACGATCAACATAAATCAAGCCCTCTTCGAGGGCTTTTTTAATGCCACAACCCGGCTCATTCACGTGCAGGCAGTTGTTGAACTGGCAATCATTAATGCGGACTCTCATCTCAGGAAAATAATGTGAAAGTTCTTGTTTTGAAATATCAACTAATCCGAATTCGCGCATACCTGGCGTGTCGATGATTTGCCCGCCAAAAGGAAGGTCATACATTTCTGCAAATGTTGTTGTATGAATGCCCTTACCGCTCCAGCCGCTCACTTCATGCGTTTTCAAATTCAGGTTAGGAAAGATATGATTGATATAAGATGATTTGCCAACACCGGAATGTCCACTGAGCAAAGTGATTTTATCTTTTAATAATGAAGATATTTCTTCAACGCCAATATTATCCTTAATGCTTGTCAGCAAAATTGTATAACCTACGGATTCATACATTTCTTTCCATTCTTCAAATTTTTCAAACTCTTTCCTTTTATATACATCCGATTTATTAAGAACAATAACAGCCGGAACATGATATGCTTCGCATGCCACCAAAAATCTATCAATAAATCCTTGTGATGTTTTTGGTTCTTTTAAGCTTCCCATTAAAATGGATTGGTCAACATTTGCAGCAACGATATGATGTTGCCATTTGTTTGTGGGAGATTGGCGGTTGATGTAATTTCTTCGGTTATGTATTTCCGTTATAGTAGCAGAATGTTCCAATTCGTTTTCAGGTTCAATCTCCACATCATCACCAACTGCAATCGGGTTAGTGGAAGAGATTTCATCAATCTTGAAAATGCCTTTTAACCGCGCATTCCAGAATTGACCAGACTCTGTTTTTACAGAATACCAACTGCCGGTAGATTTATAAACTTTTGATTTCATTTTTAGCCACAGATTGCACAAATGAACACAAATAAATACATCAATATATTAGTCTTTTAAACTCAAGCTTACTTCTTCCGAAATTTATTAATAAACCAAGTTTACAATTAGATGCTCTTAAATAATTTAATATTTGTGCAGTGAATTCATCATTAAAACCGCCGTCATTAGCTTTTATTTCAAGTATGATTTTTTCATGCAAAATAAAATCGGCATAAAATTTATGTGGCAATATTATGTTCTTATAATGAATTAAAAACTCTTTTTCTCGTTCATAAAAAATTCCTTTGCTTTTTATTTCCCATTCAATAGCATCTTTATAAACAATTTCTAAAAATCCATGTCCGAGGTTTTTATGAACTTCCATGCATAATCCAATAATTTCATAGCTTTCTTCTTTGAAAGGAAAGTTTTCAATCATAAGATAAAATTTATAAGGTTTGCAATAATAATACGCAACTATAAATATAAATTATTAATAGTGAGATACAACATCAGAGACTATCTGTGTTCATCTGTGCAATCTGTGGCTAAAAAACATTAAGGAAACTTTCTGAATAATGTAAATCGCAGAATCATTTCAAGCAGCAAAAACGTCGCGGCAGCTAATGCGAATGGCAGGAATTGTTCACTGTATCTTCTATAAGAAGTCACTTCCACTTTTGATTTTTCGAGCTTATCGATTTCTGCATAAATGTTTTTCAGGCTTGAATCATCTTTTGCGCGATAATATTTTCCGCCGGTTTCACTAGCGATTTGTGTAAGAAGTTTTTCATCAATGTTTATTTTTTCACGCTGCATAATCACACCGCTTGCTGTTTGCACAGGCACTGGCGCAAAACCTTCTGTACCTACACCAATTGTATACACACGAACTCCAACCGATTTTGCAATTTCTTTTGCTGTGTTCGGGTCAATCAATCCGCCATTATTTTCACCATCAGTTAATAAAATAATCACTTTGCTTTTTGATGGCGAGCCGCGAAGCCTGTCAACACCTGTTGCAAGACCAGAGCCAATTGCAGTTCCATCTTCCAGCAAACCGCTTGCAACATTATACAACTGAGATTTTAAAACAGCATGGTCAGTTGTGAGTGGGCACATCGTGAAACTTTCGCCGGAAAAAATCACCAAGCCAATTCTATCAGTTGGACGATTATCAATAAAAGTGGATGCCACATTTTTTGCCGCTTCAATCCTGTTCGGCGTGAAATCCTGTGCCAGCATGCTTCCGCTGATATCGATGCAAAGCATCACATCAATGCCTTCCCCATTAACTAATTGTTCATCATTTTTTATCTGTGGGCGTGCTAATGCAAAAATCAAACTAACGGTAGTGAGCACACGTAAAATAAATGGAACATGCCTGAAAGTGTTTTTCCAGGATGAAACACCTTTGAAGTTTTGTGTGCTTGAAATAGTTATAGAAGCTTGTCCTTGATTGTATTTCTGCACATACCAATAAATCATCAGTGGCACTAACGCAAGCAAACCGAAGAAAACCGGATAAGCAAAACTGATATGTTGAAACCACTCGTAAAACACTATTTATCTATTTCATTTAAAATTTCTACAGATGATTTAATCACTTTAAAATTCTCTTCATTATCATTTTCATTCGGCAAATATTTCGCAAACTTCACAAAATCGCTCATTCGTAAAGACTGCACAAGATGAGAAAATTGTTCTCTTGAAATATTCAATTCTTTTAGCTGCATAATTAATTCTTCATTTGTCTTTGTCATGCTCGCTATCTGCAGTTTTCTCAAAACAAATAAGCGAAGAATATCATTCAACCTGCTGTAATATAATTTCACCTGGCCTTTTGCAGGAAGTTCCTGTTTCTTTAATTCTTCCAAAGATTTGATGGCTTCATCATAAGCTGTCAGCCTCGAAACAAATTGTTCTTCTTCTTTTACTTTTTCCTTTTGTTTTCTGGTAATGAAATAAACGACAAGCGCAATTGAAATAATTGTGATTGCTACAATTGTCCAAACAATATATTTTGAATATGGGTTTTGAACGTCGAGAATATCTTTGATGTCATGATAATCCTGCTTCGGGTCAGCCGGTGTGAATTTTACAGTGATGGGAATTGAATCTGTCAAAAAACTTTTACCTCCAATTATTACCGGCATTCTGGGAATCACATGCATGCCTGAATCGAAGCTGGTGATAATAATGTTTTGATGATAAGATTTATCATTTTCTGTGACAACTGAATCAATCTTTCCTTTCTCAATAAATTCAAAATGTGGAATAGAATCTAACGGAAACCAGAATGGATTAAAGCCAAGCGAAACTTTTACATCAAGAGACAGTTGAATTCTTTGACCAATCAATATCTCACTTTTATCAACAGCAGCATTTACAGTAACTGAAGATTGAGCAAATGAAAATTTTGCAAAAAGCAATAAAGCCAGAATCGAAGCTGTATGTAATATCGTTCGTCTCATTGGCTATGCCGGCTTGCTCCTCCCTATAAAAAACTTTTTCAGCACTTTCACGTAATCTTCGTCTGTTCTGATATGCAATAAATCACTTCCTGCTTTCAAAAAAATTGTTTTGCAATTTTCCGTAGCTGAAAAAAACTTTTCCTGATAATTTTTTCTCACTGAATAATCGTTTGTGTCAACCCATTGCACTTTCCCTGTTTCCGCATCTTGTATTTCAAGCAAACCTGCTTCCGGCAGTTGCATATCCATTTTGTCATAAATCTTGATGCCTGTGATGTCGTGCTTTTTTCCGGCAACCTTTAAAGCATCATCAAATTTTTCATCTAAAAAATCGCTCAGCACAAACGCAATGCTTTTTTGTTTGATAGAGCCATTAAAAAAGCGGATGGCTTCGCTCAACTTTGTGCCTTTTCGTTTAGCCGTCACCGTTAGAATTTCACGAACGATATACAAAGCTTGTTCTCTTCCCTTTTTGGGCGGTATATATTTCTCCACTTTATCAGTAAAAAAAATTGCTCCAATCTTATCATTATTATTAATCGCCGAAAACGCAAGCACAGCGCTGATTTCAGTAATGATATCTTTTTTGCTGGCATGAACAGTACCGAATAAAGAACTTGCACTAATGTCTATTAATAATATCACCGTCAGTTCACGTTCTTCTTCAAATAATTTGCTAAACGGATGACCGAATCGCGCAGAAACATTCCAGTCAATAAATCGAACATCATCTCCCGCTGCATATTCTCTTACTTCCCGAAAGCTCATGCCGCGACCTTTGAAAGCACTATGATACTCGCCTGTGAAAATATGGCGTGTAAGCCTCTTGCTTTTAATTTCGAGTTCACGAACCTTTTTTAATATTTCGGGAGTAGTGAGCATAGTTTCGAGTTTACAGTCTATAGTTTTCAGTTGGCAGCCTTAAATCCATCATCACACTTAGATTTGCTTTTCAAAATTCAAAGAGTTTAGGTTTCATAATCAAACTCAAACTATCAGAACTGAAAACTATAGACTGCGAACTGAAGACTTCTAAGGTACTTGTATCGCCTTAAGCACATCATCAATCACTTGTTCTGTGTTCACATTTTCTGCTTCTGCTTCATAAGTTAATCCAATCCTGTGTCGAAGCACATCTTTCGAAATCGCACGAACATCTTCAGGAATCACATAACCGCGCTTGTTTAAAAATGCATTTGCTTTTGCAGCCAATGCAAGATTAATGCTTGCACGCGGTGAACCGCCGTAAGCAATCAATGGCTTTAATTTTTCGAGCCTATATTTTTCAGGAGTGCGTGTTGCAAAAACGATATCCAGAATATAATTCTCCACTTTTTCGTCCATATAAATCTGCTTCGTCAAATCTCGCGCCTGCAAAATTTCCTGGATGGAAACCACTTGCCCAACTTGCGGAAAACCTCCTCCTTGCACATTCTGGCGGATTATCATTTGTTCTTCCGATTTTGTTGGATAACCTACAATTACTTTCATGATAAACCTGTCCTGCTGCGCTTCCGGCAATGGATAAGTTCCTTCCTGCTCTAATGGGTTTTGAGTAGCAAGAACGAGAAATGGTTCATCCAATTTATAGCTCGAATCACCGATGGTCACTTGCCTTTCCTGCATCGCTTCAAGCAGTGCACTTTGCACTTTTGCAGGAGCGCGGTTGATTTCATCAGCCAAAATAAAATTGGCGAAGATGGGGCCTTTGCGAACGACAAACTCATTTTTCTGCTGATTGTAAATCATGGTGCCTATAACATCGGCAGGCAATAAATCCGGCGTGAATTGTATACGGCTGAAATTAGCTCTGATGGCCTGGGCCAGCGATTTGATAGAAAGTGTTTTTGCAAGACCCGGAACTCCTTCGAGCAACACGTGACCATTGCTTAGCAAGCCAATTAATAACCTGTCGAGCATGTGCTGCTGACCAACAATTACGCGACTTATTTCATCGCGAAGCCTGTCAATAAAAACTCCCTGATATTGTATCTTTTCGTTGAGTTGCCTGATGTCTTCTGCAGTATATACCATAAACTTTGATTAGGGGTGCAAAAATACACATTCACATAGCAAGTAGCTTGCCAACTTGGCTAATAGTTTGCAAATTATATAGTTAACCGACCATTAATAAAAATAATTTTCAGATTATGGCATGAATAATGCAAATGCAAGAACATATTTAGCGTTAAATTTATGTATCAAATAATCAAGCTATGAAAACACGATTTGGTTTGTTTGGGATCGGCGCAATAACTGTTTTGGCTATTTTGAATAGTTGCGGCAAAAGCAATTCTGATCAACCAAAAACAAAAATGCAATTGATCACCGCTTCTGTATGGAAATATGATACTGCGGGAATTGATTTGAATAATGACGGGACAATTGATGCTGCAATCCCTCCGGGCTACATAAAAGATTGCCAAACTGATAATCTTTTATATTTTAAAAGTGACAGCACAGGCACCGAAGACGAAGGAGCAACAAAATGTGATCCTTCCAATCCGCAAACAGCATCCTTTACATGGAGCTTTAACTCTTCACAAACCATTATTAATTTTCCGGATTCTGTTTTTGGAAGTGTTGGTGGTTCGGTTAATATTACCAGCTTAACAGAAACGCAACTTCATTTTGAAAAAACAATTACACAAAGTGGCATAACTGCAACTGTCGCTGTGTACATGAAACATTAATATTTAAGAAAAATATTTTCCGGCAACCTATACTTTTCTTGAACGTATATTCGTGAGGGTATTTTTATCAATTTATCAAAATTCAATTATGAGAAGATTACTGTTTTTTGCTGCTTTATTTTTTGTATCTGTATTATTTCTTTTTACTAATAGCTGCAGCAAAAAGGATTCGGGTGTGACCCCAACGATAGCTAATATTTCCGGTACATATACATTTACTGAAACAGCCCAAAAAGCTTCAGGACCCGTATATGATCCACGGGATAGTGCTTGCCAAAAGGATGATGAAATTAAATTTAATACAGATTCTACTTATAACTATATTGATGCTGGCACTGTTTGCAGCCCATCAAACAGTTTTACAGACCTTTGGACATTGCCAAACAGCAGTACTATTTTACTTGGTGCCCAGGTATTTGCAATCGAAAGCTTCAATAATAAAATACTCGTTTTGGCATATACCAACGACAATGTTACACCTGCCATTACTTATACAATTACATTGACTAAACAATAGATAAATAGCCTGAAATTGTTTTGATTGGTTTTATCCGGCTAAATATTTACCGACTATTGGCACTCTTCTTCCAACTCCAAATGCTTTGCAGCTCACGCGAATGATCGGGCAGAACTGATTGCGTTTGTATTCATTTACATTTACCATTTTTAAAATTCGCTTTACCAATTGCTCATCAATTCCCATCGCAATAATTTCTTTTGGTCCCTGCCTTCTTTCTATGTATTGATATAAAACTTTATCAAGCACATCATATTCGGGCAAACTGTCGCTGTCTTTTTGGTCTGGTCGAAGTTCTGCAGATGGTGCTTTGTCTATAATATTTTGGGGGATGATTTCTCCGTGGCGATTAATATATTTTGCCAATGCATACACCTGCATTTTGTAAACATCACCAAGAACACTCAGACCACCAGCCATATCGCCATACAATGTTCCATAACCCGTTGCGAGCTCACTTTTGTTTGAAGTGTTCAACAAGATATATCCAAACTTATTAGCAATAGCCATTAATAAATTGCCACGTGTTCTGCTTTGAATATTTTCTTCTGCAAGGCTGAATGGCAAATCTTTAAAAATTGGTTTTAATGAAGAAAGAAAAGAATCGTAAATATTTTTTATCGGAACTACATCGTATTGGTTGTGTAGATTTTTAGAAAGCTGTTCAGCATCGCTCACAGAATGTGACGTGGAATATTGCGAAGGCATTAATATCGCTCTAACATTTCCTTTTCCTAAAGCTTCGCATGCTAATGCCAGAGTAACCGCACTGTCAATGCCGCCGCTGCTTCCAAGAATGGCTTTTGTGAAACCCATCTTGCCGAAGTAATCGCGAATACCGAGCATCAGCGCATCATGAATTTGCTTGATATTATTTTCTGCAGTGAGATAGTTTATAATTTGCGATGCGTCATTTTGTTTTGAAACGCGCATTTCTTTATCGAATAGTCGGCGGTCATCGGTCGGTGTTCGACGGTCCTCCTCTGTTGACTGACGACTAACAACTGAGGACTCTACAATGCAAAAATCTTCTTCAAAATATTTCATCTCATTGATAATATTTCCTTTTGCATCATACACCAGGCTTCCTCCATCAAAAACAATTTCGGTTTGTGAACCGACAGCATTGCAATAAAATATCGGCAACTTATATTTCAACACATTTGCTCTCACTACTTCTTTTCTGTCATCATCATGGTCGTAGTCAAATGGCGATGCAGAAATATTGATCATCAAATCCGGTTCTTGTTTTATCAGCGATTCCATAGGTGAATAACGGTACAATGGATTATCACCGAGATTCCAAATATCTTCGCAGATAGTCAAAGCAATTTTTTCTCCTTTAAAAGGGATCACATTCCATTCAAACCCCGGTTCAAAATATCTGTATTCATCAAACACATCATAAGTCGGCAAACAGGTTTTATGAGCAACTCCCTTCACTTCTTTTTCATACAACAACCATGCACCATTAAATAAATCTTTTCCCTTCAATGAAAGATTTCTCGCAGGACAACCGACTATTACACCAATCGTATCTGCTTCTTGTTTGATAATATCAATAGCTTCATAGCATTTTGCAATAAAATCTTCAAACTCCAAAAAATCCCTTGGCGGATAACCACAAACAGAAAGCTCTGAAAACACAACGAGTTCCGCGTTTTCTTTTTTTGCTTTGCGAATGCCCTCAATTATTTTTTCAATGTTTTTTTCAAAATTGCCGATATGATAATTTTGTTGCGCTAAAGCGATTTTCATGATGCAAATTTATGCAAACGTGAATTAACGCGAATTTGAACGAATTAGTGCTAATTGCACGAGGGGTCAAACAAACGTTAATTCATTTTGGTATTATAAAATATCTGTACTAATTCCTTTTAAATTTCGTTATCATCACCATGAAAAAACCAATTCTGATACTGCTGATAGCTTTTGTTGCATTTTCTTGCAGCAATAAAAAAAATGCTCCTGATGTTTCTAAGATAACCGTGACCGTTAAAATCGAGCGGTTTGATAAAGCGTTTTTTTCGCTTGATACAAACAATATTGTTCAGGGATTACATCAGCTCAATCAACAATTTCCTTATTTCATCAATGATTTCAGTACAAATATTTTAGGCGCAGAACCTTTGAGCGACACAAGCAAGATCGCATTTGCAGCGTCACGCCAGTTCCTCTCGAGCTATTGGCCTGCTAAAGATTCTATCGAAATGAAATTCGGGGATATGGGATGGCTTGAAAAAGAATTGCAACAAAGCTTGAAATATGTGAAATATTATTTTCCTAAATATCAATTGCCACAAAAAGTGGTCACTTATATCGGGCCTTTTGATGCTCCCGGAGTTGCTATCACTCAATACGCATTGGCAATCGGGCTTCAGCTATATGCAGGAAGAAATTTTTCTTTTTATACAAGCATGCAAGGCCAGGAAATGTACCCGACTTATATTTCAAGACGGTTTGAGCCTTCTTATATCACATCAAACTGTATGAAGGCAATTGCCGAAGATCTTTTTGCTGACAAAAGCGGCAACAAACCTTTAATAGAACAAATGATTGAGAAAGGAAAATACTGGTACCTTATCAATCAGTTTATGCCAGATGCACCAGATAGTTTGATCACAGGGTTCTCGCAAAAACAAACAGCCTGGTGCAAAGCAAATGAAGGGCTGATATGGAATTATTTTTTGCAAACCAATAATGAGCTCTATACAGTCGATCCGGATATCATCAAAAACTATATAGGTGATGCTCCTAACACAATGGGAATGCCTGATGTTTCTCCGGGAAATATTGGCCAATGGGTGGGCTGGCAGATTGTAAAAAATTACATTGATAAAAATCCCTCTGTAACTCCGCTTCAGTTAATGACAACTGATTCCAGGAAAATCTTCGAAGAAACAAAGTACAAACCGAAATAAAAAAGTTCAGAGTTATAAGTTCAGAGTCTGAAGTTATTATATCCAGCTTTTACTATCAACTCTTAATTATGAACTGTCACTGGTCTTTTCCCCAACTGCTTCATCATTTTGAAATGCGATGCAACAGCTTTTGTCATGGTAGGAAATTCGTTGTAAGCGATATTAAATTTGTCGCAGGTTTGCTTCACTATATTTCGGATAGCCGGATAATGCACATGGCTGATGCGTGGGAATAAATGATGCTCAACCTGAAAGTTCAACCCGCCAACAAACCAGGAAATGATTTTATTTTTAGGAGCAAAATTAGCGGTCGTCTTCACCTGATAAACTGCCCATTCATCTTCAATCTTCATGGCATCATCGCCTTCAGCATATTCAAATTCCGTATGCTCCACAACATGTGCTAATTGAAAAACAATTGCTAAGGTGAAACCCATCACAAGATGGAAACTCGTAAACCCGATTGCCCATTTTTTCCATCCGACTGCCATCACAGGAATTGCAATGTAAAAGAGTAGGTATAAAATCTTTGTCATCCAAAAAACCACATGCTCTTTCGTATCCATCTTTTGCAATGGCATCGCAACAATTCTTTTCTTGAAATATTTATTAAAGTCCATTAGAAACACCCAAGCGAAAGAAGAAATTGCATATACCAAAATAACATACACATGCTGGAACCTATGCATAGGAACCCATTTCTGTGTATTGCATTGCCGCATCAACGGGCTCTTTGCAATGTCATCATCAATGCCATCAATATTTGTGTAAGTATGATGAATAATATTATGCTTGAATTTCCATATAAATGCGTTGCCACCGAGCGCATTCAGGCTCAGGCCTAATAAATCATTCACCCAATTTTTGCTTGAATAGCTTCCATGACAGGCATCATGCATCACATTGAAACCAATGCTCGCCAGCACAAAACCAAAAAGACCGCTCAATAAAATAGCTGCGATTGCAGGCATAGGAAAAATCAATAAAGAAAGATAAATGAGGATGGCTGATGGTATCAGCACACCGGTTTTTGTGTACAGCTTCCAGTTTCCGGTTTTACTTAAATTATTATTCGTGAAATAATCGTCTACTGATGACTTTAATGTTGCATAGAAAACCCGATGCTTGTTATTGAAAGTAACTTTGGCCATGTTAGCGTATTAATAAATGCGTAGCTCTAAACTGAATTTTTAAAAAAGAAAGGATAATTGTTTAGGGTGTATTATTTATTAACGCCGGCAAGATATGCTTTATTTGAGCGTGTTTGGATTGAAATAAATAAAAATATCTAAACTTTAGTTTTTCTTAATCTTTTCCCGCAATAGCTGCCTTATTTCCTGCAATTCCGGAATCCCTTTGAAAGCATCTTTCGGCACTAAAAAAAATGAACGGCTGTTAAAATACAGATGAAAAAAATAAGGGCTTTCCAAAAATGTGCTGAAGTCTTTCCATTGCCACGCATGAGCTCCGCGGTTCGTATCCAAAACCACTTCGCGGTCATCAATGCTCATGGAAAAGTTGTCCTGGAAAGTCTGAGATTTTTTATAAATACTTGCAGGCAAAATTCGCCATACAGCAACGATCAACAAAAACCAAAGAACAGAAAAAATCAAAAATGAGAGCGGCTGGATTTTATGCATGTAAAGAAGCACGGCGGAAATGATAGTAAAAATATTTACTACGATTAGTAATATTTTTATTTCCGGTCTTGTAATAAAGTGATAGCGCAAAGCCTGAAGCACCTGTTTTTTGTCGTAGCCGAAATGAATGGTCATGTAAGCAGATTAGTTGCATAAAAATAAGGATTAAACAAAAAAGGCTGCCTGATTATGGCAACCTTCATTTAATTTATTTTATGCTTATAAAATTATCTGACTGCTCGGCACTTGCTGTAGTGATTGTTGGCAGCTTCATAAGGAGTAACCGATCTGCTGCATGAAGCGAAAAAAGCGATGATGAGTAACAATGCGATGATTTGTTTCATAGAGTTTTCTTTTTGGGATTTTAAACGGAATTATATTTTAATTAATAACGAAGATAGTTCTTGAAAATTGTAGATGCAAGCGTGTCGTATAAAATCATTCGTCAATGAAAATATACCAATAGCATTAGTAAAAACTTCATTTTTATCTAAGCTTATGACCTTGAATAAATTAAACAAAAAACCCGCTCATAGACATGAGCGGGAGTAGAAGTATATAAATAACCGTCCTTTCTTATTTAATAGGGTGTGACAAGTACTTAACTGCAACCCATACTGTTTCCACAATTGAGACATTTATAGCAAGTGCCGCTTCTGATCGTGATGTGACCGCAAGTATTGCAAGCCGGCGCATCGCTCTGCATGCTTTTCGCTGCTGCATTCACCGCATCCATTGTTGCTTCTGCTTTAACCGGAGCTTTTTGCGTTTTTGCAGGTTGTGCTGCCGGTTTGCTTGCAGATGCTTTTGCAACAATTCTTACATCACTTAGCTCAGGTGTTTTTTTTTCGTATTCGAGTGATGTTGGAATTTCATCCCAATCATCAGTGCCCGTGTTTGCGACATCAGCTTTATCAAGCACATGCACTAAATCGGTTCTTCCCAGATATTCATAAGCCAATGCACGGAAAATGAAATCTACAATGGAAGTCGTGCTCTTGATATTCGGGTGGTCAACCATTCCTGATGGTTCGAAACGGGTGAATACAAATTTCTCTACAAATTCTTCCAAGGGAACACCATATTGAAGACCGATTGAAATAGCAATTGCAAAACAGTTAGACATGCTGCGCATAGTCGCACCTTCTTTCGCCATATCGATGAAGATTTCACCAACTGTTCCATCACTGTATTCACCCGTGCGCAGGAAAATTGCCTGCCCATTAATCTTTGCTTTCTGCGTGAAGCCTCTTCTTTTTGCAGGAAGTGTTCTTCTTTCTACAATTGTTGCTAATGCGCGTTTCAATTTCGTGTCAGGAGAAGATTGAACTCGCTTTGTTACTTCGTCGAGCAATTCCTGAACAGTCAACTTGCTCATATCAACAATATTCGATTCTTCTGTAGCTGCTTCTGCAACTGCCTGTACCTTGTCACTTGCTTCTTCTTCTGTCTTTTTCTTTTTATCTGATTTATTACTCAGCGGCTGTGATAATTTAGAACCATCACGGTAAAGCGCACACGCTTTTAATCCAAGCTGCCAGCTCAACATATATGCATCAGCAATTTCTTCAATCACTGCTTCATTTGGAAGATTGATAGTTTTTGAAATCGCACCACTGATGAAAGGCTGCGTTGCGCCCATCATTCTGATATGACCATGTGCATGAATATATCTTTCACCTTTCTTTCCGCATTTATTAGCACAATCAAAAACTGAAAGATGCTCTTCTTTCAATGAAGGCGCACCTTCTACAGTCATTGTTCCGCACACATAATCATTCGCCGCTTCAATCTGGTCATCGCTGAAACCAAGCGCTTCGAGCAGGTTCCATTCAAAATTGAAATAATCTTCAGGTTTGAAACCAAGGCGCTGCAAACATTCTTCACCTAAATTATATACATTGAAAACAAAACCGATTTCAAATGCGGAACCAACTGCTGTATCGAGCTTTTTAATTTCTTCTGCGATAAATCCTTTCTCGCTTAATGATTGATGATTGATATGAGGTGCTCCTGCAAAAGTTCCTGAGCCCACTGCATACTTAACAATCGAATCAATTTCTTTTTCAGAATAATTCAAATTTCTTAACGCTGCCGGAACTGATTGATTAATGATTTTGAAATAACCGCCGCCGCTGAGTTTTTTGAATTTCACCAGCGCAAAATCAGGCTCAACACCGGTTGTATCACAATCCATTACCAAACCGATTGTTCCTGTTGGAGCAATCACTGTTGTTTGCGCATTGCGATAACCAAATTTTTCGCCAAGTTGAACTGCATCATCCCATGCTTTTGTAGCAGCAGTCAACAAATAGTCAGGGCAATATTTTGCCTTGATGCCTTGTGGCTTAATTTGCAATCCTTCGTATTCATCTGCATCATAAGCTGCAAGACGATGATTGCGCATTACGCGGAGCATTTCCGTTTTGTTCTCTTCATATTTTGGAAATGCGCCGAGTACTTCAGCAAGCTCTGCAGAAGTTTTGTAAGAAATGCCGGTCATAATAGCGGTGATAGCGCCTGCAATTCCTCTTGCTTCTTCGCTGTCGTAAGGAATGCCCATCACCATCAGCATGGAACCAAGATTGGCATAACCCAAACCAAGTGTTCTGTAATCATAAGAAAGCTGTGCCACTTCTTTGCTTGGGAACTGTGCCATCAGCACAGAAACTTCAAGCACTGCTGTCCACAACCTGCATGTGTACTCGAAACCTTCTACATCGAAAGTATTAGTGCTTTCTTCAAAAAACTTGCGGAGATTCACGGACGCCAGATTACAAGCCGTGTTATCGAGGAACATGTATTCAGAGCAAGGGTTGGAAGCCCGGATGCGGCCACCATTGGGGCACGTGTGCCACTCGTTAATGGTAGTATCGTATTGGGTACCCGGGTCAGCGCAACGCCATGCTGCATACGCAATCTGATTCCAGACTTCTTTGGCAGGAAAACGTTTCATCACCCTGCCATCGCTCCTGGCTTTCAATTCCCAGTCTTCGCCTTTTTCGAGCTTCTCGAAAAATTCGTTGGGTATGCGTATGGAATTATTTGAATTTTGTCCTGAAACTGTTTTGTAAGCTTCGCCTTCGTAATCGCTCGGATAGCCGGCAGCGATTAATGCTCCCACTTTCTTTTCTTCTTCCACTTTCCAGTTGATGAACTCCATTATTTCGGGATGGTCCAAATCGAGGCAAACCATTTTAGCAGCGCGGCGTGTTGTTCCGCCTGATTTGATAGCACCTGCTGCACGGTCGCCGATTTTTAAGAAGCTCATCAAGCCGCTGGAAGTGCCGCCACCACTGAGTTTTTCGCCTTCACCACGGATGCTGGAAAAATTCGTTCCAACACCAGAACCATATTTGAAAATCCTTGCTTCGCGAATCCACAAATCCATGATGCCACCATCATTTACCAAATCATCATCCACACTCAATATAAAACAAGCGTGTGGCTGAGGTCTTTCATAAGCTGAAGTAGACTTTTTCAATTGTCCGTCAATCGCGTCAACATAATAATGTCCTTGTGGCTTTCCTTTAATGCCATAGCTTTCATGCAAACCGGTATTGAACCATTGTGGGCTGTTGGGAACGCAAGCCTGGTTCAAAATACAATACACCAGTTCTTCATAAAAAACCTGTGCATCTTTTTCGGAAGAGAAATAGTTATATCTCTCGCCCCAAACGCGCCAGCAATTAGCCATGCGGTGAGCAACCTGTTTCACAGAAGTCTCTCTTCCCAGTGAGCCATCTTGTTGTGGAACTCCGGCTTTGCGGAAATATTTTTGAGCAAGAATATCTGTGGCAATCTGGCTCCATTGTTTGGGCACTTCCACATTATTCATTTCGAACACAACCTCACCTGTGGGGTTGCGTATTACAGAAGTGCGGTAGTCGTATTCAAACTGGCTGAACACGTCAACGCCTTCTTTTGTGAATCGGCGGGCAAACTGCAAGCCTTTCATTGGATTTTTATTGCTGCTCATCTGGATTAGTACGATATTTTTTGTTATTAAGAAATTGTTAAGGGGAAAGCGAAAATATTTTTTGATTTTGATATTTGGTGTTTTGAAATATCAACAAACTGTGGAAAAAACAGTTGATAAATTCGGAAGTGTAGGTTGGTATTGATTAATGTGATTTTTGCACATTTTTTCCTTTTTTTCCGATTAAGTTTTTTTGGAAAGAATTGAAAAAAAAATTATCAATTAATAAAAGCCCGTTTCACGTGTGTTTCATGGAAAGAAAACAGTTGGCAGTTGACAGTCAACAGTTGGCAAAGTTTCAATTCTAAAATTCAATATCAATTGCAGCAATTCTTGCTTGCCTACTGCCCAATGCAAACTGCCAACCGGATACTATGAGCTATGAACCCGAAACTTTCTTTCGAAACCCGAAAAGTTTTTGCATTTTTGCACGTAGCCATGAAGCAAAACATTTACGAATC
Organism: Puia sp.; assembly: GCA_035295505.1. GTDB lineage: Bacteria > Bacteroidota > Bacteroidia > Chitinophagales > Chitinophagaceae > Puia. The sequence continues at coordinate 5,882 of DATGIX010000176.1, read as the reverse complement.
ATTACTGGCAGGAAAGAAAAAAGGCGCAAAATCATTTGCTGTATTAATTGACCCGGATAAAGTTGATGCGGCAAAAATTGATGAGCTAACCGAACTCACAATCAATGCCAATGTTGATTATTTGCTGGTTGGTGGAAGTCTTGTTATTTCGAATCATTTGGATGAAGTGGTTCAGCTCATCAAAAGGAATTGCAATATTCCAGTTATACTTTTTCCGGGCACACCTTCACAGGTTTCCAAATATGCTGATGGATTGTTATATCTCTCGCTTATCTCAGGGAGAAATCCTGAGTTATTAATCGGTCAGCATGTTATCTCCGCACCTTTTGTAAAACAAAGCGGGCTTGAAATTATTTCCACAGGTTATATGGTAATTGATGGTGGTGCTCCTACTACGGTTTCTTACATCAGCAATGCTACGCCTATTCCATCAGACAAAAATGAAATTGCATTATGCACCGCTATGGCAGCCGAAATGCTTGGGATGAAACTGATTTACATGGACGCCGGCAGCGGCGCAAAGCGGGCTATTAATGAAGAAATGATTGCCGCTGTTTCAAAGCAAATTGAAATCCCCATAATTGTAGGCGGTGGCATTAAAGACCCCGAAAAAGCTTACCGAAATTGCAAAGCAGGGGCAGATTTGATTGTCGTCGGCAATGCAATTGAAAAAGATGCTTCGCTGATTAAGGAAATGAGCGATGCAATACATTCAATTCCCGTCTTAAGTTAGTTGCAACTAAGTTCTATGTTTCCGTGCTTCAGTGGCAATCCCCTTCACTAAAATTTCACATTAAAATATTGGCATTCATTAAAAAAATTGTTTTTCTTTGCATAGTTAAAATTATTAAGCCCATTATCATCTATTATTGAAATGAAAAAAAACTCACACATATCACACTTCTCAAAAGTGATATTGCACGCCTTCAATGAGCGTGGGTTTTTTGTAGCGCCCGTTGGCGTTATTTTTTCTGTTCGCCCCATCATTCCCTTTTGGGTACGACGTTGATACCACTCGCCCATAGTGTCCTCTGTCTCAGCGGAACTATTTTCCCGCAAGGCGGGAACAAGAAAATCATCAATGATATTTCATTGATTCCCCTCACAATTTTCAAGTTAAAACAATGGAACAGGAATTTAAGATATTGATAGCTGATGAAACACATCAGGATTTTGCACAGATAATCTGCGATGAAATGGAATCCTCCGCAAAAGCCCGCGGGACCGGCATCGCCAAAAGAAGCGCTGATTACATCCAACAAAAAATGCGTGAGGGAAAAGCAGTGATTGCTTTCACCAAAGATGGCATTTGGGCTGGCTTTTGCTATATAGAAACATGGAGCCACGCCGAATATGTAGCCAATTCAGGATTGATTGTCGCACCATCATTTCGCAAAGGCGGATTAGCAAAACAAATCAAACAAAAAATTTTTGACCTCAGCAGGAAAACATATCCGGATGCAAAAATTTTCGGGCTGACTACAGGATTAGCAGTCATGAAAATCAATTCCGACCTCGGTTATGAACCTGTTACTTACTCTGAATTGACCCAAGACGAAGCTTTTTGGGCAGGTTGCAAAAGCTGTGTGAATTATGAAATATTAATGAGCAAAGAAAGAAAGAACTGCATGTGCACAGCGATGCTCTACGACCCAAAAGACCATTACGAACCTGAAGAAACAACAGAAGATTTTAAACTTCACAGCAAGCTCTATGAGCGCTTTATGAAAATCAAACAGTGGAAATTGCTAAAGCCTTTTCTGAAAAAAGAAAAAGAAACAACAAACGGCGCTGCCAAACCGAAATCGTTGATGCATTACTTTTTTAATCTGTAAGCCCGAATCACAATTAAGAATTAGTAATTAAAAATTAATAATTGGGATGCTTGAAGCTTATAGCTAAAAGCTGACAGCAATTTCAAAGAAATCGTACATCTAAAATCGTAAATATTAAAGATGAACAATAAAGTCGTATTAGCATACAGCGGTGGGTTAGACACTACTTACTGTACTATTTATCTGAATAAAATAAAAAATTTAGAAGTTCATGCATTGACGGTGAACACAGGTGGATTCAGCGATGAAGAAATAAAAAATATTGAAACGCGTGCGAAAAAATTAGGCGTTGCATCTTTCAAATGTGTTGATGTGACTAAAGAATATTACGAAAGTTGTATCAAATATTTGATTTTCGGAAATGTACTGAAGAACGCAACCTATCCATTAAGCGTGAGTGCAGAAAGAATGGTGCAGGCGATTGCTGTGGCGAAACATGTACAGGGAATTGGCGCATCGTATGTAGCACACGGAAGCACCGGTGCGGGCAACGACCAGGTTCGTTTTGATATGGTATTTCAAAGTATGTTGCATGGAGTGGAAATATTAACGCCGATCCGCGATATGCGTTTAAGCCGCGAAGAAGAGATTGATTTTTTGAAAGAGCATGGAGTGGAAATGAATTTCACGAAAGCGCAATACAGCATTAATAAAGGATTGTGGGGGACATCGGTTGGTGGAAAAGAAACGCTGACGTCGAAAGATTATTTGCCGGAAGATGCGTGGCCGACGCATGTGAATAAGGAATTAGAAATTAGAAATATAAAATTAGAATTTGAGAAAGGCGAGTTGATTGCGGTTGAGGACAAAAAATTTTCTAATCCGGTTGAGGCGATTCAACATTTGCAATCCATTGCCCAGCCATATGGGATTGGAAGAGATATTCATGTGGGCGATACTATCATTGGTATAAAAGGGCGTGTTGGATTTGAAGCTGCAGCGCCGGTTATTATTATCAAAGCGCATCATTTGCTGGAAAAACATACACTTACCAAATGGCAATTGTATTGGAAAGATCAGATGAGCACATGGTACGGCAACTGGTTACACGAAGGACAAATGCTCGACCCGACAATGCGCAACATTGAAAAATTTTTAGAAGATACACAAGCGACAGTGAGCGGAAAAGTTTTTGTAACGCTACAACCGTATCGTTACACGATTACCGGAATTGAAAGTGAGCACGATTTGATGAGCAGCAAATTCGGTTCGTATGGAGAAATGAATAAAGGATGGAGCGGAGATGATGTAAAAGGCTTTGCAAAAATATTCGGGAATCAAACTGCCATCTTCAGCAAAGTAAATGATGATTTGAAATGATGCCGGTTTCAAAATATAATCCGCTACAACACTACAAATGGGGAGAGAATTGCGACGGATGGAACTTAGTTGCTGAATCTGCCTTATCTGTGAAATTGGAAAAAATGCAGCCACATACCTCAGAGCAAAAACATTATCACCAGAAAGCTAACCAGTTTTTTTATATACTAAAAGGGGAGGCAGTTTTTGAGATACAACGGAAACGTATATGCGTAAAATCAGAGCAAGGCATTTTTATTGAAGCAGGCAAAGAGCATAGGATATTAAATGAAACAGAGGAAGATCTTGAATTCATATTAACATCGCAACCATCAACAGTTGGCGACAGAATTAACATCGAATAATTTTGAGATGAAGAAAATTAAAGCAGGAATAATTGGTGGCGCAGGTTATACCGGCGGAGAATTGATCCGGTTGTTATTAAATCATCCGCAGATAGAGATTGTTTTTGTGAACAGCAAAAGCAATGCTGGAAAACATTTGTATGATGTACATAAAGATCTTGCAGGTGATACCGATCAGAAATTTACTTCTGATTTGAGTGATGATATCGATATATTGTTTTTATGCGTTGGTCATGGCGAAGCGAAAAAATTTTTGCAGGAAAATAAAATCGAAGAAAAAATAAAGATCATCGATCTCTCTCAGGATTTTCGTCTTGCTCACAGCTCACAGCTCGCAGCTCGCAGCTTTATCTACGGTTTACCAGAGTTGAACAAAGAGCAAATTAAATCTGCCCACAATATTGCTAACCCCGGATGTTTTGCAACAGCTATTCAACTTGGATTATTGCCGTTGGCAAAAGCAGGCTTGTTAACTGAAGTTTATACAACAGGCATAACAGGCTCAACAGGAGCAGGGCAAGGATTAGCAGAGACATCTCACTTTTCGTGGAGAGCAAATAATATCCAGGCATATAAAACATTAGTGCATCAGCATCTGAAAGAAATAGGAGAATCGCTTAATCAACTTTCAGGAAATAAATCAACCAGTCAGTCAGTCAACTTTGTGCCTTGGCGTGGAGATTTTACCCGCGGCATTTTTGTTAGCTCAACATTGCATTGCGAGAAACCTTTGAAAGAGTTGATTGAGTTGTATGAAAAATTTTATGCTGATCATCCATTTACTATAATAAATCAGGAAGCAATTTTTTTAAAGCAAGTGGTGAATACAAATAAATGTATTATCCAATTGGAAAAAGTGGGAGCTAAATTAGTCATTCATTCTGCCATTGACAATCTTCTGAAAGGCGCATCAGGACAAGCTTTGCAGAATATGAATTTAATGTTTGGTTTAGAAGAAAAAACTGGATTGAAATTAAAAGCAAGTGCATTTTAAAATTTATTATCATGAAATTATTTGATGTCTACCCGATAAATAATATAACAGTCGTAAAAGCAAGGGGCTCTTATGTGTGGGATGATGAAGGACAGCAGTATTTGGACATGTATGGCGGTCACGCAGTAATTTCTATCGGTCATACACATCCGCATTATGTGCAACGAGTGACGGAGCAATTAAATAAAATTGGATTCTATTCTAATTCAATAAAAATTCCGTTGCAGGAAGAATTAGCTGAAAAACTCGGCAAAGTTTCAGGCAAAGAAGATTATCAATTATTTCTTTGCAATTCTGGTGCTGAAGCCAATGAGAACGCATTGAAGCTTGCTTCTTTTTATAATAACAGGAAAAAAATTATTTCGTTCAAAAAAGCATTTCACGGAAGAACATCGCTTGCTGTTGCAGCAACAGACAATCCGAATATTGTCGCTCCGGTTAATCAAACTGATAATGTTGTTTTTCTTCCATTCAACGATGAATCGGCATTGGAAGATTATTTTAAACAGCATGGAAATGAAATTTCTTCGGTGATCATTGAAGGGATTCAAGGTGTTGGCGGAATCAATGTTGCGTCTGTTCCATTTTTACAATTGATAAGAAAACTTTGTACAGAATATAATGCGCTATTCATTGCAGACAGCGTGCAGTGCGGATACGGAAGAAGCGGAAAATTTTTCTCACACGATCACGCAAATGTGAATGCTGATATCTACACAATAGCAAAAGGAATGGGAAATGGATTTCCTGTTGCCGGAATTATCATTGCTCCACATATCGAAGCAAAACATTTTATGTTGGGTACAACATTTGGCGGCAACCATTTGGCTTGTGCTGCTGCGCTTGCAGTTCTTGAAGTGATCGAAGCTGAAAACTTAATGCAGAACGCTGAACGCGTTGGCGATTATTTAATGAGCGAATTGAAAAAATTACCTCATGTAATAAATATTCGCGGCAAAGGATTAATGATTGGTTTTGATGCTCCGGAAGAAATAAAAGACTTGAAGAAAAATTTATTATTGAACCAACACATTTTCACAGGTGAAGCAAAACCAAACGTGATTCGCTTATTACCCTCATTAGCATTACGCAAAAAAGATGCTGATGAATTTTTGGATGCAGTGAAGGAAGAACTTGAAGCAATGACGGAGAAAGCGGTGAGCTGATAGCTGCGAGCTGTGAGCACGGTTTGGAAAATGTCTGAACCTGGATTTAGGGAGATTTTTGGGATTGATAGGATGATCGCTTTTTTATATCAGGTGAATCAGAAAAATCAGGATATAATCATAGTTCAGACAAAAGCTCAATAGAATTGTTACAGTACAAGAGTGCGACGCAACGATGCTGAAGAGAGAACTGATGCTGGTTACCAAATGTGAGATGTGAAAA
>DATGIX010000175.1:0-17389 GCA_035295505.1 Puia sp. | reverse complement strand
CACTGTGAAATCAATTTCAAACCGCATGCCTTTTGTTGTTAGTAAAATGAAAACGCTACGAAATGCTTTTCTGCATTGAGTTTCGCTGCATATATCTTATTCTATAGGCTTATTATACTGAATAGTCCTCTTCCAAAATGAAAATTGTTTTTCAAAATGAAATAGTATTCTTTCGTTTTTTGCAAAAATGAAAATTCATCCATCCTTTAACTAACTGCACAGCTATCTTATCCACTTTGAAAATATTTTTTCAAAGTGAAAATGTTTTCATCTTTCGGTTTAAAATTAAATTTTGTTTCAAAATTGATGTAATGCTTGCTGGTATTATGTTCTGTGGGTTTGTGAAATTTCTTATGAGCCCGATGGTACGTTTTTAGCAAATCTATCATCACTCCTTTCAGACTTCCGACGACGCGTCTCCTAACGATGTAATGGAAAACAGACAGGCTTGCTATATGCACCGGGCTGCATATGAGCTAACCAATTCTAATTTTTTAAAAAACTATTATGAAACAAAACAATAAAATTGTTGCATGTTTTCTTTTGTTGACTATTTTTTTCACTATAAAAACTTATAGCCAACAAAATGATTATGCGGCATCATTAATCAACAAGAATAATGTATCAGTATTGAAAGACACTATTGATGAAAAGCAACATGTCCCAAATAGAAATGAGCAAAGCTCTTCTTTACTGAATACGCTAAAAAAAATTTTTAATTCAAAGAAAACAAAAGACACTGTTGATGATAAACCAAAAGATTCAACAGCAGCACCAGCGAGCGACCCTTTTGCATTCGGAGATTTTTCATGGCTGAATGGAACAAGCCGGAAAACCACCCCACCCGCATTTGATTCAAAATATTTTACTGGCGATGTGACCTTCGATTTCAATTACACACATTCTTATAATCACCCGATTGACAATACAGTTGTTGGTTCAACAGCGTTGGCTCGTAACAATGAACTGCAAATGTCTTTCATGGGCGTTGGTGGAGATATTCATGTAAATAATGTTCGTGGCAGAGTGATGATGCAATTCGGCACACGCTCTACGGTTGTTCCGCGTAATGATGGAAGCTCTTACAAGGGTCAATATGATTTGCAAACCATCTATCGCTACATCAGCGAAGCGTATGCAGGTTATCATTGGAATAAATGGCACGGCATTAATCTCGATGCAGGAATTTTTATGTCTTATATCGGATTATTTTCTTACAACAATTTTGAGAACTGGGGTTATCAGCCTTCATACACTTCTGATAACACGCCGTGGTTTTTTAACGGTCTCAGATTGCAAACTTTTCCAACTGATAAATTAAAAGTGGAGTTCTGGCTTGTGAACGGATGGCAGAGTTATGGCATGTTCAATCATTCTCCGGGTGTTGGTCTTTCTATTTATTACAGACCAACAGAAAATGTTGATTATGTTTTCAACAATTATTATGGCAAGGATGATGAAGGTGCCGCTCACCGATATCGATTACATCTTGATTATAGTTACGAGCGCCGTTACTATAATAACCCGCATGGAAAATTTTTGACGAAAGCTGCATTCAGTATCACGGGAGATTTTGGTCTTGAAAATGGCGATGGTGTCAGCCCGTTTGGAAAAACTGATTCTAAAACCGGCACTTATTTGCCTGCACAAAATTTCATCAGCGGCATGTTCTATAACAGGCTTTGGTTGGGGCAAAAATTTGCATGGACTTTCGGTGGTGGCTATATGCATAATCCCGGGCAATATCTCGTGCTTGCACCAACAGGCTATGCAGATACATTGTATCAACAGCAAACCGGCCCGGGCTCCACATTCAATGCGTGGGATTTTTCAACAACATTCGATTATATGCCGAGCCAAAACATCACTTTGAAATTAGAGTTCGTGCATCGTGCGGTTACAACGCTTGGTGCAGCGCCTGGCACTACTCCGCTCAATGGATATTTCGCCGGCCCCGGTGGTGTTACCTCGCCTTCGGGTTATGCGAACACCGGCGGTTATACTTACACTTCGAGTGGTGCTTCTGTTGCGCCGCCACTTAGTAGTTGGGGTGGATGGCAACCTGATTTGAGGAATTCGGAATCGCGGATTATCCTGGCTTTTTTGGTGCGCTTTTAATTGATGCATCATCATTGCTCGAAGTGTTTTTATTGTGTCACCAACTGCATTGCTACTATGAAGCATCGTTGCGGCTTGTCCGCTGCGGCGGATCGCACTCTTGTACAGTTGTAATTCTGTTCGGCAATGTGCAACATCAAAATAAAAAGTAACAAGCATGATTGATTATTATCCATTCACTACTCATAACTCATCTATATGTCAAACATCACTTATGCAAAATCAGACATTGAGCTCAGGATAAAAAAAATAATCATTGAAAAACTGGGCATCAATGATTGTGAAATACCAAATGACGCTTCATTCACAAACGATTTGGGCATTGACTCCCTCGATTTGTATGAAGTGTTCATGGAAATAGAAAAAGAATTCGAAATAAAAATTCCTGATGAAGAAGCTGAAAAGCTTCGCACAACAGGTTCGCTCATAAACTATATAAAAAAACAATTTTAAAACATTTCAAAATGAAAAATGTAAAAATTGCATTTGTGTTTGCTATAATTATAGGAAGCGTTAGTGTTTCAAATGCGCAAAGCAAAATGAAATCTGAAGGCGGTATATATTTAACTGCATCCGATTTTCAGCAACAAAAGCTTACATATGAAATTGATTGCAGCAATGCAGGCAACAAAATAAAGGCAAATACTTTTTTCGGTTCTTCAACCGGTTACGTTTTATCAAACGGGCAAAAACATGCTTTCGATAAAAAATCTGTCTACGGTTACCGGAACTGCCAGAACAAAACCTATCGGTTTTATAACGGCGAAGCATATCTGCTAATTGATACAGCAGGATTCTACATGTATTATGAATACAAGCAAGAGGAACAAAACAAAGGGAAAGAGCCTATCAAGAAAGATGAATATTTTTTCAGCTCAAAAGCAGATGGTGCTTTGCAATTGCTCACAATAGAAAATCTCAAAAAAGCATTCCCGGCTAATAATAATTTCCACTATGCGCTTGATGCAAACTTCAAATCAGATAAAGATTTGATAGCCTATGACAGTTTTCAAAAAAGTTATAAAGTGAAATATCTGTACAGCCAGTCGCTTAATAAGTAAATCAGGATTGCCATGCCATTCGGGAATATTTTAGTGGTTGAAGATGATTCAAAAATCCGTTCATTGCTGAAAAGAATTTTTGTTCTTGAAGGCTACTCTTTATTTGAATCTTCCGATATCCAATCCGCAAATAGGGTTTTAAAAAGAGAAAACATTGACGTCATCATCTGCGATGTCATGTTGCCCGATGGCAATGGCATTGATTTTACAAAGACAGTAAAGGAAAAATTCCATAACCTCGAAGTTATAATCCTCACTGCGCAGGCAAATATTGCTGATGGCGTGAAAGCCATGCGCAATGGCGCTTTCGACTACATTACAAAAGGTGATGATAATGATAAGCTCATTCCATTGGTGAGCCACGCGATGGAGAAAGCAAAGCTGCAATCAAAAGTGATAGAGCTTGAAAAACAAATCATGCGCAATTATGGATTTGAGAATATTATCGGCAAATCGCCTCCGATACAGGAAACGATTGCGCTTGCGCAAAAAGTAGCACCGTTAGATACAACCGTATTGTTATTAGGCGAAACAGGAACGGGCAAAGAATTATTTGCTCGAGCTATTCATAGTTCGGGCAAAAGATTCTTGCATCCATTCGTTGCGTTGAATTGCAGCGCTATTTCAAAAAGCCTTTTGGAAAGTGAAATTTTCGGGCATAAAGCGGGCGCATTCACAGGTGCGTTCAGGGATAAAAAAGGGTTGGTGGAAGAAGCTGATGGCGGCACTTTATTTCTCGATGAAATTGGTGAGATGAATATTGAACTGCAGGCAAAATTGTTGCGTGTGCTGGAAACAAATGAATTCATCAAAGTAGGCGATACAAAATCAATCAAAGTAGATGTGCGAGTTATTGCGGCTACCAACAGAAATCTGGAAGAAGAAGTAAGGCACGGAAGATTTCGAAAGGATTTGTTTTATCGACTGAATGTTTTCACTATTTATATTCCTTCATTGCGCGAGCGGAAAAAAGATATCCCGATACTTGCAGAATATTTTTTGCATTTGTATGCACGAAAAGCGCCGCATCCGGTTGAAAGCATGAGCAAAGATTTTATCAAGCTCTTGCAAAATTGGGAATGGAAAGGGAATGTGCGTGAGCTGAAAAATGTTATCGAGCGTGCAGTGATATTATCAAATGGTTCGCAATTAACTGTGGACAGCCTTCCACCTGAACTGCGAACAACAAGCAACAAACCTCAAGCATTGTCATCTTATAATTTGACAAGCATAGAAAAATCTCACATACAACGCGTGCTCAAACACACAAGAGGAAACAAAGTGGAAGCTGCAAAGCTTTTGAATATCGGTCTCACTACACTCTATCGAAAAATTGAGGAATATGATTTGAACCTTAATTTTTTTGATGTAGAATATGTCTCCAAAAAATGAAATTTTTCCTGGTTACTCTTCATTTCATTTTGAAAATAAACCATGCCATTTTGGAATGGTTGGAGGCTTTTTGCAAATTTCCGCTGGAAAGTATTAATCATGAAACCCTTTACCACCAATGGTTTCAAGCAAATTTCGACGTTTCCTTCTTCGCAGGCACAGCATTTGGCACTATGCTATCAAATTCAGCAAAATGAAAGCAGGAAATAAAACAGCAAACGGAAAGATTAAGCCCTTTCATTTATTGGTGGCGCTTTATTCGTTGCTGGTTATATCAGGCATTATTTACAGAAACATCAATTTTTAATTATGCATTTGACAGTGATATTAATAGTTGCGGGACTGATTTGTTTCGCGTTGTTTTTTAAGTCGATTGATTTTTTTGACAAAATCTAAAACCGATAACATGACATTATTATTCGTGATAGCAATATTTGTTTTTATTTATCTGTGCTATGTGCTGATTAAGCCGGAGAAATTTTAGGCATTCATCATTTCAAAAAGCCATTTTTGTGAAGATGATTGCGGAGAAGCCTGAAGCTTAATAGTAGCACAATGGATGAATGGAGCGTCGCAAGAATGCTCAATCGGAGTTCAAAAGCTGGTATCAAAATATTAGATCTCACAATTGATTTTATGAACACGGAAATTCTTGGAGTTGTTTTTATGTATGTCGTTATGGTATTGCTCGCAATACCTCTCGGCAAATACATAGGCAAAGTTTATGAAGGGCAGCGCACATGGCTTGACCCGGTTTTGAATCCCATTGATAAATTATTTTTTAGGTTCGGAGGCATCAAGCCTGAAAAAGAAATGAACTGGAAGCAACATCTGGTTGCAATGCTCACGATTAATCTCGTGTGGTTTATTTTTTCAATGCTGGTGCTGATGAACATGAGCTGGTTGCCACTGAACCCGGATGCAAATCCTTCGATGAGTGCTGACCTCGCATTTAATACGACGATTAGTTTTATCTCGAACACAAACCTGCAGCACTATTCCGGTGAGTCAGGTGTTTCTTATCTGGGACAATTGATATTGATGCTGTTTCAATTCATCAGTGCCGGTGTTGGAATGGCTGTATGTGCTGCAGTGTTCAACGCGATGAAAGAAAGAACAACTGAGAAGATTGGAAATTTTTATAACTACTTTATAAAATCCTGTACGAGGATTTTGTTGCCGTTGTCGATTGTAGTTGCTGTGCTTTTGTTGTTCAATGGAACACCGATGACATTCAAAGGTAAAGACCAATATATTTCTTTGCAAGGTGACACAGTGAATGTGAGCCGCGGTCCTGCTGCTGCAATGGTTGCTATTAAACAGATTGGAACAAACGGCGGAGGGTTTTTTGGAGCAAACTCAGCGCATCCATTAGAGAACCCGAATTACTTCACCAATATTATTGAGAATATCTGCATCGTGTTGATACCGATTGCGCTTGTATTTACTTTAGGTTATATGTTGAAAAGGAAGAGACTTTCATGGGTGATATTCAGTGTGATGACGATTGGTTTTTTATGTTTTGTAATTCCTTCCATTTATTATGAGATGAAAGGTAATCCTGCTATCTCACGGTTAGGCATATCCCAAAATATGGGAAGCATGGAAGGAAAAGAAATACGTTTCGGTTCGGCAGCTTCTGCATATTGGGGAATTACTACAACTGTTACTTCCAATGGTTCAGTCAATGCGATGCACGATAGTTTTACGCCACTTACAGGAATGTTCGCATTGCTCGGGATGATGGTGAATTCATTTTACGGAGGAGTTGGTGTTGGCTTTTTGAATTTTTACATCTACATCATCATTGCAGTATTTATATCCGGATTGATGGTTGGCCGCACACCGGAATTTTTAGGAAAGAAAATTGAAGCGAAGGAAATGAAGATTGCGACCATTATTGCATTGCTGCACACATTTTTGATTTTATGTTTCACTGCATTGTCTTCGCATTTGTTTGCGCAAGACCCGAAAGCTTATGCAGCCTGGCTGAATAATCCCGGCAGTCATGGTTTTTCAGAAATGTTGTATGAATACACTTCATCATCTGCGAATAACGGTTCAGGTTTTGAAGGATTAGGCGATGGAGTTCCTTTCTGGAATATCACTTGTGGCATTGTGATGATATTGGCGAGATACCTGCCAATCATCGGTCCGTTAGCTATTGCAGGAATTCTTGCGAAGAAAAAATATGTTCCTGAAAGTGCGGGCACATTAAAAACGGATACAGGAACATTTGGGATTATGGTTTTTGCAGTGATTATTATCGTTGCTGCATTATCATTCTTCCCGGCACTTGCTTTAGGTCCGATAGCAGAATTTTTTTCTATGAGACATTAAGTTGATAAAAAGAAATTTTAGAAGTGTAAGAAAAATAAGAGCAGGATTTTAAAAATATTTTATGGCAAAGAAATCATCTAACAAACTTTTTGAAGCCTCTTTAGTGAAAGAAGCGCTGAAGCAATCTTTCGTGAAACTAAATCCTTCCATACTCATTCACAATCCGGTGATGTTCACTGTGGAAATCGGGACAGTGATTATGATGGCTGTGTGCATCTGGATAATCACGGGTGAAAAATCACAGGGCTCATTGGCATACAATCTGATTGTGTTCATTATTCTTTTGCTCACATTGTTGTTTGCAAATTTTGCAGAAGCCATTGCAGAAGCAAGAGGAAAAGCACAGGCAGACAGTTTGCGCAAAACGAGAGAAGACACACCAGCCAAAAAAGTTTTTCCGGTTGGAGAAATTTATGTGGATGAAGTGAAAGTTGTTCCTTCTTCACAATTAAAAAAAGGAGATGTTTTTATTTGCGAAACAGGCGATATCATTCCGATGGATGGGGAAATTATTGAAGGTCTTGCAACCATTGATGAAAGTGCTATCACAGGTGAAAGTGCTCCGGTCATCCGTGAATCAGGTGGCGATAAATCAAGCGTAACAGGCGGAACGAAAGTTTTGTCAGATAGAATTAAAGTGCGTGTGACAACAGAACCTGGTGAAAGTTTTTTGGATAAAATGATTGCATTGGTGGAAGGCGCATCGAGACAAAAAACACCGAATGAAATTGCATTGACGATTTTACTCGCAGGTTTCACCATCATTTTTATAATTGTTTGTGTCACGCTGAAACCATTTGGTGATTATGCAAATACGCCGATAACCATCGCTGCATTCATTTCATTATTTGTTTGCCTGATTCCGACAACTATCGGAGGATTATTAAGTGCGATTGGTATTGCAGGAATGGACAGAGCGCTTCGCGCAAACGTGATTACGAAAAGTGGTAAAGCTGTTGAAACCGCTGGTGACTTAGATACATTATTGCTTGATAAAACCGGAACGATTACCATTGGAAACAGAAAAGCAACTCATTTTTGGGCTGCAAAAAATATTGATGAAAAATCTTTTATTGAAGCTTGTGCATTAGCATCGCTTGCTGATGAAACGCCGGAAGGAAAATCAATTGTTGAATTGGCAGGAATCAATCCAAATACTTTCAGTACAAATGGTGCGAGATTTATTGAGTTCACAGCAGAAACGAGAAGTAGTGGCATTGATTTACCAAGTGGATTAAAAATTCGCAAAGGCGCTTTTGATTCCATCAGAAATTTAGTGTTGAAAGCAGGAAATATTTTTCCGGCAGAAACGGAAGAAAGAGTGAAAGCGATTTCAAGTAATGGCGGAACGCCTTTGGTAGTGAGCCAGAATGCAAATGTGCTCGGTGTGATAGAATTGCAGGACATTATCAAACCTGGTATCTATGAACGTTTCGACAGATTGAGAAAAATGGGCGTGAAGACGGTGATGGTAACAGGCGATAATCCGTTGACTGCAAAATATATTGCTGAAAAAGCAGGCGTTGATGATTTCATTGCGGAAGCAAAGCCGGAAGATAAAATGAATTATATCAAGAAGGAACAACAAGGTGGAAAGCTTGTTGCAATGATGGGCGATGGAACGAACGATGCGCCTGCACTGGCACAAGCTGATGTTGGTGTTGCGATGAACAGCGGAACACAGGCTGCAAAAGAAGCAGGCAATATGGTTGATTTGGATAATGACCCGACCAAGCTGATTGAAATTGTTGAAATAGGAAAGCAGTTATTAATGACAAGAGGAACGCTTACCACTTTTTCCATTGCGAATGATGTGGCAAAATATTTTGCCATTGTTCCGGCGTTATTCATTGCGTCTATTCCTGCGTTGAAAGCTTTGAACATTATGAATCTTCATAGCCCCGAAAGTGCGATTCTTTCTGCAGTGATTTTTAATGCGATTATTATTCCGTTATTAATACCACTTGCATTAAGAGGTGTTGCTTACAAACCAATTGGCGCAAGTGCTTTATTGAGAAGAAATTTATTCATTTATGGTTTTGGCGGTATCGCACTTCCATTCATCGGGATTAAGTTGATTGATTTATTAGTGAGTGTGTGGTTTTAAAATGTTCTTATAAAATCTAAAAATTAATTTATGAAACAACATATTTTACCGGCATTGAAATTGACACTTATCTGTGTGATTTTCTTTTGCGGGATTTATACATTATTAATATTAGGTATTGCGCAGTTTGCGCCCAACAAAGGAGACGGCGAAACAGTGATGGCAAATAATAAAGTAGTCGGTTATAAACTCGAAGGACAAAATTTCAGCAACGATAAATATTTCTGGAGCCGACCTTCTGCTGCCAGTTATAATGCTGCAGGTAGTTCAGGCAGTAACAAAGGTCCATCAAATCCTGATTATTTGAAAGATGTGCAAAGCAGGATTGATACATTTCTTGTTCATAATCCTGATGTGAAAAAAGAAAACATTCCATCGGAATTGGTGACTGCATCCGGCAGCGGTCTTGACCCGGATTTGTCTCCGGCTGCTGCTTATGTTCAGGTGGCAAGAATCGCAAAGTCAAGAAGCATTGATGAAAGCAAGATAAAATCTTTGATTGAAGAGAATACGGAAAAGCCCTTGCTCGGTTTGTTGGGCACACAAAAAGTAAATCTGTTGAAACTAAATATTGCTCTTGATAACATGCGATGATGCATGATATTGAATGAGCGTAATTTTGATTTTTGGTTTTAAAAAGTGAATGCCTTTCTTTTTGAAAGGCTTCACTTGTATTAGGTATGTGGTTAATGAGAGAAAAAAATAGTTAGAGAGTTGCACGTCATTGCGAGGAACGAAGCAATCTGGATGCAGAATGAAAGTAGGGTGAATTCAATAGTGCAGATTGCTTCGCCAACCCGCCGCGGCGGGTCGCAATGACGAATCAGATGGTGTCTGCTATGATAATTGTAAAGAATGGTTTTCGATTTTATTTTGAAGATACATTCGTAGGCTAAAGCTCAATAGTAGCACAACAGATGAACGGATTGCGACGCAAGGATGCTGAATAGAGAACAAATGTTGGTATCATAAAAAGAAAAACTAAAGAAGAAGTTTTTTAAAAACTAAAAGAATAAAATTAAAACAATCAGGAAGATTGAATTTGTAAGAACTGGAAACTGCCAACTGAAAACTATAAACTATCCTCATGCCAGACAAAGACCAGAATGTGCAGCATTTTTTAGAGCTCATCCGGCAATCGCGCCGGGGAAAGTTCAAAATTTATATTGGCATGAGCGCTGGTGTTGGAAAAACATTCCGCATGTTACAGGAAGCAAGAACTTTGCTGCGCAACGGTGTGGATGTGAAGATTGGTTATGTGGAAACGCACAGGCGAAAAGAAACCGAAGAGCTGCTTGAAGGGCTTCCGATAATCCCGCGCAGAAAACTTTTTTACAAAGGAAAAGAACTCGAAGAAATGGATGTGCAGGCGATTTTAAATCTGCATCCTGAAGTAGTGATTGTGGATGAACTGGCGCACACAAATATAGAAGGCAGCAAAAATGAAAAACGCTGGCAGGATGTGATGGATATTTTAGATGCAGGTATTAATGTAATCAGTGCAGTTAATATCCAGCACATAGAAAGTTTGAATAAAGAAGTGAAAGCAATAACAGGAGTGGATGTTGCAGAGCGGGTTCCGGACAGCGTGTTGAAAGAAGCGGATGAAGTGGTGAATATTGATTTAACTGCCGATGAATTGGTAACACGTTTGAAAGAAGGGAAAATTTACACGCCGGATAAAATTGAAATCTCGCTCAAGAATTTTTTTCAGTCGGAAAAAATTTTGCAGTTAAGAGAACTTGCGCTGAAAGAAGTGGCATCACAAGTAGAAAGAAAAATTGAGACAGAACTCCCGCGTGGTGCACATTTGCGGCAGGAGCGTTTTATGGCATGTATCAGCAGCAATCATGAAATCGCGACAAAAGTAATCCGCAAAACAGCAAGGCTCGCGACTTATTATCATTCAAAATGGTTTGTGTTATATGTGCAAACGGCAAAAGAAGCAGGAGATAAAATCGGTCTTGCAGAGCAAAGGCATTTGATAAATAATTTTAAACTTGCGACAGAACTGGGAGCGGAAGTGCTTCGTGTGAAGCATAATAATATTGCAAAAGGAATTATTCAAACAGCAGAAGAAAAATCTATCACCACCATTTGTATCGGAAAGCCGCACCTCACATTATTAAATGTAATTTTGAGCACGGCTGTGTTCAATCAATTATTAACCAAATTGGCTGCGGCAGATATTGACGTGGTCATACTTTCATAATATGCGCCTGAAAACAAAATTATCCATCAGTCTTGTTTTTCTTTTTCTCGTCATCGTATTATTTGGCGTGCTGGGGATTTTTTATATCAATAAACTAAGCAATGAATCGCAACTGATATTGAAAAATAATTACGAGTCGCTGGTGTACTCGAACAATATGCTGATGGCGCTTGAGAATATCAAAACAAAAAAAGATGCTGTTCAGCAATTCGATGACAACCTAAAAAAGCAGCAAAACAATATCACTGAAATAGGAGAAAAGGAAGTAACGGATGAACTGGCAAAAAATTTTAATGAATTAAAAGCTAATCCTGAAGACCCGAGCAATTATGTAGAGATAAGAGAATCCATTTATCAGATTCAGCAACTGAATGAAATGGCAATCCTTCGAAAAAATTCAAATGCGAATAAAACTTCAGAGACTGCGAAAGTTATACTCACTATTATATTTACCATTCTCACATTAATTGCGTTCACGTTCATTTATAATTTGCCTGGGATTATTTCCAATCCGATAATTTCTTTGTCAGAAGGTATAAAAGCAATCGCCAATAAAAATTATGCAAAAAGAATTTACCTGAAACAAAACGATGAGTTCGGTGATTTGGCAAATGCATTCAATGTGATGGCAGGAAAATTAGATGAATACGAAAGCAGCAATCTCGCACAAATAAAATTTGAGAAAAGCCGGATTGAAACCATCATCAATCAAATGAAAGATGGGATTATAGGATTGGATGACAAAAGAAATATTTTATTCATCAATGCAGTTTCGGAAAAGTTATTAGGACTGAAAGAAATTGATATCATCGGGAAATATGCACCGGATATAGCTTTGAAGAATGATTTGATGCGCACATTGCTTCAGGAAAAAAATGGGAAAGAAGAATTGAAAATTTTCGCTGATAATAAAGAAAGTTATTTTAACAGAGATGTACTGAGCGTGAAAAATAATGAGCAGGTAATCGGTAATGTGATTGTGCTTCGCAACATTACTCCGTTTCATGAACTCAACGAAGCGAAGACAAATTTCATTGCAACCGTTTCGCATGAATTGAAAACACCGATTTCATCCATTAAAATGAGCGCTCAGTTATTGAATGATGAAAGAATCGGTTCGTTGAACAACGAACAGAAGGAACTTACGGGAAGCATTCATGATGATGCAGAAAGATTATTAAAGATTACAGGTGAGCTGCTCAATATGGCTCAGGTTGAGACTGGGAATATTCAACTGAAACTTCAGCCTACGAGACCGGAAGCAATCGTTGAGCAATCGTTGAATGCTGTTCAATTCCAGGCGCAACAAAAAAATATTTCACTAAAGCCAAACATCAAAGATGGGCTTCATGCAGTGAACGCTGATTTGGAAAAGACGACATGGGTGATGATAAACTTTATTACCAACGCGATCAAATTTTCTCCGGAGAAAAGCACGATCGATATTGATGTTTTTGAAAAAGACGATTCGGTTGATTTTGTGGTCCGCGATTATGGCAAAGGCATTGATGAAAAATATCAGCCAAGAATTTTCGACAGATATTTTAAAGTGCCGGGCAATCATGAGCACAATGGAACCGGTCTTGGATTGGCGATTTCAAAAGAATTTATAGAATCACAAGGCGGAACTATCTGGGTGCAAAGCAGGATAGGAGAAGGAAGCAGTTTTGGATTTGCATTTAAGAAAGTTTGATAATGTGCGGATTTGAAAATGTGCAGATGTGCGAATGGAATACAGGTTAATTGCTATTCTGTAGGTAATCATGAAGTAAATAACTGCAAACCGGATACTGTAAACTTGAAACTGCTTTGAATAACTTCCCATTAACTACACATCACTGGTAAAATTATGTAATTTGCCATGCTGAATTTTTGTAATGCGTTATTTCTTTTATTATTTGATTTTTAGTTTCCTGCCTGTCATCCTTTTTGCCCAAAAGGGTAATGACAGTTCATTGTTTTTAAACCGACAATCATCGCACCATTTTTCAGGTATGCATCAGCGTGACTCCACATTCTCATTGGTTTTTAATGCGAGCACAGTTTTTTATACCGCACAGGATTCAAGGATAAATAATTTTCTGGAAAAATATCATTACAATTCTCCGCAGCAAGTGCCGATGGGCATTCGTCTTGAGCTTGCTGTTGTTCCTGCTGAAAGCAAGATGATGTATGCAATCAATGCCGCGACAGTGGTTTCGAGGCAATCTATTGTCACTGGAGATTTTTCACTCGGTGCTTACCGTCGGTTTTTAGAAAGCAAAAACTTCTGGGTGCTCGGCGGTCTTGCACTTGGAGTGCATTATGACCGTATTGTGCTGAATGGAAATTTGCCCCCTTCATTTGACAGTATTGCAAATGTGTATGACCGCACTTTGTCTTTGCACCGCGCCGGATTTATTGCAGAGCCTGCTGTGAAATTTTTCTGGTATCCCGTGCAATGGCAAAAATTTCAACTTGGATTGTATGCCGGAGCAGCGTATGATTTTGACTTCAACAGTCAATGGAAACTTGGCTATTATAATAAAGGCGGAACATATACTACATTTCACAGGATTCATCAATCAACGAATGTGAAGACACATCACGAATATGGCTGGGCTTTCACTGCAGGATTAAGCGCATGCTTTAAGTTGAAATAGTTTTTTGGATACCAACTTCAGTAACTCCGATTTGACATCGTTGCGTCGCAATCCGTTCATCAGTAGAATATCTATTAAGCTTCAGGCAAATTATTAGCAACTGCAAGCAGCTCACAGCTTTCTTAAATAATAAACTTATCCGGATTAGGAATAAAATTGAGGAATGCCTGAAAATTTGCCTTGTATTTTTTCTTATCAAGCTTATAATAAAACGCGCCTTTTTTGGAATTGATTTTATCTTTCTCTTTTTGTTTCATCAGCAAGCCGGTCGATAAAACTTTCCTGCTGAAATTTCTATTGTCGAATGATGTATCGTAAATGCCTTCATACAAGCCCTGCAATTGGGGTATCGTAAATTTTTCCGGCAACAGTTCAAACAATATCGGATGGAGCGATGCTTTATAACGGAGCTGTCTTTGCGCAAGCTTCACCATTTCATCATGGTCAAAAACCAGTTTCGGTTTTTCGCTGAGCAGAAACCATTCGGCGCTGTAATCGTGGCTCAATTGCTTTTCATATTTATTAATATCAATCAAGGCAAAATAAGCAACAGACACTGTCCTTTCAACCGGGTCGCGTTCAGGTTTGCTGAAAGTGCGCAATTGTTCAAGATAAACGCCTTCAATTCCCGTGAGCTGTTTCAGCACTCTGTCTGCACATTCTTTCAGGTTTTCATCAGACCGCAAAAAACCGCCCATCAGGCTCCACTTTCCTTTCTCAGGCTCGATGCTTCTTTTCACAACCAGAAGTTTGATATTAGTTCCATCAAACCCAAAAATGATGCAGTCAATAGCAAGCAGCAATCGGGTTTGTTTTGAATAGCGGGTCATATAAGGGATGATTTAATGGACAGCAATCAGTGTTTAACAATTAAATATGAATGTAATCTATTTTATCAAATCTCTATGTTTGAATAAATGTGTATTGTACATTTAAAACGGTGAAATTTATATGCACGCAGCATTTTGATATATAAATTTACTTCTTTACCTTCGCCGCCCTATCGGGATATTCGGGGCGTAGCGTAGCCCGGTTATCGCGCCTGCTTTGGGAGCAGGAGGTCGCAGGTTCGAATCCTGCCGCCCCGACTGGAAGGGCTCAACAAGAAAATTGTTGAGCCCTTTTTGTTTCTATCACCTTCCATGCTCTTGAAATTTTGATAACGTTCTTTATGCAACATTTTAATATAGTTGCCTGATTTACATAAATGGCAATCATCTTCACGCGTTATGATATTATATTAGTTTTATGAGGCAGGCAGTTTTTATACTGATATTAATACATTGTTCAACATTAAAACTGTTTTCACAGCGGCTCCCATTTCAAAATTTTGGTATTGATAAAGGTCTCATTCAATCACAGGTGCTTTCGATCACACAGGATAAACAGCGGCATTTATGGCTTGGAACATTTGCGGGTGCAGACAGGTTTGATGGAACGTCATTCAGGCATTTCACAAAATCAGAAGGATTGAACTCAAGTACAGTTACATGTTTGTACGCTGCAACAAATGGCAATATATGGGCTGCCACTTTTAAAGGAATCTCCTGCAATGATGGTTTTTCAATCATCAACTATCCGATCAAAGATCAAACTGGTAGTTTTAATTTCACTTCAATCACTGAAGATGAAACAGGAACTATATGGGCTTTTGATTTCAAAAAAGGATTGTATTTTTTTCAGGATAAACAATTCGTCAAAGCCTCTCTTCCTTTTGATGCTGCAATCCCAACTTGTTTATGCAGAAACTTCAAAGGGAAGTTACTGGTGAGTTTTTATAAGAAAGGAATTTTTGTATATGAAAAAAAATCATGGAATAAATTTGATGAACTGCCGATCATCGATTCCTCTGAAATTATTGGTTCTATTGATCATGATGATTCCTGCTATTATGCTTTCACGAACCACAAAAAAATATTGAAATATGCGAATGGGAAAATAATTGCTGAAACAAAAATTGATGCACCATTTATCGTTTCTCATTGCATAGATGATAATAACAATATCTGGATTGGCACCAACAAGGGGATAATTCTTATTAATAAGAATGATTTTTCTGTTGAAGCAAAATACACTGCTGTTTCCGGGCTTTCTGATAATCTGATTTCTTCTCTTTTCAAAGATGTAGAAGGCAACATCTGGATTGGCTCAGATGGTGATGGGCTTTTCAAATTTTCCGGAGGTGCATTTACAAAATATGATAATAGCAATGGCTTGCCAGGAAACATTGTGATGGGTATTTTGAATGACAGATCAGGCAATCTGTATATCGGCACGAGAGAAAATGGATTGGTCAAATACAATACTTTAGAAAAAAAATTTACAGAGCTTCATTACTCATCATTCAGCAAAGCAGGCGTAAACTGCATGGGTTCAGATGCGCGCAGCAATATTTTTGTCGGCACCATGGATAGCAGATTGCTGAAATACGATGGGAAAGTATTCAAGGAAATTTTTTTAGAAAAGAAATCAAGGCCTTTTGTGAATACGATTATAGCAGATGGAGATAAAATCTGGATCACTACTTCATCCGGCTGTTATTACCTGCAGCATGATTCATCACATAAAATAGAAGGCATCGAAGAAATAACTGTTGGTGCTTTGCCTGTCGGTAATAATCAAACATTGAATGGGACCACAAATGGAATTTTTTTGGTATCGGAAAAAATGCAAGCTGAAAAAATAGATGCTCCTTCATTGCAACATGCAGAAGTTCGTTGCTTTGGCAGGTATCATGATTTTATTTTGATCGGAACTGCTGATGATGGCATTTATTGGTGGAACCGAAAATCGAATGCGGTTTATACATGCAGCACAAAAGATGGTTTGACAGACAACCAGGTGTTCAGCATTTTTATCGACAGCAAAGAAAATATCTGGGTTGGAACCGGCACAGGCATTAATCAGATCAAGCTGGATGAAAAAAAATTTTCATTCTCAGTGAAAAGATTTTCGAAAGAAGATGGATATGAAAATTCAGAAAGCAATTTAAATGCCATCGCTGAAGATAAAGATGGAAAGATCTGGATTGGAACAACAAAAGGAGCTTTTATTTTTAATGAAAATGGTTCTTTCAGAAATGATACGAAACCATTTGTTGTCATGCAGAATGTGATATTATCGAACTTCTCTAAAGATTCGGGTACTAAAAATAATATATCTCAATGGTATCATTTGCCTTTGATGCCAACCCTACTTTACGGAAATACCAATATCAGTTTTACTGCGAAAGGAATTTTTTTAAAAGACCCGGAGTCTTTGAAGTATTCTTATAAGCTTGCTGGTTATGATACAGCTTTTTCTAAACCAGTGACCCAGACTTTTTTTAATTATCAAAGTCTTGAACCAGGCAAGTACACTTTCATGGTGAAAGCATTTACTTTAGATGGATTACAATCAGGTAATGTTGCCGAATATTCTTTTGTTGTATCTACCCCTTTTCGAAAAACAAAGCCTTTTATTTTCCTAACGATTGCGGCATTAATATTAATCGGCGTATTAGCCCAATATCTTTTTA
>DATGIX010000174.1:0-4012 GCA_035295505.1 Puia sp. | reverse complement strand
ATTAGAAAATGATTGCTGACAATTTATAGCTCCTCGCCTATAGTTGTTATAGGAGATACTGTGTAACCAAGTTTCCTTAATAAATTTAAAATCCCTTCTTCACCTGGCAAATGGCCGGCGCCAACTGCGATCAACAAAGATTTTTGTGGCATCAGCAATTGTAATTTTTTTGCCCAATTGCGGTTACGTTTATAAAGAAGAAGGTCCATAAAAGCAGATGTACCTGAACTTTCCTGGGCAGTGAGCAATTCAATCTTATTCAAATCCTGATCTTTATATGCCTGAGCAAGTGTGTCTGTCATCTTTTTATATTCTTCACTGCTGTCGATATATTTTATGATATCCTGTGCCTGATCTTTATACGGAATGCTGTCAAATAGCGATGCCTGAAATTCTGCAGTTTCAAGACCATTGATTTTTTTGTTGTTTTTATGAGCTTCTTTCATGATCACCATCTCCATTCCGTTTGTTGATTTACACGGAAGATCTTCTTCTTCCATAAGGCTGCTGATGAACATCGGCTTGAATTTTTCAAGCATGCTGAATGGTAGCATTGATGGATGTTTCTCAAAATATTTTTTCACTTTAGCATAGTCTTCGGCGCTTAATAAATCTGATAACTTTTTATTATCGTTCATGTTCATGAACTTCATCGAATTGATCATTCCCATCATGTCGCTCAGATCGATTTCAAAATAAACCTCGTCACATTTTTTGATAGCGCCTTTCAATCCGCTGCTCAATGTCGCATCATCTGAGCATAAAATATGCATAGTGCCAAAAATATAAGTTGGCTTTTGCAGGTCTTTGCCGGTTACTTCCCATAATAAAGTATTCGCTGATTTTTGCAATGCTGCTTGAGGAAAGACAAGGCTGGTTAACAAAAGACAGGAAAATGCGGATAATATTTTTTTCATTTCTTTATTGTTAAATCATTTTATAAAATAAAAATCAGGGATAATAATTTATGTTCTGCAGTATTTATTTACTCACTACAGCCTCTTCGCCGTATAATTGATTTTTGAATTTCAATGAAGGCGAAGGAATGAATTCTCCTGTTCCTAACTGACGCCATTTTTCATCAACGGATCGTATAGTTGCATCATCAGCCACAATAATATTTGGCCAGTCACGCTGAAAATTATCAAGCTCTTTTGTTTTCCTTGTCCCATCAAAACCTATTATCGCTTTGTTGGTCGATGAAGCGTAGCTAAGTATGGAATCTCTTTTCGGATCAAGATTATTGCAGAAACGCCATAATGCAGTTGTCAGATCATTTGGGTCAACAGTATGTTCAACATATAAGATCATTTTTATTTTTTCAATTTTATCAACAGATTCACAGATTTGGTGATGCAATTCTTTAACATGCGCTGCTCTGTTTTTTTGAACTGAAATGATAATGCAGGAAATTTCTTTTGCTAATAAATTAATATTCGTTTCAGCAATTTCAGTAAAGCGGCTTTTCAATTTTTCTGAAAGTTCTTTAGCCCCTGATTGCCAGCTATAATCCTGAAATTTAAAATTGTCATCTGTCTCTTGATCAAATTTTTTTGTTCCGTCGATGCACATCTTTCCGCCAAACCCTAATTTGCTGCAGCTATGATCGAGCACATCCATCGGCCCTTGTGAAAAATAAATATCTGTTGCCGGATTCAGGTTTGCAAAAACATATTTCGCAAGCTCTTCATAATTTTGAATTGATAC
Source organism: Puia sp. (assembly GCA_035295505.1). Lineage (GTDB taxonomy): Bacteria > Bacteroidota > Bacteroidia > Chitinophagales > Chitinophagaceae > Puia. The sequence goes on along the minus strand of DATGIX010000174.1, from coordinate 2,305 downwards.
ACCTTCATCGGCTAGCACTAATATTTTATTGAACATCATCTGTCCGGCACCCCACATAGCATTCATCACTTTCTGCCCTTGCCCTGCATATTCTTTTTTGATTTTTGTTATAACGAGATTATGAAACACTCCTTCAACAGGCATGTCCATATCTATAATTTCCGGAACCATCGTCATTTTAATGGGAGCTAAAAAAATCCTTTCTGTCGCCTTGCCAAGCCATGCATCTTCCTGCGGAGGAATACCAACAATTGTTGCCGGATAAACTGCATTTTTTTTGTGTGTGATGCAAGTGATGTGAAAACGCGGGTACCAATCCGGTAAAGAATAATAGCCCGTGTGATCTCCAAATGGCCCTTCCCAAATCAGCTCGTCATTCGGGTCGACATATCCTTCAATAATAAAGTCAGCATCTGCAGGAACCTCAATTTCCGGCTGTGAGATACATTTTACCAATTCCACTTTTTTCTTTCTTAAAAACCCTGCGAGCATATATTCATCTACATTTTCAGGAAGCGGAGCGGTAGCGCTGTACGCATAAACTGGATCCCCTCCTAATGCTACGGCAACCGGCATTTTAATGCCAAGCTTTTTATATTCATTAAAATGTTTTGCGCTCACTTTATGTTTGTGCCAATGCATGCCCGTGAGTGTTGATGCGAAAACCTGCATGCGATACATGCCAACATTGCGCACATTTGTGTTTGGATCTTTAGTATGAATTATTGGAAGTGTGACAAATGGGCCTCCGTCTTTCGGCCAGCAGGTGATTACAGGGAGTTTTGTAATATCAGGCGATCTCATAACTATTTCCTGGCACTCCCCTTTTCCACTTTTTACTTTAGGCATCCAGCCTGCAAATTGTCCGAGTTTCGGAAGCAATTTTAATTTATCGAGAATACTTTCTTTTGGGGCAGATAATAACTTAAAAAGGTTTTCGATTTCTTTTGCAACATCATCAAGATGATGAACGCCAAGAGCCATGCACATCCGCTTTTCACTGCCATATGCATTCATTAAAACCGGATAATCAAAACCTGTATTTTCAAATAGCAATGCCTTGCCTCCATTCCCTGATTTGCTGAAACGGTCAGTAATTTCAGCTATTTCAAGGACGGGGTTAACGTAAGTTTTTATTCTTATTAACTCTCCTGCTGTTTCTAATGCATCTATAAATTCCTGCTGATTCCGATATGACATTTAAGTTGTGTTGAATTGCAAAAATAAAACACAAATAGCAGGAATAATGTTGAGGTTGTCAAGAATAATAATCAGGCAAATTTTTGCAGGGTCTGAAAAATTTATTCGGAGCGGAAATCAAATTACTTTTTTCGGGCAATCAATCACGCCTTTTCTGTCTATTTTTTTATTTGCTAAAGTATTCAGTTCAATGCTTACTCTGATTCCTGAAAAATAATACCAGTCTTTATGGTTAGGATTGCCACGAACAGTTCCTGCCGCCGGATAATTTGGATTACCACCCTTCACTTCATCTCCTCTATATGCCATTTCAACAGCTTTAGGGCCTTTGGCATTTAATAAAATAGTTTCATCAACGTATCTGGTGCTCACATCATCCAAATAATCGGTAAATAATTTCCTGAACGCTATTTCATAAGCTAAAGTAACGTTGTCGGTTATGCGTAATTTAATGCCAGCACCAAACGGAATCGCTAACTGCGTGAGGCTATATGGTTTCCGGTCAGGATATTGAGACAGCCCTTCTCCTTCTGTGCTTAAAGGTTTCAAATAAATCTTATTGCCAAGTGTGTCGTAAGCAAAAGGGTTGAAATGATAAATAGCTATGCCCGCAAAAACATAAGGCGTGAACCTATGCTCCGAGATGTCAAAAATATTATATTCGCCCATCAGGTTCCATTCAAAAATCTGTGACTGAAAACTCAGGTTTCGCAGTTGAAGCTCGGGTTTATTGAATTTATCAGCAGCGTTTAATTTGCCATAATTGAATCCTGATAATGCTGATATATGCGATGTGAAATCGTACTGCACGCCAACTGCAAATGCACCATTCGATTGATCTGTTGTCAAAAACTTGCCTTGCAGGTCGCCCGAATAATTTGAGATGCCCCCAAATAAATTCACATGCCATTGTGCCTGCACAAAAACGGGAAAAATAAATACCACTAAAAAAAATCTTTTCATGTTGTATTGAATTAAACATTCGCGGCACGCAACAAAGTATTTGCAAAGGATTTGGAGTGCAGGAGATTAAAAAATTTCTCTTTGGATGATGATCTATAAAGCAACTATCAGTCCAATTATGTGTTAACGTATTTATAAAAGC
>DATGIX010000173.1:0-7910 GCA_035295505.1 Puia sp. | reverse complement strand
GCTGATTTTTTACTGAATCTGTTTTTTCATTATAAAAATTCACTGCACCAATCAACATATTGTTAGAAATATTATCAAGATGTCCACGGAATTTTAACCATGGGCCAGCCATAGAAATATGGTCAGTTGTACATTTCCCTTTTGCCTTTATTAATAATTTCAATCCTTTCAAATCTGTTCCTTCCCACGCAGTAAATGGCTCGAGCAATTGCAAACGCTGTGAATCTGGCTTCACCACAACTGTTACTTTGCTACCATCTTTCGCTGGCGCCTGATAGCCCGGGTCATCCACAGAAAATCCTTTCGGTGGAAGTTCAACACCGGTCGGTTCATCCAACATTACGCTGTCGCCTTTTTCATTTTTTAATGTATCAGTAAGCGGATTGAAAGTTAAATCTCCTGCAATCGCAAATGCAGTCACAATTTCCGGCGATGCAACAAACGCATGTGTACTTGCTAACCCATCATTTCTTTTTGCAAAATTTCTGTTGAAAGAAGTGATGATGGAATTTTTTCTGGTTGGGTCATCAATATGTCTTGCCCACTGACCGATGCAAGGTCCGCACGCATTAGCCAGGACAACGCCTCCAATCTTATCAAACGTTTTTAAGAAGCCATCTTTCTCAATAGTAGAGCGAACCAATTCACTACCTGGTGTGATAGTGAATTCAGCTCTTGTTTTTAAATTTTTATTAATAGCCTGTTGTGCGAGTGAAGCTGAGCGGCTGATATCTTCATAAGAAGAATTGGTGCACGAGCCAATCAATGCCACTTCCAATTTTTCGGGCCAGTTATTTGCTTTCACCGCTTCAGCAAATTTGCTGATGGGCCAAGCGAGGTCCGGAGTGAAAGGTCCATTCACATAAGGCTCGAGTTCATTTAAATTTATTTCAATTAACTGGTCGTAATATTTTGCTGCATCAGCATATACTTCTTCATCAGGGCGCAAATATTTTTTAATGCCATCAGCAAGTGCAGCTACTTCTTCGCGGTCTGTCGCTTTCAAATATGCGCTCATTTTTTCATCATAAGCAAACACAGAACATGTTGCTCCGATTTCTGCACCCATATTGCAAATCGTTCCTTTGCCTGTTGCGCTTAAGTTGTCAGCGCCATCACCAAAATATTCCACGATTGCGCCTGTTCCGCCTTTCACGGTTAATATGCCTGCAACTTTCAAAATCACATCTTTTGCAGAAGCCCATCCGCTTAATTTTCCGGTGAGCTTAACACCAATTAATTTCGGCATTTTCAATTCCCATGCTAATCCTGCCATCACATCCACTGCATCTGCACCACCAACACCAATCGCCACCATTCCTAATCCGCCTGCATTGGGAGTGTGAGAATCTGTTCCAATCATCATGCCGCCGGGGAATGCATAATTTTCCAAAACCACCTGATGAATAATTCCTGCACCGGGTTTCCAAAAACCGATTCCATATTTATCAGAAATAGAAGCGAGAAAATCATACACTTCTTTATTAACGTCCTTCGCAGTAGCAAGGTCAGCAACTGCGCCTGTTTTTGCCTGTATCAAATGGTCGCAATGAACCGTTGATGGAACCGCAACTTTTGAACGTCCGCATGTCATGAATTGAAGCAGCGCCATCTGTGCCGTTGCATCCTGCATTGCAACACGGTCCGGCGCAAAATCAACATAATCTTTTCCTCTTTCATAAGCCTTTGTTGGCGGCTCAAACAAATGCGAGTACAATATTTTTTCAGCAAGCGTCAGGGGTTTTCCAACTAATTTCCGCGCAGCATCCACCTTTGCAGGCATCTCTGCGTACAATTTTTTAATGAGGTCCAAATCAAAAACCATAGTGAATTTTATTTTAGAGTTATTAGGATAATGCTAATGTATATGTGCCGGAGAATAATGATTTTTCTGTCGGTGACGCGAATTTACCTAAAAATGCGTTATCTATTCAGCACAATCGTTTCCGGTTCTTCGAAATTTTTATAAATTTGTGATATGTACAAGATAAAGCACTTTATCGAGTGGCATGCTTACGGTGTTTGCACCGCAATCGGCGAAAGGCTTGGCATCGCCACTTCAAGGATCCGCACATGGTTTGTCTACATTTCTTTCCTCACGCTCGGCTCGCCGCTGATTATCTATTTCGTGCTCGCATTCTGGATGAACATCAAGCGATATATTCTTTCGGCGAAGAGAAATCCGATTAAGTATTTGTAAGTCCTCAGTTGGCAGTTTTCAGTCGGCAGATGTTCTTGACTATTTAAATTTCACTAACAATTCCATTTTTTAGAAAAGATATTATTCTCACGAACTCCTTACCGACGACTGATAACCGATGACTGACGACTGTTTTGATACCAGCATCAGTAACTCCGATTAGGCATCGTTGCGTCGCAATCCTTTCATCGGTTGTGCTGCTATTGAGCTTTAGGCTGCGGATGCATTATCAAAATTAATTCGCGAGCAGCAGGTCATGGCGAGGAACGAAGCCATCTGAATTTTGAATGGAAGAATATTTCTATTGTGAAGGCAGATTGCTTCGCCAAGCTACGCAAGGCTCGCAATGACGGCAACTCTCTATTAACTTAATAATTCTTGCAGTTTAAAATTCGTTACGTTCTTGCCGTCATTCCCGCGTATGCGGGAATCTGCAGAAAGAATAAATGCTTATCTTTTTAAATTAAGCTCAAAAGGAAACTAACAATAAAATATAAAATGATGAATCTAACATTTGAACAATCGAGATTTCTTGAAGAAATAAAATTAAGAGGGCAAGTGATGACTATGTCTGCAGATTTAGAATTTTTGCTTTTAAAAATAATTATTGCATGTCTTGCTGATATCCCAACAGCAAAAGCAAGAGAATTTAAAACATTGCCATTAGAAGCTAAAATTGTTATGCTTAAACACGATTTAAAAAAATACAAAAATGAACAATACAAAAAATATCTTTCAACAATAAAAAAATTGGACAAAATAAAAATCTTTAGAAATAAATTTGCACACTGTAAAATTGAATGGGATAAAAAGAGAAAAGATGTGTCATTTTTTTACATACTTATTATTTCAGACGTGAAAGGAAAAGAAAAGCCTCAACTAATTAAGATGAATTATTCGGAATTTCAACAAAAGACCGAACAGATGAGATTAGTTATTATGAGTTTACTTGAATTAAGTAAAGAAATAGAAAATGAATTCTTTCTCAAATACCCAGACTTTTATAATAATATCAGATCTTAATATTTTGTATAACCTTAATAATCGCGTTCTGGCTCATCTTCATGTTCTTTCTCAAGAATTTCATCCATACATGGACATTCATCTCTTTGCACTGAGTCCTTTATGACACTATCTAAATATACATGCACTATATAAACGCTATCATTTTTGTAAATAAATTGTTTGCCCAAATCTTTAGAACGAACATCATACACATCTGGTGGCGCAGGTTTAGGTGAAGGTGATTTTGGCGAGAAAACAAAATAGCAAATTACTCCAGCAATAATGATTAAATTAATTAAGCATCCATACCATTCTTTGAACCATTCTTTAGGAGACATTTTCTTTATTTTTTCTTTTTAAAAAGAATAGATATACGATGTCAAAGAAAGCCCATATGATTAAAGCTATCGCAAATCCTAAATCAATCTTACTCCATACATCCCTTTTGAAATGAATTTTTGCAAATGGATTGAACAGAATTGCGGACGCTAAAAGTAAAACTCCTAAGAAATATTTGTGTTCTTGAAATTCATTATAAGCAAAGAAGCCAAATGCTAAAAAACATGAAAACCTAACAAAATTGTAGTAGCTATATGGCATTTTAAGTAGGCAACAAAATAGTATTATAGCTATAACAGCCTTTATGAAGAGTTTGAAGTAAGGGTTCATTTAACTTAATGGTATTGAAAGATACGCTATTTAACCTATCAATCAATGTCCTCACCAGCCGATAGAAAGTCATTCACTATTCACCATTGACCATTCACGAAACAACTGCTTTTCTCAGCTTCACCAATTTCTCCAGCAAACCTTCCAGCAAATCCAATTTCAGCATATTCGCTCCATCGCTTTTTGCAACAGCAGGATTGGGATGCGTTTCAATAAACAATCCATCTGCACCACTTGCAATTGCTGCTTTTGCAATTGTGCCGATTAGCTGCGGATTGCCGCCTGTTACGCCACTTGTTTGGTTTGGTTGTTGCAAAGAATGTGTACAATCCATCACTACAGGAACATTATGCTCTTGCATCCATGGAATGTTGCGGTAATCAACCACTAAATCCTGATAACCGAAAGTAGTGCCACGTTCAGTCAGTATTATTTTATCATTACCGGCTTTACGAATTTTTTCAACTGCAAATTTCATCGCAGGCCCGCTGAGAAATTGCCCTTTTTTTACATTCACAATTTTGTTTGTCTCGGCAGCGGCGATTAATAAATCTGTTTGCCGGCAAAGGAATGCAGGGATTTGAAGCACATCAATATATTTCGCAGCAGGCGCAGCTTCATCATGTGCATGAATATCAGAAGTTGTTGGCAGTTTATATTTCTCTCCCACTTTTTTTACCAATGCTAAAGCATTATCATCCCCGATTCCTGTAAACGATGAGGCACTTGTGCGGTTTGCTTTTCTATATGAAGCTTTGAAAATATAAGGTATGCCTAACCGTTTGCAAATTGCTGAAACTTTATCAGCCACTTCCATAATCAGTTCTTCACTTTCAACAACACAAGGACCAGCAATCAAGAAGAAATTGTTTTCATCATATTGCTGATTGGCAAAAATATTTGTGAGAAATTTTTTCATGCTGCAAAGATAGTTGGGATTTAGGATACGGGATGCGAGACGCGGGATAAGGGAATTCGCACATCCGTACATTTTCTCATTCGCACATTTTTTTCATTAGGTTTGCAATCCAATAACTGCTGTTTATGGCTAAAGAAAAAATACTCGTCATTGGCGCATCCGGACAAATAGGAGTGGAGCTAACGCTTGCCCTCAGAAAAATTTATGGCAATGCAAATGTCGTCGCTTCCGATTTGCGCGAAGAAAATGAATTGCTGAAAGGAAGCGGTCCTTATGTTTCCATGGATGTAATGAACAAAGAAATGCTGCACGTTCAGGTCATCCGCCAAAACATCACTCAGATATATTTGCTCGCGGCAATTCTTTCAGCTACCGGAGAAAAAAATCCAAACCTTGCGTGGCACCTGAACATGCAGGGATTATTAAATGTGCTTGATATTGCGAGAGAAGAAAAATTGAGCAAAGTATATTGGCCAAGCAGCATTGCGGTGTTCGGCCCAACATCTCCCAAAAAAAATTGTCCGCAACAAACGATTATTGAACCGATAACAGTTTATGGCATCAGCAAATATGCTGGCGAATTCTGGTGCAACTATTTTCATCAGCGGTTTGGCGTTGACGTTAGGAGCATTCGTTATCCGGGATTAATCAGTTATAAATCTGCTCCTGGCGGCGGCACCACTGATTATGCGATTGAAATTTTTCACGAAGCAATTGAAGACAAGCATTACAAATGCTTCCTGCGGGAAGATACTTATCTGCCAATGATGTATATGCCTGATGCTATTAAGGCAACCATTGAATTGATGGAAGCGCCTGCAGAAAAGATTTCTGTAAGAACTTCTTACAATGTTTCTGCTATTAGTTTTTCTCCAAAAGAAATTTCGGCTGAAATAAAAAAGCATATTCCTGAATTTGCAATTGAATATTCTCCTGATTATCGACAGCCAATTGCTGACAGCTGGCCCCAAAGCATTGATGATTCCGTTGCAAGAAGCGATTGGGGTTGGAAACATGAATATGATTTAAGCAGGATGACTTCTGATATGCTGACAAATCTGAAATAGTTTTGAAAGATTTGTCATTGTCCTGTCAAACTGTTGTTAATCTCCCTACTAATTTTATAGGCTATTTGGCTGAGACTTGTTTTCCGCCGAAATTTGCAGATTCAAATTTTAAGCTATTAAAGAATGAGAAGATTAATTTTATCGGTTGTATTTATATCAATTGTATTTTTTGTATCAGCACAAAATAGAAAATTGCAGAATGGAATCTGGCGTGCTGTGATAGAAAGAAATGATGGAAAGCAAATTGTTTTCAACTTTGAGTCGAAAGATAGTGCCGGGAAAAAAATATTGTACATCCATAATGCTTCGGAAAGATTATTGGTGGATGATATTTTGATAAAAGGCGATTCTGTTATTATCACGCTTCCTTTTTTCGATTCACAACTTCATGCGGAATTTGTTAGTGATCATGAATTGAAAGGCCTTTGGTTTAAAAAGTTAGCTGACAAATATCAGATCATTCCTTTTTCCGCATTTTATAATCAGCCTTTTCGTTTCAATAATTCGGCAAATGCAACGGCAAATGTTTCAGGCCGCTGGACTGTAAGGTTTTTAAACGCTTCAGCAATGGAAGAACTTTCTGTTGGTGAATTTGTGCAAAAAGGCAATCGTGTAACAGGAACATTTTTAAATCAGACAGGCGACGATCGCTTTTTAGAAGGAGTGATGGATGGCGATTCATTAAGGCTTTCAACTTTTGATGGCGGACATGCTTTTTTATTTACTGCAAAAGTGAGCGGCGATAGCATTACTGGTGGTCAATACTTTTCGGGTCCAACATACAAACTTGAATGGATTGCAAAGAAAGACCCAGATGCAAAACTTCCCGATGAATTCAGTGTAACAAAATTGAAACCGGGCGAATCAAAACTTAATTTTTCATTCAGAGATATTAATGGTAAAAAAGTTTCTCTTAATGATGAGCGCTTCAAAAATAAAGTTGTGATCATACAAATGATGGGATCTTGGTGCCCTAATTGCATGGATGAAACACCATTTTTAAGCAGCCTATACAATCAATATAAAAATAAAGGTGTTGAAGTGATTGGTCTTGCTTACGAACGTACCGAAGACTTTGCCAGGTCGCAGAAAAGCCTGGGCACTTTTCAAAAAAGGTTTAATGTAAAATATCCGTTGCTGATAACAGGGGTTTCTGTGAATGATTCGCTTCGTGCTGAGAAAACGTTGCCGCAATTGGAAAAGATTGAAGGATTCCCTACAACTATATTCCTCAATAAAAAAGGCGAAGTTGAAAAAATTCACACAGGCTTTAATGGTCCAGGAACAGGCGAGCACTATGAAGAGCAGAAGAAAGAATTTTATGATCTGATCAATGAACTGCTGGTGAAATAACGAGCATGCATATCTGAATTAAGTTATTTCGGTTTTCCGCAGATTGTAAAAATGCTGTCAAAATAATATGCATTGAATTTTGGTTCGATTAATAAGCTTCCAATTTCTATTGTTGGATCCCATTTCAAATCATCCACATTATAAGCTTCGCCGAGCCATTTCACCAATAGCTTTAACACTGGTTTGGCGATATGCTTAACCCAATTCTCGGGGAATTTATAATCCATAAAACAGAAAACGCCTGAATCTCGTTTCAGGAATTGCGAAATGGAATGAACCCATTCGGTGCATATTTTTCTGTCGTACCAGCACAAAGCAAACAGCGCCAAATCTGCTTTTGTATTTAATGTAAGCGAGTTAATATCTGCTTCTATAAATTCAATATTGTTCCATTTGTGTTTTGCTGCTCTTTGTTTCGCCAGTGAAAGCATATTTTTATTGGCATCTACAGCTATAACTTTTCCGGTGTTGCCGATAATGCTAATAATTGGTTCTAAGCTAAGGCCGCTGCCGCAGCAGATATCCAGCACCGTGTCTCCTTTTTTCAATCCTGCAAATTGCAATGCACGAAGCCTGTGAATGCGGTCGCGGCCGAGTTGAAAAAGCTTTACGATCATGTCGTACTTTTTGTACGAGTCATCATACTCCAACGCAAAATTTCTGTCAGTCAAAGTGCTTCACATTTTTTTTGTTCGCA
>DATGIX010000172.1:0-20280 GCA_035295505.1 Puia sp. | reverse complement strand
AACTTAATGAATTTTAAAGAACAGCAATGATAAATTTAATTGGTGGGCTGCACATTGCTCAATAGAATTGTTGCCGTACAAGTGAGTGACACAACGATGTATAATAGTAGCAATGCCGCTAAGTACATCCAGTTCAATTCTATAATTTTCAGTAATAAACAAAGCCACACCACGTTTTCAAAAACTAACAACCATTAGTTTTGCTATTTTTGCATCATTACAAACGATTGCACACACATGGACTCAATTCCTCAACATAAAATTCGCATAGTCACTGCCGCGTCATTATTCGACGGGCATGATGCTGCTATTAATATCATGCGTCGCATCATGCAGGCGAAAGGCGCAGAGATTATTCACCTCGGGCACAATCGAAGCGTGCGCGAAATTGTGGAAGCCGCGATTGAAGAAGACGTGCAGGGAATTGCGGTGACCAGCTATCAGGGCGGGCACATGGAATTTTTCAAATACATGAAAGATTTGCTCGACGAAAATGGCTGCGGGCACATCAAAATTTTTGGTGGCGGCGGCGGAACAATTTTGCCGCAAGAGATTAATGAATTGCACAGATATGGCATCACGAAAATTTATTCGCCGGATGATGGAAGAAAAATGGGATTGGAAGGGATGATTCAGGACCTGCTCAACCGCTGCAATTTTTCATTGAATGGGAATGCTGATTTCAAGAATATATCTGTGCTTGGCGAATGGAAAAATATTAAAAAAATTGCAAGACAGATTACGAATTCAGAGAACGGAGTTGGGTTGGCAGTTGACAGTCGGCAGTCGGCAGAAATACCGGTTCTTGGAATTACTGGTACGGGCGGAGCAGGAAAATCATCAGTCACAGATGAAATCGTTCGGAGATTCCTAAATAATTTTTCTGACAAAACAATTGCTGTTATTTCTGTTGACCCATCGAGGAAAAAAACCGGTGGTGCATTGCTGGGAGACAGAATTAGAATGAATGCCATTTCATCGCCACGTGCATATATGCGCAGTCTTGCTACGAGGGAAAATGACAAAGCATTGAGCACACATGTGGAAGAAGCCATCGCTATTTGCAAGGAAGAAAAATTTGATTTCATTATTCTTGAATCTGCTGGCATCGGACAAAGTGATGCATCGATTCTTGATTATTGCGACGTGAGCTTATATGTGATGACCCCAGAATATGGCGCTGCATCACAGTTGGAAAAAATCAATATGCTCGATTATGCAGATTTGATTGCTGTGAATAAATCCGACAAGGCAGGCGCACTCGATGCTTTGAGCGACGTGAAGAAACAATACAAACGCAATCACAGTTTATTTACCGCAAAAGACAATGAGCTTCCTGTTGTTGGAACAGTTGCGGCACAGTTCAATGATAAAGGAATGAATGAGTTGTTTGTTCTCATCACGAAAAAAATTCATGAAAAGCTTGGCGTTGATTTTGGGAATGAAAAAATGATTGCTGAAAAATCCTTCGAAAGCGGAGTGATTATCCCTTCTTCAAAAACGCGTTATCTCTCTGATATCGCCGACACCGTGAGGGATTACAATACAAAAACAGAAGAGCAGGTTGCGATTGCTTCGAAATTATATCAGCTTGATGGCGCCATTAAAATTGTTGTCGATACAAATCAAAATGATTCTTCATTGAAAATTTTGGAGGAAGAAAAATCAAAACTTGAAAAGCAGTTGATGCCTGTCTGCAAAAAATTAATCGATGAATGGGAAGAAACAAAAGCACGTTATAAGAAAAAATTTTATGAATATGATGTGCGCGGAAAAATAATCCAGCAGCCTTTATTTACTGAATCATTATCGCACACACAAATCCCGAAAATTGCAGTGCCACGTTTTAAAGATTGGGGCGATATTCTGCGGTGGAGAGTGCAGGAAAATTTTCCGGGGAAATATCCGTACACTGCAGGAGTGTTTCCTTTGAAAAGAGCAGAAGAAGACCCAACAAGAATGTTTGCAGGCGAAGGCGGCCCGGAAAGAACGAATAAGCGCTTCCATTATGTATCGCTTAATCAGCCAGCTATCCGCCTCAGCACTGCGTTTGACAGTGTTACACTATACGGCGAAGACCCCGATAAACGCCCTGATATTTTTGGAAAGGTCGGCAACAGCGGTGTGAGTGTCGCAACACTTGATGATGCAAAAAAATTATACAGCGGCTTTGATTTGTGTGACCCGAAAACTTCAGTGAGCATGACGATTAATGGGCCTGCTCCTATCATCCTTGCATTTTTTATGAATGCCGCGATTGACCAGCAGTGTGAGAAATGGATTGAGGTGACTGGTGGATGGTCAATGGTGAATGAGAAAATTAATAATAAATTTCATCGGCTTATTAAGCCATCATACTACAATCCATCTGCGCCTGAAAGATTGCCCGAGGGAAATAATGGCCTTGGTTTGAAATTGCTTGGCATGAGCGGTGATGAAGTGTTACCCAAAGAAGTGTATGAAAAAATCAAAGCAGAAACATTAGCACAGGTTCGCGGCACAGTGCAAGCTGATATTTTAAAAGAAGACCAGGCACAGAACACATGCATTTTTTCTACTGAGTTTGCATTAAAATTAATGGGTGATGTACAACAGTATTTCATTGATAATAAAGTGCGGAATTTTTATAGTGTGAGCATCAGTGGTTATCACATTGCCGAAGCCGGGGCCAACCCTATCACGCAGCTTGCATTCACTTTAGCAAATGGCTTCACTTATGTTGAGTATTATCTGAGCAGGGGAATGAATATTGATGATTTCGCTGCCAATCTTTCTTTCTTTTTCAGCAATGGAATGGACGCGGAATATAGTGTGATTGGGCGTGTTGCCAGAAGGATTTGGGCAAAAGCCATTAAGCATAAATACAATGGCAACAGTCGCTCGCAGAAATTAAAATATCATATACAAACTTCCGGTCGAAGTTTGCATGCGCAGGAAATTGATTTTAATGATATACGCACAACGCTACAGGCATTGTATGCGATTTATGATAACTGCAATTCACTTCACACAAATGCCTATGATGAAGCTATCACTACGCCAACAGAGGAAAGTGTGAGAAGAGCAATGGCCATTCAGCTCATCATCAATCGTGAACTGGGCTCTGCCAAAACAGAAAATTTTATTCAGGGAAGTTTTGCAATTGAAGAACTTACTAATTTGGTGGAAGAAGCGGTGATGAAAGAATTTGACAGAATTACTGACAGAGGCGGCGTTCTCGGTGCCATGGAAAGAATGTATCAGCGAAATAAAATTCAGGAAGAAAGTTTGTATTATGAAATGCAGAAAAATACCGGCGAGCTTCCGTTAGTTGGCGTGAATACTTTCCTGAATAAAAAAGGTTCGCCGACTATTATTCCGAATGAAGTGATTCGCTCAACAAATGAAGAAAAAGAACAGCAGATTGAAAATCTGAAAGCTTTTCATAAACGCAATAAAGAAATTTCAATTGAAAAACTGAAGGAACTGAAACGAGTTGCAATTGAAAACGGCAACTTGTTTGATGAGCTCATGGAAACGGTGAAGTATTGTTCACTTGGAGAAATTACGCATGCACTGTATGAAGTCGGTGGGCAGTATAGAAGGAGTATGTAAGTCTGAACCGGGATTTATCTGATTTTTATGATTCATTTGATTGCTGAATAAAATTGTTGCTTCCGGCATTGTCGGTCGCCTGACCGACAACATATTCGCTCAATACATATGTCTATGTGTTCAATCTGTGGCTAACTAAAAAATCTTAATTTCATTTCATAATCATTTATTCATGAACATCGCTTCATACATCGACCATACTATTTTAAAACCAACGACCACATTAGCAGATGTAAAAAAAGTTTGTGAAGAAGCTATTCGATATCAGTTTGCAGCAGTTTGTGTTCCGCCCATTTTTATGAAAGAAGCAAAAGGATTAATAGCAAACACGAATGTCAAAGCCGCAACAGTCATTGGCTTTCCGTTTGGCTATTCAGCCATTGAATCAAAAATCGCAGAAATTGTTTTGGCAATGGTGGACGGCACGGATGAACTGGATATGGTCATCAATATTGCTGCGCTAAAAAATAATGACTGGCAATATCTCGCCAATGAAATCAATAACATTTTACCAATCGTTCGCCACAAAAACAGAATCATTAAAATCATCATCGAAAGTGGCATATTAACTGATGAAGAAATTATCAGGTGCTGTACTTTATATGGAACTGCCGGCGTAGATTTTGTCAAGACATCTACAGGCTATGCAGAAAAAGGAGCAACAATTCAAGCAGTTCAGCTAATGAAAAAAAATTTGCCCGACAACGTTAAAATCAAAGCCTCTGGTGGCATTAAAACATATAGCTTTGCAAAGCAGCTTATCGATGCAGGCGCGAGCCGGCTTGGCTGCAGTGCGAGCATAGCCATCGTTAGCCCCTTACCCCTAAAGGGGAATCTGGAAGCAGGTTATTAAAATAATATCTTTATGAAATTTTTTTTGATCATCATTCTATTTTTCTCAAATAAATTATTTGCGCAGAGTGATACGACTGTTGTTCATAAAGACCCACGTGTTGACCTATTAATCAAAAAGCAAATCCAAATTAATGATATCACTACACGTGATAGCAGGCGCATTGCTCCCGGCTTTCGCATTTTAGTTATTTCTTCAAACGACAGAAGCAAAGTATTCGCCGCAAAAGCAAAAATTTATCAGCAGTATCCGGAACTGAAACTGTATATCATTTACCTCACACCAAACTACAAGCTGAAAGTCGGCAATTTCAAAACCCAGGAAGAAGCTCAGCCTTATTTCGACAAACTTTCACGTTTATACCCAACCGGAATTTATATTATCCACGATGCAATTGAAGTGAAACCGGATTAATAACAAATGTGCAAAAGTTTGAAACTCATTAAATTTTATTATTATCATAGAAATAATAACTTTGAGCGGATACTGCTTATTCTGCCTAACCTCGATTAACCTCAAAAGATATCGTTTGCAAACTATTGCATCGCTAAAATGATGTATTAGCAAACTTTAAAACTAAAGAATGTTTGCATATTTACTACTGCGCAACAATAAACAATCGGGCCCCTACACTCTTGACGAATTAAAATCATTCGGCATCAGGCCTACTGACTTGCTCTGGATTGAAGGCAGGAGCACTGCCTGGCATTTCGCTGACGAGATAGAAGAATTACAGGCTTATGTTCACGTTTCTCCTGTAAGCAGCAGGCATTCCTCAAACGGTGGAATCGATATTGAACATAAAGAAGAAGCAGATAAAAGTTTTCGTTTCGAAAATAAAAATGAAAAGCGTTCTGCTCTTCCGATAGAAAAAAAACCGAAACCTGAAAAAGGGAGAGCTGGAGAAAATGAGCAGATAAGCAAGTTAAATATTGAAATGAGAAAAAATATTCTCGGGAGAAAAGAGCCTGAAAATATTTCTCCCGAACAAAGCTTCTCAGATAAAAATCTTCAAAAAAACTCGTATAATTTTTCCGCCATCAATAGCATCAAAGTGATTATTGCCGATGATCACAGGCTTTTCCGGGAAGGTGTTAAAACTGCGCTCGCTCAAAAAAATGATGTGAGAATTATTGGTGAGGCTGAAAATGGTATGCAATTATTGAACCTGCTTAAGCACAATCGCCCAGATGTTATTCTGCTGGATATTCAAATGCCTGTGATGGATGGGATTTCTGCACTCACTTCCATACGGAAATTACATGCAGATATGAAAGTGATTATACTTTCAATGCACGAAGGGCATTCGATGGTTTCTACGTTGATGGAAACCGGCGCGAACGGTTATCTTACAAAAATGGCTGACCCGGAAAGCATCTATCAGGCTATCAAAACCTGCCACGAAAAAAATTACTATTTCAACGAGCTCACCAATGTTTCCATGCTCGAAGGATTGCGCTCAAAAAAAAGGATCCCTGAAAAAATCATTTCTAATGAGTTCAACGGCGCAGAGTTGATGCAAAGATTAGCTACAGCACAAAAGCAATCAGGAAATTATTCTTCGCCCATAAACCCAAAACAAATTTTAATTGGGATCTTTTCTTTGTTGCTAATCGGTGCAGGTGTAATTGCAGCGATGACAATGATGGGTGGCGAAGCCAAACCGCCAGCGTCAACAACAAAACCGACGAATATTCCAGTGGTAACAAACCCGCAGCCATTGATTGTTCCGCCATCGCAGGTTGATACTGCAAAAAAAATAGCTGCTGATTCTTTACAAAAAAATATTCCTGCAGATAGTATTGCTGCAGAAAAAAATGAACTATTAACTGAAACTAAAAAAGACGCTTCCGATAAACATATAAACAAAAAAACAAAAGACACAATAAAAGTGCAGCCGCTTGCGCTTGTTCAAAAACCGGATTCTTTTTCTAAAAAAGATAATGAAGTTCCGGCGAAACAAGCTTCATCGCCTGCATCAGAAGCAAAGGCAAATGCAAGAAACAGTATTCACAGTCTCATAACTGCTTCAGCAAATAATTATCATGTAGGAGCATTTGGCGGATTGTCTGATATTGAAATAACCGTAGAGAACCGCTCAACTTATAATCTTGATGAAGTGACCGTGGAAGTGCAGTACATTCTTTCTAACGGCAAATTGCACAAAACTGAAACTTTGAATTTCCAAAATATTCAGCCTTCATCTTCGCTTGTATTGAAAGCCCCTAAAAATTCAAGAGGAGCTAAAATTGAATACAGAGTTATTTCTGTCAAATCAAAAGAGCTCGATCTGTAAAAGAAATCAATTGTCAGCAAGCGCATACAAAGCAAAGCTTGCCAGCCAATGGTCGCCGCCATAATTTCCACTCGTTACATGAGGCAAAGCATTTTTCAAAAATTCATTCGCTTTTTCAGAAAATAATTTTTTCCATGGGTGTGCAGCAGGCAATATTTTCGAAATGCCTTTCATGCACCATGCTCGGCTGAGACTCAGACCATCAAGATGCACAATCATCATATCAGTGCGGTCACTCACTAAAGGCATCGTTGTAATACGCTGAATACTTTTTGCAGAATAAAAATTATTCAGCCATGTAATAAATTGTTGTTTGGGAAGAACACGCCGCATCAAATCTGCTATTTCAAGACTCGGCGATAAAAAATCAGTGCCATCAGGTTCCAGATATGCAGGTGCATTTGTATTATCCAGATAATGTTCTTTTGCTTTGGCGACGATTGTGCGCTCGAAAGCAGTATCGCCTGAAACTCTCGCCCAATCAAGCGCAAACACCAAACCAAAAGCGGTGTTTGGATGAACGCCTGTCCGGTTCGGATAAGTTTGTTTCGGCAAAAATCCTTTCCAGATTGTCACTATTTTCTTTGTGAGTGGTTGTAATGCTTCATGCCATTGCTTTGCCTTTGGATCATTCCATGTAAGCAGCTCTTCATCTAATTTTAACAGCCATGCCCAACCGTAAGTACGTTCGAAAGTATTGCTGTTTTTATATTTCGTAAAATACTCCGCTTCCACTAATATTTTTTCTGGCTGAAAACTATTATCCAGTGTAGCGACTATCGTATCGCGATTGCTGATTGACGGAAACTGTTTCAGCACACGCACCAATAGCCAATGCCCATGCACGCTGCTATGCCAATCAAGACAACCATAAAAAGAAGGATGCAATTCATGCGGTAACAATTTTGCATCAGCTTCCGCTTCGGCAGAATGATTTACTTTGTTTGGATATTCGTTGATAATGCAATGCAGCGGAAGTCTCGCCAGATCAGCAGCTGTTTTTTCATCAAGCTGTTGCGCATTTGCAGAGATGCAAAAACCTAAAATGAAGAATGATAATTTGCAAATAAAAATTTTCATCACTAAAAATAAGAAATACTAACAAGACAAACGCCAGCTTCTATTTCACTAATAATACCCCCATGTCAGGCTTCCCCAATAGCTTTGCCAATTCGCTTTTTTCATCATTGTCAATATGTTCCATTTTCACCGTGCTGATCATCCACCTACCGTTTGGTGAAACATCAAAACTGATTTCCCCTTTTTCATTAGTGATTAACTCCTGCTCTTTTGTTTTGTTGTTTTCACTGTGCCAGATTTTTATCAATGCATTTGAAAGCAATTGTTTTTTAAAGAAAATTGTAGCAGAAAATTTCGCATTTTTTTTTATTAAATAGGGATTTGAAATTGGGATAATGTCAATCGGAAGGTCTGTTTGCTTTGAAAAGATATTGTCCGTCTGCTTGCCGATTTGAATTAATGTTTTCACGCTGCGCTGATAATATTCCCTGCTGCCGGAATCTGTTTCACTATGTTGCTGACGATAATCAATGGCGTTTTGCAACCCATCTTCTTTTAAATACTCATTGAATTTGGCGGCATCTAATTGCAGGAATGAATTTTTTGAGCTAAAAGCAATCATCACATTGCCTTCCTCATAACAATTGAACTGAAGCGAATCGCCTTTGCCGGAAATATTTTTCGACAAATCATCTTCAATATTGTGTTGATAAAATGAAAGCGACTGCACTTTTGAAGAATCACCGCTCCAGTTCTCTCCTTCAAAATTTTCTCCTACCATAAACCTGACATTGATTTCATCACCCGGCTCATATATAAACTTATCAGGCTGCAGCCAGAACTCATGTGCAGAAAGAACGATGCTGATCAGGAAAACAAGAATAAATGAAATTGTCCTTTTCATGTTGAAGAATGCATGGGTTGCCATTATTTTATCTTTTCATCCAACTTGCTCATCTCTAAAAACTTTTTATAATCCTGAATGTGGAGCATATCATAAACCGCTTGCTTCTTATCTTTTGCTTCTTCATAATATGCTTTGCAGATTTGATAGCCGGCCCAGTAACCTAAATCCGCCGGCTTGTCCGGAGTTTCCTGATCGCTATTCGCAATCCAGTTATATTTTCTATCGAAGTACATGTCCTTTTTAAAATCATCCCATATTTTTTTCTCCTTGCCCTTTGCAAAAATCAGCAAGCGCTCGTTCGCAGATTTTCCTGAAATCAATTCACCAATAAAATCCGCCATGCCTTCAAGAATCGCTTCTTTCAGCAATGTAGTGTCAGATGCCATTCCGTTTTGCTGGTAATGCACAAGCTCATGTGCTACCGTATGAGGCAGGTTTTTAAATGTGCTGATATTATGTTTTTCCCATGTGCTGAGTTCTGTTGTGTCAGCATCAGGCGACATACATGCCTGATCAATCCCAAGAATGAGCCCATCGCTTGAAACAGTTCCTGCGGAACGCAATTTTCCGATTACAAAATAGATGGGCGGGAATTTTGCTGCAGGATAAATGTTTTTCAGCTTCACAAAACTTTTCACATACTCATTTCTTTGTTGAGCCGCTCTTAAAGTATTCTTTCTGATGCTTGCATAATATTTTTCATGAAGCTTGTGCATCAGCAAAAAATTTTCCAGCGAACCAATTTTGTTGATATAATAAAACTCCAAAGCGATGGTGCCTTTGTTGAAATAATAATTCTCATAAATTTCTTTTGCCTGTGATGTGTCGTTTTTAACCATGTCGTAAGCGCTCCAGAAATTTTTCACATCCGTGTCAATCACCTTTGCTTTCAATGGGTCACCGGTGTAAGAAGGTTTGATGGAATTCATCAGGCTTTTCCAGCGTTTGCTGTCATGCATGAACTTGAATGCATCGTCATCTTTGAGAGCAAGCGCATCATTGTAGCTAAACTGAACAGCTAATTCAAGCAATTTAAAACTATTGGTACTGTCTTTTGCAGATGCATATGAAGTTGCAGCATAATAATAATAATCTCTTTTTGAAATTTTACTGTCGGAATACAATGCAGCCTGTTCAAAAAGCTTTGCAGCATTTGCATAATTCTTCATCTTATAAAAGTTGCTTCCCGCTTCGAGGATGCTGTCGACATTTGTTTGCGAAAAAGAAAATTTTGAAATGATAATCAGCAAGAATACAATCAGGAGTTTTTTCATGTTGCCAAAAATAAGGCAAACTGTCGATGTGAATCTTTTGAATATTATGTTTCCGGCTAAGAATTGCTATTAGAGATCGTTGCAGCTTGTCCGCCGCGGTGGATCGCACTCTTGTGCCGAAAGAATTCTATTGAGCTTCAGTCTGTGGATGCAACTGCAAAAAAATTTGGATTCATTGTATATTTATTAATCGATAAATAATAAAACATGAAAACTCCTGATAAAACCGAACTTGAAATTATTTCTTTCAAAACACCGAAAGAAATGGAGAAATGGCTGGCAAAAAACCATGCTGTTTCGAAAGGCATTTGGCTGAGGCTTTTCAAAAAAGGTTCGGAACAAAAATCAATCACGTATGATGAAGCCCTTGATGAAATGCTTTGCTATGGCTGGATTGACGGGCAGGTGAAAAAATATGATGAACAATCCTGGATTAGGAAATTCTGTCCACGAACAACGAAAAGCATTTGGTCCAAAAGGAATATTGCACATACTGAAAGATTAACCAAGCTCGGCAAAATGAAAGCTTCTGGATTAGCAGAAATCGAAAAAGCAAAAGCAGATGGCAGATGGGAAAAAGCTTATGATGCTCCCAGTGACATGAAAGCGCCAGATGATTTTTTGAAAGCACTTTCTAAAAATAAAAAGGCAAAAGCATTTTTTGAATCGCTCAATAAAGCAAATAAATATGCCATCGGATGGCGATTGCAAACTGCCAAAAAACCGGAGACAAGAGAAAAGCGAATGAAAATAATTTTAGAGATGATGAAGAAAGGGGAGAAGTTTCATTGAGGATTATCAACAAATCTACTTCAACAACTCATCCATATTCCTGTCATTATCAATTTTACCTTTGGCTTCGAGCATGCGCATGTCTTTTGCGTCTTGTAGAAATTCTGAAGCGAAGATGAATTGGTTGAGCAATTTATTTTTGCTGAAGATGATTTCTTTATTGTTGCCTTCCCATTCTTTAATGCCATGATACATGTAGATGATATGGTCGCCGATTTCCATCACGCTGTTCATGTCGTGTGTGTTCACGACAGTGGTGATTTGGTATTCGTCAGTGATTTCTTTAATGAGCTTATCTATTAATAAGGAAGTTTGCGGATCGAGACCGGAATTTGGCTCATCACAAAACAAATATTTTGGATTGAGAACAATAGCTCGTGCGATACCTACTCTTTTTTTCATGCCGCCACTAAGCTCAGCAGGGAATTTTTTGTTCACGTCTTTAAGGTTCACACGGTCTAACACCTCATTCACTCTTTTCATTTTTTCTTCATAGGTATTTTGGGTGAACATATTCAACGGGAATAAAATATTTTGCTCAACCGTCATGCTATCGAACAGTGCAGAGCCTTGAAAGAGCATACCAATTTGCTGGCGAAGCATCTTCCGCTCTTCCTTGTTCATGTGAGTGAAACTTTGCCCGCTATATAAAATATCTCCGCTATCGGGCTCAAATAAACCGACAAGGCATTTCATCATCACGGTTTTGCCACTGCCGCTTGCACCAATGATGAGATTGCATTTACCTGATTGCAATGTAAAGCTCACATCATTGATGACGGTCTTATCTCCAAACCCTTTTTTTATATTTTTAATTTCAATCATTCACCACGATTTTGACCTGATTTGACTGATTCACCTATCTGAGTTTCTCGCAAAGACGCAAAGGCGCAACGAAAAAACCATTTCTTATGACGTTACGAGTACTTAGACTAAAGTTCCTTTCTGCACTACCGATGAAAGGATCCGCCGCGGCGGACGATGATGCCATGAAAACTGATGCTGGTATCATAAAAAATATTTTGAATCTCTCGTAGCGATGTAGCGTCGTTGCGAGAAAATTTCTATAACAATATTGCTGCAAGCACATAATCCGCAAACAAAATCATCACGCAACTGACTACCACAGATTTTGTACTTGACCTTCCGATTTCGAGCGAACCTCCTTTCACATAATAACCATAATAAGCAGGTATGCTTGAAATGATGAATGCGAATGTGTATGCTTTCATCAATGCAAAAAAAACATTGTATGGCTGAAAATATTGTAACAATCCCTTATCGAATGTGGCGCCGGAAATAATTCCCGTCATCGTTCCGGCAAATCTTCCACCCCAAATACCAAGCACTGCTGAAATGACAACAAGCATTGGAATGACGATAAGCGACGCAACTATTTTTGGTAATACTAAATATGTTTTTGTGTTGATGCCCATGATTTCAAGCGCATCAATCTGTTCGCTCACGCGCATGTTGCCAAGCTCACTGGCAATTTTGCTGCCGATGACTCCGGCAAGAACGATACAAACCAATGTGGGAGCGAATTCCAGGATAACGGTGTCGCGAACGATTTGCGCAATGGTTGAAACGGGAATGAATGGGCTCACCAACTGATAAGCCGTTTGCAATGTGGAAACTGCACCCATGAAAATGGAAATGATGACAACGATGCCGAGCGAGCCGATGCCGATTTCTGAACATTGATGCATGAATTCCTTCCAATACATTTTTGCATTTTCAGGTTTGGAAAACATGTCTTTCAACATCAGCAGGTAGCGACCGAATTCAGTAAAAAATGTCATTGCGCGTTTGGTAGATAATTTAAAACTGATTTTACTTCCGAATCAGCCTTGAAAATACAATTTTCTTCTTTGCCGATGCACAAAACATCAGCATCATAAAAGTTATGAAGGATAAGCGGCTTATTTCAGATGGCTGCGCAGGAACCACGCCATTTTTTCGTGCTTTTCCAACAGCCCGGTCAGGAAATCGCTGGTTCCAACATCCTGCAGATCGTTCGCAATGCGATTAATATTTTCCCGCAATTTGATGATGATGCTTTCATGGTCGCTCAGTAATTCTTTGATGAAACCTGCGCTGGAATTATTATTCGTCAATTGCTCGGTTAATCTTGTGAGCGACAAAAATGATTTTAATGTTGCCGGAGTATAATGCCCGAGTGAACGGATTCTTTCAGCAACTTCGTCAATCAATTCATCCAGTTCACCAAACTGCATTTCAAAAAAAGTGTGCTTTGCGTAAAAGTCAATGCCTTCCACATTCCAGTGCGCATTGCGTGTTTTCGTGTACAAAACATATTCATCAGCAAGCACTACAAATAATATTTCCGCAACTGCTTTTGTGTTTTCCGGAGAAATCCCGATGTTGGCGTTCATGTTATTAGTTTTTTTATTTGAATAAATTTATTGATTTCCGTTCACTTCAGTCTTCGCAGGTTTTTTTAATCGTTTCCACCAGGTTGTTTTTTTCAATGATTCATCAGCAGAACTTTTACATTTTATCTGCGCATCAATCACTGCAACCAAACACATATTATATATGCTGCGCACAGAACTTCCGAGCTGCAACACATGCACCGGTTTTTTTAATCCAAGTAAGATTGGACCAATTGCATCTGCGCCGCCGACTTCTTTCAACAAATTATACGCAACGTTGCCTGCAGCAAGGTTGGGAAATATCAATGTGTTCACTTCCTGATCAACCAATGAGCTGAATGGATAATTTTCTTTGAGTATATCATTATTGAAAGCAACACTCGCCTGCATTTCGCCATCCACAATCAATGTCGGGTTTTTTTGCTTCACGATTTTTGTTGCTTCGGCAACCAATCTTGCTTCGGGAGAATCGCTTGTTCCGAAATTGGAATAGCTCAGCATCGCTATGCGCGGAAGCAAATTAAAATTGCGCACTTCTTTCGCTGTCATCAATACAATTTCTGCAAGCTCTTCTGCTGTTGGATTGAAATTAACCGTTGTATCTGCCAAGAATAATGGTCCGCGTTTCGTCAATAACAAATACATTCCTGCAATTTTTTTGACGCCTTCTTCTGTTCCGATGATTTGAATCGCAGGACGAATGGCATCGGGATAATTTCTGGTGAGACCGCTAATCATTGCATCTGCTTCGCCGGTTTCTACCATCATGCAACCGAAATGATTTCGGTCTCGCATAATTTTCGTTGACTCATATTTATTAAATCCACGGCGCTGTCTTTTCTTAAAAAATGTCTCGGCAAACAGCTTTCTTTTTTCTTCCTGTTCATCACCGCGTGGGTCGACGATTGGAATGTCATCAATGTCGATATGATTATCTGCCGCAATCGACCGAATCTTCTGTTCATTTCCTAATAATATCGGATAAGCAACACCTTCATCATATACGATTTGAGCTGTCTTTAAAATTTTCAGATTATCCGCTTCTGCAAACACAATTCTTTTCGGGTCGCGGCGTGCTCTGTTGCCAAGCACGCGAATCAATTGATTATCGAGACCTAATCTTTTGTTTAGTTGAATGGCATAGTTGTCCCAGTTCGTAATCGTTGTTTGTGCCACGCCACTCTCAATCGCCGCTTTAGCAACCGCAGGCGCAACCGTTGAAAGCAATCTTGGGTCAAGTGGTTTTGGGATAATATATTCCGGGCCGAAAGAAATTGTTTTTTCATTATACGCCATGTTCACAATATCGGGAACGGTGCTTTTTGCCAATTCCGCCAAAGCTTTTACCGCAGCGAGTTTCATCGCTTCATTGATTTGTGTGGCGCGAACATCCAATGCGCCGCGAAAGATGAATGGAAAGCCAAGCACATTGTTCACCTGATTTGGATAATCACTTCTACCTGTTGCCATAATCACATCCTTGCGTGCAGCCGTCGCAGCTTCATAACTGATTTCCGGGTCGGGATTTGCCATCGCAAAAACAATCGGATTTTTCGCCATCGCTTTCACCATCTCTTCAGTAACGGTGTTGCCTACACTAAGTCCGATGAACACATCCGCATCTTTCATTGCATCAAGCAACGTGAAATTGGCTTGTTTTGTCGTGGAAAATTTTTTCTTTTCTTCATCAAGGTCTTCTCTGTTCGCATGCAAAATTCCTTTTCTGTCGAACAGTATAAAATTTTCATACTTTGCACCAAGCGCCACATATAATCTGGAACAAGCCATGGCAGCGGCTCCTGCGCCATTCACCACAAACTTTACTTTGTCAATTTTTTTCTTTTGCAATTCCAGCGCATTAATCAATGCCGCACTGCTGATGATGGCAGTTCCATGCTGGTCATCATGCATCACCGGAATTTTCAGCAGCTCTTTCAGTTTTGTTTCGATATAAAAACATTCAGGCGCTTTAATATCTTCGAGATTAATGCCGCCAAAAGTCGGCTCCAGTGCTTTCACTATCTGCACAAATTTCTCCGGGTCCTTTTCATTGATTTCAATATCGAACACATCAATGTCTGCAAAAATTTTGAACAGAACGCCCTTTCCTTCCATCACCGGCTTGCCTGCTTCAGGACCGATATCGCCCAAACCAAGTACCGCTGTTCCATTGCTGATAACCGCCACCAGATTGCCTTTTGCCGTGTATTTATAAACGTTCTCAACATTATCGCGGATTTCTTTGCAAGGCTCAGCAACGCCCGGCGAATAAGCCAGCGAAAGGTCACGTTGCGTTTTCGCTTCTTTGGTAGGAATCACTTCAATCTTTCCGGGTCTTCCTTTGGAATGATATTCCAGCGCCTGTTCTCTTCTCAACTGTTTTTTTTGCATATAATTTTTTTCGTGACAAGCATTTCTTTAAAGACCTGTCAGGTTTTCAAAACCTGACAGGTCTGTTAAAAATAAGGCAGCAAAAATACGAAAAGGGAAACAGATGATAAGTTAAGGATAATTCAGGCTATTTGATACGAGATTCGGATATGAGTTGCGCAAGCGATTATTAATTATCAATTATTAATTCTTAATTATTTTGATACCAGCATCGGTAATTCTATTAGGCATCGTTGCAGCTTGTCCGCCGCGGCGGATCGCAATCCGTTCATCGGTAGTGCTACTATTGAGCGCCAGGCTGAGGATGTATTTTCAAAATTAATTAGCAAGTTGCAAATCATGGCGAGGAACGAAGCCATCTGATTTTGCAATTAAAGAAAGATTGAAATCAATAATGAAGTCAAGCTTTTCCAAAGCTTTATCATACTGCTTAGAATTTATCATTCATTTGCAGCTTTGGAAAAGCTGTTATACACTATAATTTTTTTGTGTTTTAGTGCCTCAGTGGAAAAATTAAAAATAAATTTTGCAATCCCAAAACATTTCCTAATTTTGATGTGTACTATTTAAATAGTACACTAAAACACTGTATATGATAGTGATTCAAAACCTTCACTTCGCTTACAAGAAAAAGTCGGTCTTCACAGGGCTCAGCCTCGAACTAAAACCCGGTCACATTTATGGTTTGCTCGGCAAAAACGGAACAGGCAAATCCACCTTGTTACGGAATATGGCAGGTCTTTTATTTCCCGACAAAGGCAATATAAAAATCATGGGCTTCACACCCGGCGAAAGAAAACCATCTTTCCTGCAGGAAGTGTTTATGGTGCCGGAAGAATTTTATCTGCCTGATGTTCCGTTGCAACATCTCATCAAACATCTCGCACCATTCTATCCGAAGTTCAACAAAAGCCAATTTGAAAAATACATTGCTGATTTTGAAATCCCTCATGACAGCACTTTGCAGAACATGAGCTATGGGCAAAAGAAAAAAGTGCTGATTAGTTTCGGACTGGCAAGCAATGCTTCTTTGTTATTAATGGATGAGCCGACAAATGGTCTTGACATTATGAGCAAAAGCCAGTTCAGGAAAGTGATGGCTGGTGCACTCGATGAAAATAAATGCATTGTTATCAGCACGCATCAGGTGAAGGATTTGGAAAACCTCATCGACCGCATCACCATCATTGATGAAGGGAAAATTCTTTTCGACCAGACAGTTGATGCCATCAGCCGCAAACTTTCTTTCCGCATTTCATTCGACAGCGATGAAGTGAAACAGGCGTTGTACAGCGAATCTTCATTGCGCGGAAGTGCTATCATTTCTGCCAACACAGAAGGCGAAGAAAGCAAACTCGACCTTGAGTTATTATACAAAGCGATTGTTACCAACCGCGAAAACATTCAATCAGTTTTTAAAGCCTAAATCAACAATATGAACCAATCATTCGAATTCAACAGATGGTTGATGCTTGTGAGCAAGCACTGGTCGGAGAACAAAAAAAAATATACACTTTCGCTCATCGCGATGGCAGGGCTTTTATTAGTGTGGTTTATTTTCTCCTTGTTCATGGAACCATATCGACCATTGGATGAAAGCGTGCAATTAGGCACTTATTATTTCGGTCTTTCTGTAGTTGGTTGTTTATTTGGCAGCATGCTGTTTGCTGAGCTTGCTTCCAAATCAAAAGGAATTAATTTTCTTTCTGTGCCGGCATCCAGTCTTGAAAAATTGCTTTGCGCATTATTATATGGCGTTGTGATTTTTTTCATCACTTACACACTGATATTTTATATCGTTGACATTTCGATGGTGAAATTGTCAAATGCGATTGCATTTAGTCATTGGCAAAAAACACATATCGGCACCAGTACTTTCGATGCAGGAAAAGTGATGAATGTTTTTGTGTTGCCTGATAAAGGACCGGGTGTGCCTAATGTGTTTTTCTATTTTGTGCTGGCATATTTTGCTATTCAATCAGCTTTTATTCTCGGCTCCGTTTATTTTCCAAAATTCAGTTTCATAAAAACAGTTATCGCATTATTGCTGGTTTCTCTGGCTTTCACTTTCATTGTTGGGAAAATCATTCAGCCAATCATGCCACATGGCAATTATTACAAAGGCATTTCCAGCTATCGTATTTATCATGTCACAGAATTATCAACCGGCAGCACAGTCGTCAGCGATGATGATGCAGATAAAATTGTGTCGCTACCTAATTGGATTAATGATGTATTGATAGCGCTTGTCAAATATGCATTTGCGCCGCTTTTCTGGATAGTTACTTTTTATCGCCTGAAAGAAAAAGAAATTTAAAGGCTTAAAACTATTGTTATGCAATTCCGAGAATCACAAGCTATATATCTACAAATCGCGGATTATGTCTGCGAGAAAATTTTGCTCAAAGAATGGAAGCCGGATGCACGCATTCCTTCCGTGCGTGAGTTTGCTGTTCAATTGGAAGTGAACCCGAACACGGTGATGCGCACTTTCGATTTTTTGCAGCAGCAGGACATTATTTACAACCAGCGCGGCATCGGTTATTTCGTGGCATCGTCTGCCTATAAAAATGCGCTGCAATACCGCAAAAATGAATTTGCAGAAAAAGACCTCCCAAATATTTTCCGCAATATGTATTTGCTGGATATGGATCTCGACGAATTAAAACCACGTTTCGACAAATATAAAAAACAACATTTCTCTTAATACACAATCTCTATAATATGAGAACAAGCAATAAAATATTATTAGGAATTTTTCTCACAGCAGTGCTTATCATTGCATCTATTCATGTCGCTTTATATGCAAAATATAAGAGTGGTAATTTCTCTACGATGAAAACTGTGCGTGATGAAGAATATATGAAGAATGATTTAAAGACCGTTCATTACATTTTTGCAAATGGGTTGGAAAATTTCAAGATCATTCCTTCCGACACATTAAGATTAGAAATTGAAAAAAGCGAACGCGAATCTGTGAAGTTTTCCATTGTTGGAGATTCGCTGATTATTCATGGCGATTCAATTATTACGCATAAAGATGGAACGACGGATATCAATCGCAGTTCGCAGCAAGTGAATTTATATCTTCCTTCATCTGAAAAAATCACTGTCAATTATTGTGAGACAGAATTGAAACCGGCTGATGACAGCAACAAAGCCAAATCATATCATTTCGCACTTGTGAATTCAGCTAACCTTCATTTGACTTATAATGATTACAAAGATTCATCTTATAAATATATCAACGGCATTTTCATTCAGGCAGATAGTTCCTGCTCCATTCAATTTAAGGAGCTTTTGAAAATCAAAGAGGCAAATCTCAGATTAAGAGATTCGCAATTTGAAGATAACAACTCGCAAATAGAAAAGCTCTCGATAGATGCAGACAAAAAATCAAATGCAAAATTGAGTGGGAGTAATTTGCAGATATTAAATGCGCAGATGCAGAAATAAGCAGAAAAAATTCTTGTATAAATCTTTCAAAAGAAGATATTACAGGCCAAGATACTTCCTTCCTCTAGTAAACAAGGTTGTTGAAAATAGAACTAAATCTAAAATTAAATATTATGTCAAGAATGTTCGCATTTGCAATATTTTCAATGGCTTTGATTTTTAGTTGTAGAAATATTGTGAATCGGGTCAAGAAGCCAGTGTGGGTAAATATGCCTTACTCAATTAACAAAGGCGTGTATGATTCAAACAATATTCTGACATTTGCCACGAAACGGGATGAATATGCTCTCGTTGATTCGGTTTCGAATGTAGGATATAATGACAAATTCATTATCGTTATAAGCCATAAGCGGCAAATGGGAAATATCCAATATTGGATTATAGATAAATCAATTCAGGCGCTAGATAAAGTAGAAAAAAAAGAAAATGTACAAGGTCCTTTTGATTATGTCCAATTTTATCAAAGAAAGAAATCGCTAAATATTGATACGCTTAGTTTTACAGTAGCGCTAAAATAAGTGCAATATTTTTTCAAAAATTCTAAATTTTTGAAAAAATCCTATTAATAAAAAGCCTGAAGTGAAGCCTGAAAACTGATGACTGCCAACTGCCGACTTTTCTTAATTCTCCATCACTGACAACTCAATATGCGAAGCTGCTTCAGCGCTCCGATAAATTTTATGTGTTGCCATTTGAAAATCTTCTTCCTTCGCGTCAAAAATATTCGGCACAAATTTTTGCGGGTTGCGGTCAATAATCGGGAACCATGTGCTTTGTACCTGCACCATTATTTTATGCCCTTTTTTAAACACATGATTCAAGCTATGCAAATCAACTGTGTATTCTTCCACTTTATTTGGAGTCATTGCTTCAGGAGTTTCAAAACTTTTTCTGAATCTTCCTCTGAAAACATCATTCGCCACCATAAATTCATAACCAGCCATTTTCGGCTCTTTCGGATATTGTTCGGGATACACATCAATTAGTTTCACCACCCAATCAGCGTCACTGCCGGTTGTTGCTGCAAATAATTTGGCAAAAATATTTCCGGTAACAGTCACATCATCTGTCAATGTTTCTGTTTGCCAACTCAACACATCAGGTCGATTATTAACGAAGCGCTGGTCTTCTGTGAGCCATGTGTACCATCTTGAGCCTGGCCCATATGTTTCTTCAATTGGTCTTGTGCGATAAGGGACAGGATGCGCCGGGTCTGAAATATAACTGTCATATGTATCCGTAGATGTGGTTGCCGGTTTTTCAAAAGATAATTTCCCATCTGCCTGGAAATATAAATTTTT
>DATGIX010000171.1:0-9987 GCA_035295505.1 Puia sp. | reverse complement strand
AGCGTTGTGCCGCTTTAATAAGGCCGAGGTTGCCCTCGTTAATAAGATCGCTGAGCGAAAGCCCCTGATGCTGATATTGCTTTGCAACAGAAACCACAAAGCGCAGGTTGGCCTGCACCAGTTTATCCAATGCCCGCTGGTCGCTCATTTTGATGCGCTGAGCCAAAACCGTCTCCTCTTCAGGAGTAATCATCGGGATTTTGGAGATTTCCTGCAAATACTTCTCAACCGCCTGGGAATCGCGGTTCGTGATCTGTGTAGCAATTTTAAGTTGCCTCATATTGAATTAAATAAAAAAGTGACAAAAGTGTTTGTCGGGTACGTATAACAACAATAAACAAGGTGCGGGTGTTCAGGGAAAGTGCAAAAAAGATGTTATTAATGCTAAATCCGTCCAGAACTATTTACAAAAGTAACTTTCAATTTTCAAAGTTCATAGCGTTTGTGGAAAAAACTCCGCAAACTGTTAGCTAATTGTCATTCACTTTCATGTGCGCAAACGTTTTCGTAAATCGCTTTGAAAATACTCAAAACCTTTACAGCATTATATTTTAGCAGGTTTTTCCAGCATCAAAAAATGCCTGATCTGATTTCTCCACATTTCTGAAAAAAATAAAAATATTTTTTTAAACTAATTTTTTAGTTATAGATTTGCCCTAACAACTAAAGAATTAGTTATGACTAAACAATTGACTAAAGCCGAAGAACAGGTAATGATGGTTCTTTGGAAGCTTGGCAAAGGCTTTTTAAAAGACATTATTGATGCAACGCCAGAGCCTAAGCCTCATTCCAATACTATCGCAACGATTCTCAAAATCCTGATTGAAAAAGGATATGTCGATTATCAAACACAGGGAAGGAATAATTTTTATAAACCAAAGATTGCAAAATCTGATTACGCAAAAAAAAGCATCAACCAATTGGTCAAAAGCTATTTTGAAGGCTCTGCTGCAAAACTGGTTTCACAGTTTGTGAGCGATAACAAGCTAAACCAGCAGGAACTGGAAGAACTGCTTAAACAAATTGAATCATCCAAAAAGCAACAGCCATGAGCCTGATTCTTTATATATCAAAAACAATTTTGATTTCGGGATTGCTCTTTAGTTATTACTGGTTTTTTCTTCGCAACAAAATATTTCATCAATATAACAGGTTTTATTTGTTGAGCATTGCTGTTATATCAATATGCCTGCCGTTAATGAATTTTCCGATACCGGGATTTCAATGGCAAAATCAATCTGTTGTTATAAAACTGCTGAATGTTGTAAATGCGGCTGACTGGCAGGAAGCTGTTGTGATTACGCCGGATAATCGCTCGTTATACAATTTTGTTTCATGGCAAAACATAGCATGGGCAGTTTTTGTATTGGTTGTGTTAATTCTTTTGGTTGCATTTGCAAAGAACTTATGGCGAATAAAAAAAATTGCTTCCGAAAATCCACATACAAAAATTGAAGAGGTTCGCCTATACCAGACTGAAGAGCCCGAAACACCTTTCTCATTTCTTAAGAGTATTTTCTGGAACTCACAGATTGATGCAGGTTCACAAAAAGGGAAACAAATATTCAGGCACGAACTATACCACGTTAAACAAAATCACACAGCAGACATTTTATTCATTGAACTCATGAGCATATTTTGCTGGTTCAACCCATTTTTCCATTTTGTCAAAAAAGAAATAAAAACAGTGCATGAATTTCTTGCAGACCAATATGCCGCCAATGAGACTAACAGTCATGAATATGCGGAATTGTTAGTGCGCTCAGTTGCCGCAAAAAATCATTTTCAAATCACTCACTCATTTTTCAATCATCAACTAAAAAGAAGAATTGCCATGCTCACCCATTTCAAAAAAAGCCGCTACGGCTATATCAGCCGCTTAATGGCACTCCCGTTATTGTTTGTGCTTGTCTGCGCATTTGCCGTTAAGTTAAAACCGGTAAGAAATTTTTCAAAATTCATTTCACCTAAAAAAATAACTGTGGTTGTTGATGCGGGACATGGTGGCATTTATAATGGCACAATAAGCAGCGATGGTATTCAGGAAAAGGACATTAATTTATCTATTGCAAAAAAAATTGAGCAGCTTGGAAAGGAATATAACATCAATGTAATAATGACACGAGAAAAGGACGAAGTAGTTGGCAACGCAAGTTCCCTCAGTGAAGACTTACAGAATAGGGTAAATATTACATCAGCGAATAATGCAGACGCTTTTATTTCTATACATGTTGATGCCGATATCACAACAGCCACAGATAAAAGCGGGTTTGGTGTTTTTGTCCCTAAAACAATCAATAATAATTATTATAAAAGCAAAGTTCTCGCGTCAGCGATCACCGAAGAATTAAAGAATGTGTACACAACAGATGACCAATTGAAAGAAAGAGACAAAGGAATTGCAGTGCTTGATAAAAATAGCGTTCCCGCAGTTATGATTGAATGCGGTTATATCAACAATAAAAAAGATGTAGATTTTATTACGAATCCCTTGAACCAGGAAAAAATTGCAAAACATATTTTACAAGCCATTGCATACTACGGCGCAGAAAAAGTTCAATCGGCGCAAGCAAAAACAGACACGCTTTCTCCAGAAGAAGCAAATAAAATAAACCCCAACGACATTAGTAGCATGAACGTGCTGAAAGAAAAAAAAATAGCAGTTGTTCATTTTAAGTCGGGTGATAGCGCAATGGTAAATTTGAAAGATTTCAAAAAAAATTCAACAGGCTCTGAAGATTTTGATAAAGTCTTCACCAAAGTTGAAGTGGAAGCAAAATATCCGGGAGACCAGGCTGCATGGATTGATTACCTTACTAAAAACCTGAAATACCCTGAGGAAGCTGTGAACAAGAATATTCAGGGAACAGTAGTCGTTCAATTTATTGTGGGATTAGACGGAACATTAAGCGAAATCACTGCTTCAAAAAAAGCTTCGCCCAGTCTTGACAAAGCAGCTATTGATGCGATTAAAGGAAGTGGCAAATGGGTGCCGGCGACGCAAAACGGTAAACAAGTGAAAGCATATAAAAAACAACCTATAGTTTTTAAACTTGACAGCAAATAAGCCAGCATTAGTAAATTGCAGGCAAAACCTTATATGAAAAAGACCGTCCTGATATTTTTATTATTTCTATTTACCAATAAGCTTTTTTCTCAATCCTTCTCTTTAGATAAAAATAAAGTGATGGATTTTTTTCAGCAACAGCAATATGATGATGCTGCCGATTATTTGGCAGCATTCTATCAAAGCGATTCAGGCAATATCCAGTTGTTGCAATATCTCGGTTATGCATATTACATGAACGACAAGTATGACGATGCAGAAAAATATTTTCAGAAAATATTTTTACTTGATTCAAATAACATTACAGCCATCCAATATCTTGCATCCATTTATAAAGGCAAAAAAGGTGA
This sequence comes from Puia sp., assembly GCA_035295505.1. Lineage (GTDB taxonomy): Bacteria > Bacteroidota > Bacteroidia > Chitinophagales > Chitinophagaceae > Puia. The sequence goes on along the minus strand of DATGIX010000171.1, from coordinate 6,570 downwards.
TGAGACACTCTTCTTCGCAAACCGCCTTGTTCGGCTTCGGCCTGCGAAAGCTTCTTATTCCCGGCAACTCGCGGAAGTATTTCAGAAAATGGGCAAGAAAGATTCTGCATTATTTTATTTCAACCTCGCTTATCAGCTTTCGCCGGGCGATGCAAAAAATGCTTTGGGATTAGGTTGGGCTTTAATCGACGAAAAAGGCTTTGGTAGAATTGACAGCATCGCAAAACCTTTTCTTGCAAAAGATTCTATGAACATTTCTTTTTTAAAGTTGCTCATCGCTTCAGCGTATGACTCGAAACATTATGAAAACGCAATTGCACCGGGAGAAAGATTGATGCAGCAAGGCGACATAAGCATTGGTTCATTAACCAGGGTCATTCATTGTTGTTACAATTTAAAACTTTACAAAGAATGCATCCATGTTTGCGATTATATGGATTCGTCTGAAATCGCAGACGAACAAGTGTATTATTATGAAGCGATGTCAAAAGCCAAATTGAAAGATTATATAAACAGCAATGAGCTTTTGCGAACCTGTCTTTCATTAGCTATTTCAAAAAAAGCCGAAATATATTATTATGGCTTATCAGAAAATTATCAGGCATTGAAACAGCTTAAGAAAGCATTAGCAGATTACGACACAGCTTATTATCTTTTCAAAAGCCCGATGATTTTATATTACTGCGGTTATATTTCTGAAATGTCAACGCACAATAAATCAATGGCAAAAAAATATTATCAGAAATATTTGAGGGTTGCAAAGCCGGAAACTGCGGAAGAAAAGAAAGCTTTTGCCTATGTAAAGGAAAAATTAACAGGCAGGAAAAAAGAAAAGGCTAAGAAATAAAGTTTATTAATACACAACTGTCTCCCTTTTAATTTTATTACATTTTTTTTAAACTTTTCTTTTAAATGTTTCATAAATTTATATTTAACTCTTTAATTGTTTACAAGTAAATTGTAACAAAGCCTATTGTGAAAAATACAATTTCAAGCTTTTTATTTGGCTTATACTTAATAAGCAACTTGTTTCCCAATTCAATGGCATTAAGCAAAAATAATTTTTCACATCTAATCAAGCAGCAAGCCCACAATGCAGTTGTAAACTCATTATTTTTAATAGAGCGCAATGGGAACCCTAATACCCAAAAAATTAAAACATTCTCGTATGCTCTATATATCAAACTGAAGTTTTCTATCTTTAAACCAGATTCAAATAAAAATTATTTTACAAAGAGTTTACACGAGGAAAATAAAATAAATAATGATACTATCTCTCCTTTAGAAGCAACTAAAATTCCGGATAAAGAAATCAAAATGGTAAATGTGTATAAAGAAAAGAAAATATTGGTGTTGCATCTTAAAAATGGAGACAGTCTAATACTAAAAACCGATGAAGCTTTGAAATATATGGATAGCCTGAAAAACCCAGTTAAAAATCATATATTTCAATTAAAGCAATAAACTTTATAAAGCCTTAATTTCAAAAATCAATTTCATTTCATTATTTCGAATCGGCAAACTTCATCCGTGCAGAAACTAGTTTATGTTTTTTAATGTATTTTACTTTATAGTTATTAGAATAAATTGAATCAACTTCTGTATTTTTTTTAATTGTTGAATCTGGAACAAGAGCCACATAATACTCCATTTGATTCATGAGGTTTTTAATTTCACTGCGAGGTTTTTTTGCAGTAACAGTATCATTTCCAGCGTAAAGTGTTTGCAGGTTTAAACTGCCATTTATTGATAACTTATTTTTATACTTCTCCATTTTTTTAAATCTTTTTAAAATATACGATTGATTAGTTTTAAAAGTTGAACACCCTAAAAAAATGTATCCCCATATAGAAATAAAAAGCCAATATCTTAAATCGCTAAGAGTATACTTAAACATAACAGAACATTTGAGTTTGTTTTAAAAAGAAAATATTGTTCTTATGTAATATAAAAGTCTATCACTATTACAATTAATAATAGCAATAGACTTATAAGCAAACTTTACAAAGCAAAATAAATTAAGTTTGAGCAAAACATGTCGCATTACCGTGACATGTTTTAATGGCATCTACCCCACATGCGACCAAACCGCCCACACATATGTAAGCAGTGCCATCGGCACATGCGCATACAACCCGCGCTCCCCCTGTAATCTTTTTTTGCTCGTCTTTGGTTAGTTGTTTCCCCAAATTTTGTAGCTTTTTCATTTTAAAAATTTTGATTGAAAATGATATTGCAACAACAATTTAATTTATAAAAGCTACAGGAAGAGCAAGTCAGAGGTTATACTTTATAACCTCGTAAAAAAATCACCCAAATACATTAGGATTAAAAGTCGATTCTGAATGGAAACGACGATAAGAAGTATGGTTTAATACACTATTTCTTCACCGCGACCCTTTAATATCAATTCTTTTTTATCGCTTGCTTCCACCCTTCCCACAATTTTTGCATCAATCCCAAATTGTTTTGAAACATCGATGATGCCTTGCGCATCTTTTTCGTCAGTGAAAATTTCCATTCTGTGGCCCATGTTAAAAACCTGATACATTTCCCTATTATCAGATTTTGAAGCTTGCTGAATCAGTTGAAAGATAATTGGAGGCTCAAATAAATTATCTTTTATTATTTTGAAATTGTCATGCAAATATTTCATGCATTTGGTTTGACCGCCGCCGCTGCAATGTATCAATCCGTGAATTTTATCAAAATGATCTTCTAATAAAACTTTCATCACAGGTGCATAAGTCCGCGTTGGGCTTAGGAGCAGACTGCCAACTGTTAACTGTGAACTGCCAACTGTTATTTCATCTGTCATTTTATGCGGCCCGATATAAACCACATGCTCATCAAGCGAAGTGTCATAAGATTCATGAAATCTCGCTCCGTAAGTTTTATGAAGCACATCGTGCCTTGCGCTTGTTAATCCGTTGCTCGCAATGCCGCTGTTATATTCTGTCTCATAAGTTGATTGACCAGAGCTTGCCATTCCAACAATCACGTCACCTGCTTTTATTTTTCCGTTGGTAATCAATTTATCTTTTTGCCAGCGGACAGCCATGGTTCCATTCACCGCAATAGTCCTCACCACATCTCCAACATCCGCCGTTTCTCCGCCGAGATATTGAATGTTGACACCGAATTTTTTCATTTCATCAAAAAAATCCTGTGTGCCATTGATGATTATTTCAAGCACTTCACCCGGAATCAATTTTTTATTTCTGTCGATAGTTGAAGAAAACAACACATTATCATGAATCCCGACACAAAGCAAATCATCAAGATTCATTGCAATAGCATCCTGCGCAATTCCTTTCCAGACAGAAATATCTCCGGTTTCTTTCCAATACAAATAAGCAAGAATGCTCTTGGTCCCTGCGCCATCTGCATGCATCAGGTTCACCCAATTTTCATTATTGCTGAGATAATCAGGATAAATTTTGCAGAATGCAAATGGATATAATCCTTTATCCAACTTTTCAGTTGCTTTATGAACTTCTTCTTTCTGAGCCGAAACACCGCGTTGGGAATATAGAGACATGAAAAGATTTATGATTTTAGATTTACGATTTCAGACCACGAATTACACGAATTATTGCTAATTAGGCGAATTTTTATTTCAACAATATTCTTGCTTAATTTTGCGACTCATGTAATTCAACAACACATTTGCAAATCAGCGTCATTCTTCTAATCCAAAAAATCCAGGTTCAGACAAACAAATGAATGTACACAGAGATTTAGACAGGCTTCCCGTTTTTAAAAATGCAGTAATAACAATCGGAACTTTTGATGGCGTTCACACAGGTCATCAGCAAATCATTAATCAACTAAAAGACGAAGCTGCAAAAATAAATGGAGAAACGGTCATCATTACTTTTCATCCTCACCCAAGAAAGGTCATTGCAAATGCATCGCATGAAATAAAGTTGATTAATACGCCCGAAGAAAAAATCGAATTATTGAATGCAAATGGAATTCATCATTTGGTAATCATTCCTTTCACAGAAGCCTTTTCACAATTAACGGCAGAAGAATATATCCGTGATTTTTTGTTTGAAAAATTTCATCCGCACACGATTATCATTGGCTACGACCACCGCTTTGGCAAAGGAAGAAAAGGTGATTATCATTTGCTGGAAGATTGCTGTAAAAATTACAAATATGAGCTGAAAGAAATCCCGGTTCATGTACTGAATGAAATATCTGTGAGTTCTACGAGAATCCGCGAGTCAATAACAAATGCTGATATTGAAAATGCTAATAAATTATTAGGATACGATTTCTTTTTTGAAGGAGTTGTTGTCGAAGGAAATAAATTAGGCAGAACGATTGGCTATCCAACAGCAAATTTGAAAATAGAAAATGAAGAAAAAATAATTCCTGGAAATGGAGTGTATGCAGTGAAGCTGTCAATGGTCAATGGTCAATGGTCAATGGAGAATTTCAATAACAGGGAGATTCATTCGCGATTCACCATTGACCATTCACTAAAAGGCATGATGAACATCGGCACCAGACCAACTGTTGACGGAATGAAACGAACTATTGAAGTGAACATTTTTGATTTTAATAAAGATATTTACGGGAATACATTAAGAATATTTATAAAAAAACATTTGCGCAGCGAACAAAAATTTTCTGGTCTTGATGCATTGAAAGAACAGCTTGCAAAAGATAAAATAAATGCAATCGAATTTTTAAAGCAGTCTTGAAAATCAGTTCATCATTTTAACTACCATTTCTTTCAGCAACGAAGCGTCTTCCTGCGCTGCACTATTCACGCCGATGCTTTTTAAATTGTAATCGTGCAACAATAACAACGCAGCTTCAACACCTTCATAATTATAATTGCGGGCAGCAGTCATATAATCTTTCATGAAATAAGGATTCACACCGATGCTCGCCGCAATGGATTTCTCATCATTACCAAGCTGACCAAAAATCATATATGCTTTGCTGAAGAAATTATACAGCGATGGCAATATCAACTGTATTGGGGCAACTTTAGGGTTTGCTTCAAAATATTGAATGATGCGGATTGCTTTTGACAAATCTTTCTTCACTAATGCATCCTGAAGTTCGAAGGCATTATATTCCTTGCTCACTCCGACAAACTCTTCAATATCATCTTCATTAATACTTTTTCTATTTCCAAGATTGACCAATATCTTTTCGATTTCATTATCAATCCTGCTCAAATCATTTCCGATATGATCGACCAACAACATTAATGCTCTTTGAGAAATCGTGTAGCCTTTTGATTGAACCAGTTCGCTTGTCCATTCCGGCAACTGGTTATCATACATTTTTTTTGTGGTGAACATCTCCCCTTTTTCTTTCAGCAATTTTGCGAGCTTGCTTCGTCCGTCCACTTTTTTCTCTTTATAAGAAACCACAAACACAGTTGATGAAAGCGGGTTATCGATATAAGGTTCGAGCTTATCAATATCGCGCATTTGCTGCGCCTCTTTCAATAATACGACTTGCCTTTCAGCAAACATCGGATAGCGGCGGCAAGCATTCACAACCGAAGCCCAATCGGCATCTTTGCCGTAAAAAACGCTCAGGTTGAAGGATGATTCGGCTTCAGAAAGTATATGATGTTCCGCATAATCAACCAGCTTATCTATATAATATTCTTCCTCGCCCTCAAACCAATAAACCGGTTTGAAGACCTTCTTTTTCCAATTAGTTATAATTTTTTCAACAGACATAGCGTTATAAATGCGCTGCAATATTACACAAATCCGTATAGGTAAAGATGTTCTGTCAATTTTAGTCTTTCCACTTCTATGTTAATAAACAACGACTTATAAAGGCAATAATGCCTTCCAAATAAATTTTGGCACGGTTTTAGACAAGGGGAGTGTGGAACGGAAAACTCCTTAAAAACTTTTCGGGATTCATTTTAAACTTTTAGAAAAAATAAAAATTTATGAGCACAACCAACTATCCATCGGCAACACCACAAAGCCAGCCTCCAAAAAAAGATTTCAAAAACCTTATTATCGGCTTATTAGCTGCAGGGTTTTTAGGAACATGGGGCTATTTGCTTTACAACAACAACAAACAAGAACAAGTTCACCAGACTGACCAAACTCAGATCGCTAAAGTGACTGACGAAAAAGGTCAAATCCAGAAGAATTTTGACGATGCACTCGTTCGCCTTGATTCTTTGACTGGCAACAACAATAAGCTTCAGGCTTCTTTGAACACGGCTAATTCAGACATCGCTAAAAAGAAATCTGAAATCCGCAGCATCTTAAACAAAAAGAATGCAACTGCAGCAGAGCTTACAAAAGCAAAACAATTAATCAACGATTTGAACAACAAAATCACGGACCTTGAAAAACAAGTTCAGGATTTGACAACTCAAAATACTCAGTTGACTGCTGATAAAACTCAGTTAACTCAGGAGAAAGATAAATTGACTCAGGATCTTCAAACTACAACTACAGCTAAGCAAGATCTTGAAAAGAAAGTTGATGTAGCTTCTACATTGAATGCAAGCAACATCGCAATTACTCCGGTTCACGAAAAAAAGAACGGCAAAGAAAAAGTTACAAC
>DATGIX010000170.1:0-10399 GCA_035295505.1 Puia sp. | reverse complement strand
TGTAAGGAGAAATGCCACCTGATGCTGTTATGATAACAGGGCTGCCACCTCCGCTGCATGGAGTGAAACTTTGTGCGGTGTTAACCTGAGGTTGCGTATATGTAGTTATAGTTACCGTGTCTGTCGCTACTACTCCGCATTGTGCTAATGAATATTCAACCACATAATTTCCCGGTGTAGCATCTGCTAGCAGGGTAACATTTGAACCGATGTTTGTCGTATATAAAGCATTTAGTACGGAAGAAGGGCTATTTTGATTCCATACTTTGACAATCGCATAATTCCATCCTGGGTTATCACTATTCCATGTAGCTATAATATCAGCTTTATTAATACATTTATTTTTCGCCCATGTTTTATGATACAAAGGTTGATGGCCTACGCTGACATTTGTAATGGACACGGTATCGCTTCGTCCACATCCATCTGTCATTACATAAGTGTAGGTATGATTTGGCAAAGTACTATCGTAGCTTATCATCCATTCGTTAGTATTGTCATCTATGGCACAAGTCGCACAGCCGTTGAGAGTAGTTGTATAAACATTTGTGCTCAGGAGAGTAGATGAAGCCGTTATCGGTTTAGCCCCATCGTACTGCTTAACAGTTAGTGAGCCAATAGATCTTGCAGGGACACTTAGTACATCATTAATGTACCCAACAGCACAAAGATTTTGTTGCCCGTATATACCCAGCTTCCAACTGTGATCAAAAGAAACCGGTGTAGAATATGTTTTGCCACAGGCATCAGTTGCTGTTATTGTATAATTTCCGTCTGGGATATTATTAAAAATTCCTGTTGTGTTGGAACCTAGCCCCGGATCGGGTGAAATGGTGTAGGTGACAGGACCGTTATAAACGCCATATGAATGAAGCATTATTTTTGAATGAGTACAATCTGTGAATACCGTGCTGTCGATAATAGTGCCGAATGTTACACTAAACCAAGCCGTTTTTTGCTGCCCGCATGCATCTGTAATAATTACACCGATATTATAGTTGTTAGAAGAAGCGGTCACCCCTGACATTGTGTATGGAAAACTGCCCACTGTTTGAGGAGGAGTTAATCCTGAAGACATATCCGTCGTAAAAGGAACTACCTGGACAGTATATGGTGATGGGATAAATCCGGTGGTTGAAATATTATTGATAACAACTCCGCCTGAACAGGTTATAGAAACATTTGCTGCTGAAAATGCTATGTTCCAATCGTTGGATACAGCACCTGGTTGAATTTGTTGCACCACATTTCCACAGGCATCTATTACAGAAACCTGGACCCATCCATCCGGAATATCATTGTTAGCAAATGTTGAAAAATTTAATGGCAGCGTTGTGCTGGTGTAAATTTTGCCCGGGCCGCCTATATGCGAATAGGCAGTTACCTGATAATACCCTCCCGGAGGAAGGGAAGGACTTACGGTTAATGAAGTCAGGCTAAAGCTGTCGCACGCTATTCTATTTATCACAGGGTTGCCAATAGTATATGGCGACTCATTAGAAACTGTCCTGATCTGATCCGTTCTTGTTAGCACACCACATCCATTCGATAAAATGATTTCTATATATCCACCTGTGATATCACTGCTGCTCGACTTAAAATGAAACGGCAAACTATTGCTGGTAACATCAATATAACTGGCAGAATTATGATCTACGATTTCATAAGTTACACCTGAGGGAAGTGTAGGGCTCACCGTCAGCGCATCAAGGCTGAAGCTATCACAACCTATTTTATTGATGATGCCGCCGGTTATGCTATAATTTGTATTATTATTTAAAATTGTAACACTGCGCGTCTGAATATTTTGGCAAGAATCTGAAGCCTGCACCTGATAAGTGCCTGCAATCAGCCCTGTGAATGTTCCTGTGCTATTGCTCGTTCCTGATTGAGCCGGGCCACTAACAATCGTATAGAGATATGGTGCTCTTCCATTCGTCAACGTTCCCTGAATGGAACCATTCGGAGAAGAACAATTCGTTACAGATGTTGCAGTGGGCTGATAATCGTTGTTGCCAGGCAATACATAATTGCCTGCAACAATAATATTGGTGTATGTGAATTTGACTCCTGTCTGATCTTTTACCTGCAAGCTGTATGTGCCTGGATAAAGAGCTTCAAAAGTATCAGGCAGATTAGCGAGATAATGCAAGCCTGTATTTATGTATTGCGAGGGTGCATTGATAATAGAATCCTGATAGGGGCCACCCGCACCAATTGTTCCGCTGATGACAATCTTGCCTGTGTTCACACAGCGCGACTCAACAGTTTGAATTGTTTGTGCTTGCAAAATGTTATTTGCAACTAATAAAGCGCACAATAAAATACTTGAATAAAAATAAAGACGAAGGGTGTAAATGTTTTTCATTAGGACCGGTTTAATGTTGCTTGAATCTTAAATTGACTTATTAAAACAAGCCGGATGCCATTTTTATGCATGCCTGATAATCAGTATAAGCGCGAATTATCATATAAATACTTCTACCCGTTCTGGGAAAAATATTTGCAAAATGCAACTCATTAATTTGTTTGGAAGGACATCGATTAATAAACCGATTGGATGTTTTCGCAAATAGTGCGACGAAGTGCTGGGTACATAACATAGAATAAAGGTTTAGCTTCTTAAGTATCGGATTCTTACCAATCAATTATTCTTTGTTACACAATTGATCAGTATTTTCTGTAAAACTAATTCGTAAGAATTTTATTTCATAGTAAAAACTGATTTTTATTAAAAATATTATTTAAAAACGCCACGTGTTAAGCTCTCAGTTAGCTTTTCACAAAGTCAATAGTGGTTATCTGGTATTTTTGAAAATAACCAAATCAAAAGAAATACCCATGACTGTTATTAATATTTTGGCTGATCACTATTTATTGTTAGAAGCTTTCGCATGAATCCGATAGCCGAGTATTACTTTAAAAATTCCATTGTCTGTTACTGGTGTGAAACCAAGGCCATAACCGCAATTAAATTCCCAATCAGGCGACCATTCCAGATCAATAGCAAGAAATAATTCATGTTCCTGATTTCGCGAAGCAGGGATATTATTCAATGGGCCGATGCCTCCATAATATTCAAAGCCTGCAGCAATAACTTTTGTAATGTTATATGAGGCTTTAATATTCGGAGAAAATGTATAGCCTTCATTTTTATTAAGGCCATGAAAAGATTTGTCGAATGTGGGGTTCAATGAAACATAAAATTTCCCCATCTCTTTATCAATAATCGGCCTTATCTCCAGGCTCCAGTCATCTTCACTATATTCTCTTTTCTGATATCCTGCTTCAAGTGAAAGGCTAACACCAACAGGCCAATGCCATTTTTTGGGAGCCATCACTCTTGGCCTGATATGGCTTCCGACATAATTCGTGCGCATGCCGCTTCCAATCGTATTAAAAAAATAAAATCCTGTTTCAAAAAAATCATTCCATCCATGCGTTATCTCAATTGTTTCGTGAAACACATGATTTGTTGGCAGCACTCCATTCTCGATTTGCTTTTGTCCATCGAAAGTATAGTTGCTATGCAGCTCCACCATTGTTGCATGCTTCGCTACTGTTTCAGAACCATATACCTGAATCTCATAATTATCCTGACAAAAAACAGAAAGGGATGAAAACAGAAAAATGAAGATGAATAAAAGATTTCTCATAATGTTAAAAACAAAACGCTTGAATGAACAAGCGTTCTGTAAATGTAGCGATTATAAAACAAGGAATGATGGCATTACAATTTATTCATTCACCAGAGCATTCACAGGGTTTGCCATGGCAGCCTGAATCGTTCTTATGCTCAATGTAATTAAAGCAATAACTATCATCGCAACACCACTCAATGCAAACACCCACCAGCTTATGTTTGTGCGATATGCAAAATTTTCAAGCCATTTATTTCCGGCCCACCATGCTATGGGAGCAGCTATTGCAAATGCAATCATTACCAATGAAACAAAATCTTTTGAGAGCATAGAAACAATTTGATACACTGAAGCGCCAAGCACTTTCCTGATGCCGATTTCTTTTGTGCGGACATTGGTTGTGTAAATAACCAATCCCAATAACCCAAGGCAACTGATAAAAACTGCAAGCCCTGTTGCCCATTTTAGTAATGAAGAAATTTTTTGTTCGCTTTCATAAAATTTAGCAATGCTCTCATCAAAAAAACTGTAATTGAATTCAGCATCCGGATAAATTTTTTTGAAACTGCTTTCTATTTTTTTGATAGCATTCTTCCATTGTGTGCCATCTGCATTTTGCGGTTTCAGTGCCACATGAACATTGAAGCTTCTGTTGTTGAAAGAATAAAATGCCAGCGGTCCGATAACTCCATGCAATGATTGTTCATGGAAATCATGCAACACCCCAACGATGGAAATGTGTTTACGATTTATTAATAATTGCTTGCCGATAGCATCATCAGGATTCTTAAAACCGAGTTCTTTTGAATATGCCTCATTAATCAGCAATTCTTTCAGCGTATCACTTTGCTGAACATATTTTCCTGCAACTAATTTTATCTGATATAATTTTAGATAATTGGTGTCGCCCCATCTCACCTGAACATTTTCTTTGACTTCTTTCTTTCCATCGACATAAACTATATCGCTGAAAGCAGCACCTTCTATAGCGGGAGATAAAAACCCAAGGCTTGACAATTGCACTTCCGGCATTGATTTAATTTCATTCATCAACGCATACCTTCTGCTGAGCGTTGTATCAAACGGCACATGAAAATAGATGATCGCATCCTTTTTAAATCCCAAATCTTTATTGAGCGAATAATGAATTTGTTTGCTCACCATAAATGCTGCAATCACAAAAAACTGAGCAATCACAAATTGAGAAACAGTAAGTGTTTTTCTCAGCCATGCATTTCGCGTCTGGCTGCTGTTGGCAAATGCCTGTTTCTTTAAAACAAGTGCAGGCTTATAGCCCGATAAAATCAATGCAGGATAAAGCCCTGAAAGAAAACTAACGACAAGAGTAACCAGAGCAAGAAACAACAATAAATAAGGCTGATGGAACAAATCGTAATGCAATCCATCGGGGATATATCCTGCAAATGCTTTCAATAAAACGGGAGTAATGATGATGGATAAAACTGTAGCGATAAAAGTGATGAATAATGTTTCACCAAGAAACTGCATGACCAATTGCTTCTTCGAGCTGCCCATTGTTTTGCGTATACCGATTTCTTTTGCTCTCTGCGATGCCTGTGCTGTTGTTAGATTGATGAAATTGATGCATCCTAACAACAATAAAAATCCGGCAATAGCAAGAAGCCCGTACAATGTTGGCAAATGCGCAATACGGTGACCAACACCTCCGCCATAGACATTATTAAAATGAATATCGTTTAGCGGCTGTAGTTTAAAGCTCATTAAACGGCTTGAATCTTTTGCCGCTTCCGGATTATATTTTGTCAAAATGGTTTTTAATTGCGCTTCAATTCTTGCGGCGTTGCTGTTTGGTGCAAGCTTCACAACCAATTGCGAATAGCCCATCCAGTCTTTCCATTCGTTCATCATAAAATCATCTTTCAATCCAAGCTGAAATACAGTTGGCAGAGAAATAAATTCTTTTGCATCGAAAAAAGTGTTTTCATCAATGTCTTTCACAATGCCGGTTACAAAAGCTTTTACAGAATCATTATAAGTAATTTGTTTGCCAATAACAGAAGCTAAAGAAACAGATGGGAAATATTGCTTCGCCCTGCTCTCTGAAATCACCGCTTCAAATGGTTTTTGCAAAGCAGTTTGAGCAGAACCGGCAACCCAATCGTAAGCCATCATTTTGAAATAGTCATTGTTTGTAAAAATGATATTGGCTTGTTTTTTATAGACAATAGGTTTATCAGGGTTGCTATATAATATCGCTACTTTCGCGGTAGCATCACCCTGAAACTGAAAAAGCGGAACAGTTTGATCAACGCCTGTTGTTTCATCTTTTATTGCTTTACCCAAAGGTGCCGGCACAGCCGAAGCATGCCCATCATTGCCATTAAAATGCAAATCCATCACAACACGATAAATGCTGTTTCGGGCAGGCTCAAATCTGTCATAGCTCATTTCATAATGCACAATCAAAAAAATCACCAGCGAAGCGCTGATGCCAATAGATAGCCCCAGCACATTAATGATTGAAAAAATTTTGTTGCGACGGAAATTTCTGAGCGCTGTGATGAAGTAGTTTCTAAACATGTGACTTTAATTTACGATATACGATGTTAGATGTACGATTTGCTTAGTTCTGTTTTGGTTCATTGGTACAAGAAGCATGAATTATTAATTACTGATTATTAATTCTCAATTATCTTATCTACTAACATGCCACTTGCTTTTCCGTCTGATAAACAGCAATTTGAATCAGGCAAAATCTACGAATCAGTTCGTTTGTGATACACAATTGTTCGGTTTTGATACAATTTTAGCGAGTTATGATAATATGACGGGAAGGCACAGGCAGTTTGTAAATTCGTTTGGGATAAAATTTTATATTAGCATCTTTCAACATTCTCTCATTTTTCAAAAAAGCTTCTGTATGAAAAAAGGATATGCATTACTGTTAGTATTATTAACTTTTTATTTTGCATCTGCCAATGTTACGCTGCCAAAAATTTTCAGTGATAACATGGTGCTCCAGCGCAATCAGCCAATTCCTGTTTGGGGATGGGCAAGTGCAAAGGAAAAAATTACAGTTCAATTGGATAAGCAAACCAAAACTGTAGTTGCAGGAAAAGATGGAAAATGGATGTTGAAACTTGATGCAGAAACAGAAGGTGGCCCTTTTCAATTAATGGTGAAAGGCAAAAACACGATCACTATTAATAATATTTTGATTGGCGAAGTGTGGGTTTGCTCTGGTCAATCAAATATGGAAATGCCCATTGAAGGGTGGGGGAAAGTGAACAATTATCAGCAGGAAATAGCTCAGGCAGATTATCCTCAGATCAGGCAATTCCTTGTGACGAAAGCAGTGAGCGCAACGATAAAAGAAGATGTTGCCGGTGGAGATTGGAAACCCTGCAGTTCTGCTACAGCAGGAGATTTCACAGCAGTGGGATATTTCTTTGCAAGAGAACTATACAAGCAATTGCATGTTCCAATTGGGTTAATAAACACCTCATGGGGTGGAACAATGGTGGAAACATGGATCAGCCGTGAAGCATTTGAAAAAAGCGATGATTTCAAAAACATGATCGCGAATATGCCTTTGCTGAATTTAGATTCTTTGAACAAGCAAAAAGCTGTGGAGATTCAAAAACACATTATTGATTTACAGGGAAGTTATGATGCTCATGCAAATACAGAACAATGGAAAGATGAAAATTTTGATGACAGCCATTGGCCAAAAATGAAATTGCCCGGTCTTTGGGAAGAACAGAAAATTGGTCTTGAGGGATTGGATGGATTGGTATGGTTCCGCAAAACAATTATTATTGATGATGTGGATGCCGGCAAAGCCGCAACAATTGAAATCGGAAAGATTGATGATTCAGATGAGACTTATGTCAATGGCGTAAAAGTTGGTGGACTGAAAAATAAATATAATGATGCCCGCTCTTATACTATTCCCGCAGGAATATTGAAAGCCGGAAAAAATGTGATAGCAGTAAGAGTAGAAGACACCGGCGGTGGTGGAGGGATTTTTGGTAGTCCTTCAGATATGAAGTTATCTATAGGAACTAAAACAAAAGCGCTTGATGGCGATTGGCTTTTCAGGGTTGAAAATATTTATGGAGGAGGTAATCAGACAAGCCCGAATTCATATCCGACATTATTGTACAATGCAATGCTGAGCCCTTTAATTCCTTATGGCATTAAAGGAGCGATCTGGTATCAGGGAGAAACAAACGCCGGACGTTCTTATGAATACAGAAAATCATTTCCATTGATGATCGCAGACTGGAGAAAACATTGGGCAGAAGGTGATTTCCCTTTTTATTTTGTGCAACTGGCTAGCTTTGACGCAGGCGGCGGCAATAGCGAACATGGAAGTGGCTGGGCTGAACTGAGAGAAGCGCAAACCATGACATTGAGCCTGCCGAATACCGGGATGGCAGTGACAACGGATATCGGAGAATCTCATGATATTCATCCAAAAAATAAACAGGATGTTGGAAAAAGACTGGCAGCCATTGCCCTTTCTAACACCTATGCACAACCGAAAGAATTCAGCGGTCCGATGTATGCATCCATGAAAGCTGACGGCAATAAAATCACTATTTCATTTACGCATGTTGGAACTGGATTAATGACAAAAGATAAATATGGTTATATCAAAGGATTTGAAGTAGCTGGTGAAGACAAAAAATTCCATTGGGCGAAAGCATATATCAGTGGTGACAAAGTGATTGTTTATTCTGATGAAGTTGCTAATCCTGTTGAAGTGCATTATGCATGGGCAGATGATGCGCTTGAAGCAAACCTCTTCAACAAAGAAGGCTTTCCTGCATCACCATTCAGGACTGATGATTGGAAAGGAGTGACGGAAGGAGTGAAGTATGTGGTGGGACAGTAGGGTGGTGAATGATCAATACTGAATCGTGAATGAAGTTCTTGAGCCTTGGTCTGGAGTAGCTGAACGAGTAACATAAATAAAATCAAAAGCCCTGAAAGTTTTCGGGGCTTTTGATTTCCCTAGTTATTATTTTGACGTAAACTCTACTGTCCATTCAATTCCATATTTATCCCTAAAACTGCCAAAATAGGTGCCCCACGGACTATCCTCAATAGGCATTTCTACTTCTCCACCTACCGAAAGACCGTTGAATATTTTGTCTGCTTCTTCTTTACTATCTGCGTTTACAGAAATTTTACTTCTGTTTTCTTTTTCGTTTACCTGTCCCAAAAAGTCCGGAACATCATTTCCTGTCAACACATTGCTTTTGCCAAAAGACAAAGCAATATGCATAATCTTATTTCCTTCTTTTTCTCCTATTGGGGCTCCTGGAATGTTGAGTTCTTTGAAACGAAACACTTTGGTGAACTCTCCGCCGAATACTGATTTGTAAAATGTAAATGCTTCTTCTGCATTTCCGTTGAACATGATGTGAGGATTGATGAGTGCCATAATTTTTGTTTTTAGTTGTTTATTTTTTATGTCTTATTTCAATTCTTCGCAATAAAATTGGTGAACATGAAGCAGGTCTGTTATTTTCAAAACGATGTTCTCTTCACTGTCAATGCGCAAAACTTTGTCGCAGTCTTCCAGGTCGAAATTCCATTTTGATTGCTGCAATAAATTATTTAACAGCGGGCTTAATTGCCTGATATGTTTTTTATTCCTGACAGAAGTTTTGAAAACATAAATCATCTCCAATAAATTTTCCCGATTATAATGATTGTTGTTGCTTTGATAAAGTCGACAATAGATTTTCCAGATTGCTCAATGACATCTTCATTCCTATTGTAAAGCCATCGAGTATTCTCTCTAACCGTTCAAGCGATTCGTTGTAAATAGTAATATGCACTTTTGATATTCCGTTTTGTTCGCTGAATGTATGATCCCATGCTGAGCCCGGCAATTCAGGGTTTTCATCTTTGTCTGCAAAAGTGTTGTGCATTTTAAAATTTGTCTTAGGAGTAATGGAAGTATAAGTCTGAATTGACCAGCGCTCTTGTCCGTCCGGGCTTATCATTGCCCAAAATCTTTTGCCGCCAACTTTGAAATCCTGGTATTTTGTTTTTGCTGTCAATGGTTGGGGTGCAATCCATTGATCAATTAGTTCGCTTTTTGTAAAAGCATCCCAAACCAGTGAAAGTTCAGCATCAAATTCCCTCGTTATGAAAACTGTTTTTATTGATTTGTCAACAGTGAAATCGAATAGCAAATTGTTTGTCATTTTTTTTGTTTTTTCATGGTTGATAATACTTTGTCTAATGCGTTGAAGCGGTTTTCCCAAATCCTTCGATATTGTTCCAACCATTTATCTATTTCTTTCATTTTATTAATTTCAAGGGAATAATAAATTTCTCTTCCCTGATATTCTTGCTTCACCAGTTCGCATTCCGTGAGTATTCGTAAATGTTTTGATACGGCTTGCCGCGTTGTTTTGAAGTTTTCGGCAATGGCGTTTGGTGTCATTGCCTGCAAAGCAATCAAAGCAATGATTGCCCGCCTTGTCGGGTCTGCAATGGCTTGAAAAATATCTCTTCTCATATTGTTTGAATTTCTTTGTGAAACTAATCGGTTGCAAATATACGCGCAACTATTTGGTTTCACAAAATTTTTCTTAAATTATTTTTTGCGGAGGATGCCGGAGCCCAATAGTAACAATGCCGATGAACGGATTACGATCCGCCGCGGCGGACAGGCTGCAACGATGCTCAGTCGAAGTTCTAATGCTGGTATTAAAAGTCTTCGGTTGTCGGTCGGCGGTCATCAGTTCTTTAGT
>DATGIX010000169.1:0-90571 GCA_035295505.1 Puia sp. | reverse complement strand
GTGCTTTTTCGTGAGCGCTGCCATGATTCAATACCGCTGATTGCAGATAAAATTGTTAATACAGCGACATACGGTTCAATACTTTTCATTTCATTTTTACTGGTTCCTTCTTCAATAATATCACTTAACCTCTTTCTGTAGCTTCTTCTTTGATTTAAAAAATTTGAAAGATAAGGCTCGGGAAGATGCCGCCATTCATGGTCAGAAATGTAAACATATTCATATTGCTCGAGCATCATCGTGATATGGAAACGTATAATCATTTCCATTTTTTTTAAAGTGTTCTCAGAGCTTCTTTCTATTTCTTCGAGGTGAGAAATAAATTCATTGGCCACTTTAAAACATATTGCCTGCAATATTTCTGATTTTGATTGGATATGATTATATAAGCTTGCAGCTTCAACACCAACCGTCTCTGCAATATCGCGCATCGATGCGGCGCCAAATCCCTTCTCACGGAAAAGCCTTGCCGCTTTTTCAATAATAATTTCTTTTTTGGTGCTGTTCTTTTTGCTTTGAATTTTAGCCATAATAATTTTCAAAAATAAAGAAAACTAACAAGTGTTAGGTTTGATATAATGGGAAGGTTGCATTAACAGTAAAATTCTTGTACGTTTGTGCGATTTTTTATTTAAACAAAATTTAAATATGTCATTAATAGTAGTTGGCTCTATGGCATTCGATGATATCGAAACGCCTTTCGGAAAAAGTAACAAGATTGTTGGTGGTGCAGCAACATATATCGCATGGTGTGCAAGCAATTTCACGCCTGTTAAACAGATTTCAGTAGTTGGTGGCGACTTTCCGAAGGAAGAACTAGATGCGCTATCTGCCCGCGGCGTTGCTTTAGACGGCGTGCAGATTAAGAAGGATGAAAAATCTTTTTACTGGTCTGGTCGATATCACATGGATATGAACACTCGTGATACATTGGTAACTGAATTGAACGTTCTTGGAACTTTTCAGCCTGTTGTGCCTGACAGTTATCAGGACTGTGAATTTTTAATGCTTGGGAATTTAGCGCCTTCCGTGCAATTGAGCGTGATTGAACAACTAAAAAATAAACCGAAGCTCATTGCAATGGACACCATGAATTTTTGGATGGACATCGCGTTGGATGATTTGAAAAAAGTGATTGCAAAAGTAGATGTGCTTTTAGTAAATGACAGTGAAGCAAGACAATTAAGCGGAGAATTTTCATTGGTAAAAGCTGCTGCAGCGATTTCGAAAATGGGACCGAAATATTTGATTATAAAAAAAGGGGAGCATGGCGCATTATTGTTTCATGGCAATCAGGTTTTCTTCGCACCTGCATTGCCCTTGGAAGAAGTGTTTGACCCAACAGGTGCCGGTGACACCTTTGCAGGCGGCTTCATTGGTCATCTCGCAAAAACAAAGGATATTTCCTTCGGGAACATGAAGACTGCTATTATCGTTGGGAGTGCCATGGCAAGTTTCTGCGTGGAAAAATTTGGTACAGACAGATTAAGAGAGATTGATAAATCTGATATTGATGACAGGATTAAAGAATTCGTGCAGTTGGTGAATTTTGATATTTCTTTAGTATAATTTTTTTGCAGTTACGAAGACCTGTCAGGTTTTTAAAACCTGACAGGTCTTTTTATTTTATAATCTTCTCGCCAAAGTCACAGCATTCTTAAACTGTTTTGTTTTTCCACTCAAATCAAAAATTTGTGTGATGATGATATAAATACCAACTGGTAATTTATGTTGTTTGTCATCCAATCCATCCCATTTGAAAGTTCCTGTTAATGCAAGTGTTGAATTATTTGCAAGATTTCTCACAGCTCTTCCTGATGCGTCATAAATATTAATGTTTGCAAGAAAGCCTGGATTTGAAACTTTGTAATTAATGAAGCAATAATCTTCATAACCGTTATTGTCTGGAGAGAAAATTTTAGGCGTGATATTTATTTCATTGTTTGATTCTAGATTTTGCATGAACTCAGAATTCTGATAAGTCGGTGTTCCAAAACCTGCAGTGGAAGCAGCAGATGTCCAGTTGTTTTGGTTTTGTGTTGGTTTATTATAATCAATTCTTTCCAATGCAATGCCGTCTTCAGTGCTGATTAACGCAAGCTGCCAATTGTGATTGTAATGCAGTTCATCAATCACCGTTTGGCTTTGATTTAATAAAACGACAATGCCATCATCATCAGGCAATGAAGGAAATGATGAAAGCTCCAGCAGATTATCAGGATTTTTCACAAGGTAATTTTGTTCAACCCACAATTTATTTTCAGATACAACGTAATAATCTCCCGGAAAGAATAACAATGGAGTTGAGCTTAGTTGTGTGATTGATTTTAAAGAACTGGTTGCATCCCGCGTTGAAAAATATAATTGTTTTAAGTCAACCACTTTATCGCTTCGGTTATAAAATTCCACATAATCATAGCCGTTGGTTTTAGGATTGAAAAGAATTTCATTGATGACAATATCATTTGTATCTGATAAAATGGGTAAACCTGCTTTTAGGGGACTTTGGTTAATCATATTTCCTGCACAATCGGTGATATTGTTTGCAGTGAGCTGATAAATTGTATTAGCAATAATATTTTTTGAAAATTTTAATATCACTTCGTTAAATAAAGGAGCTTGTGCCATTGCTGAACCTGGATTTCCAATATTATTATCCAAACTATAATTTGAAGTTTGAGAAGCAGAAACGCTATCCACTGTTTCATCAAAAACGGCAACAATTGTTGTATCGTTAATAGTATATGTTCTTAACAATGTTGGCGCATGCTCATCTTTGTTGAAACCATCGACAGAATTTTTTTGTCCGGGTGTTCCACCTTTCACATCAACACTTGCTTTCCAATTTCCAAAACCAGTGCATGGATTTTTGGTATCAATCATTTCTAAAGTCCAACCACCGTCTGCTTTGATATCGTTCTGGTACCAAATTTTATTATAGGAGACTGCATGAACCGTTAATCCTTCAGGTGATTTTAGAAAGATAATATCTGCATCATTGTTTAAAGAAGGAAAACTGGTTACACCAATAGCTGCACCAAAATTTGCATATTCAGTTGCAGCAGAAGTTGAACAGATAATGACAAAGCTATCAGGTTGCAGCATGAAATCTTTTTTAATGGTTGCAACACCGCTCCCATCGCTGATTTGCCAGTTGCGAAGATTATAAGCAGTGGAAGAAGCATTTTTCAGTTCGATAAATTCCGCATTCGGCAAGCCAATTGCAGGAGTCGGGTCGGGAAAAATTTCATCAATGACAACGTCATAACGATTGGCAGGCTGTGCTGATAAAGAATGGCTAAGAATGAAAAGAGCGATGAATAGAACGATTTGCTTTGTCATCAGGAGAAGGTTTGATAATAAAAATAAAAAATTTGGCGTTAATAATGTTCGTAATTATTTTTGCTGCCCAATGACGATTAAGAAACATACAAAGCAAACATGCAAGACACACATGAAGTGGGAAGTCGCCTGATTGTTTTGTGTTCAAAATAATAAAAGCCTTCCCAGATTCGGGAAGGCTTTTTAGTTTTTAACCTTAAAAAATCAAAAATGAAAGTTGCAGTAGTTGGTGCTACAGGATTAGTCGGAACCAAAATGTTACAAGTGCTCGCCGAGAGAAATTTTCCAGTTACAGAATTGTTGCCGGTTGCATCAGAAAAATCAATTGGTAAGGAAGTGGAATTCAAGGGAAAGAAATATAAAGTGGTAAGCGCAACGGATGCAATCGCTGCAAAGCCTGATGTGGCTTTGTTTTCAGCAGGCGGCGGAACTTCTCTGGAATGGGCACCGAAGTTTGCTGCGGCTGGAATTACCGTGATTGATAATTCATCTGCATGGAGAATGGATGCAACAAAAAAATTAGTAGTACCTGAGATTAATGCTGATGCATTGACAAAAGAGGATAAGATTATCGCTAACCCAAACTGCTCAACCATTCAAATGGTGGTAGCATTAAATCCCTTGCATAAAAAATACAAAGCAAAAAGAATTGTTGTTTCAACATACCAAAGTGTTACAGGCACTGGCGTGAAAGCAGTCGCGCAATTAATGAATGAACGTAAAGGCGTGCAAGGTGAGATGGCTTACAAATATCCGATTGATTTGAATGTTATCCCGCAAATTGATGTGTTCCTTGATAATGGTTACACGAAAGAAGAAATGAAGATGGTGAACGAGACAAGAAAAATTATGCGTGATGATTCAATCCGTGTAACTTCCACAACTGTGCGCATTCCGGTAATGGGCGGGCATAGTGAAGCGGTGAACGTGGAATTTGAAAATGATTTTGATTTGAATGAAGTAAGAAATTTATTAAGCAAAGCTCCCGGCGTTATCGTTGTTGATGACCCATCTACACAGCAATATCCAATGCCGAAAGATGCGCATGAAAAAGATGAAGTGTTTGTTGGAAGATTGCGCAGGGATGAGACACAGCCGAATACTTTGAATATGTGGATTGTGAGCGATAACCTTCGTAAAGGTGCAGCAACAAATGCTGTGCAGATTGCGGAATATCTTGTAGAGGAAGGCTTGTTATAATGGATAGGTTTTACGAATAAGTGCCGGAATTAATCCGGCATTTATTATTCTTCCAAAGCTTTATTAATAAACTCAACCAACGGCTGCAATGCATCAAACGCTTCGAGTACCTGTTTCTCCAAATCTTTAGAAGAAATATCTGCCTCTTTCAATTTTTTCATTGCGAGGAAACTTTTCAGCTTCAAAAACTCTGACGCAGGATTGTCTTTTTCAAAACCTTGCGGAACTTTGCTAAGGCTAACATCTTCACCTTTATATAATTCGCCGTAAACAGATTTGAATTTTTTTGAGCCAACAATTTTTTTGAACTCATCCAGATTGTAGTCAATTTCCTGTCTCACCTTTTTGAGCTCGGGTGGCATAGGAATCCAGATGCCACCACCGACAAAGCTTTCACCCGGCTCGAGATGAAAATAATAACCTGCATAAATTGATTTTTTTCCCCCGCGATTGATGGAAGCACCCATATTTGTTTTGTAAGGAGTTTTATCTTTTGAAAAACGGATGTCGCGATTGATGCGGAACATGCAATCTTTTGCCTTCAGTTCTTTTATTGAGCTGTCTTTTTTTGAATGCTTGTCAATGATTGATTGGATAAATTCTCCGAAATCTTTTTTTGCATCTTCATATTTATTTCTATTCGCATCGAACCAGGGCTTGTTGTTGTTCTTTTTTAAATCTTTCAAAAATTTGATGGTAGATGATTGTAACATAGCATAAAATTTAGCGGCTCAATTTACTGAAATAAAAAAGGAATCAAGATGAACATGATTCCCTTTAATAATTTTTATGGCAATTTATTATTTCACTCTCGCCCAGTTCTCTCCGCTCTTGATACGGTATAATGTCATTTCGCTGACACCATATTTTTCTGCGAGTTTTTTAATCGGAGTCGGTGTTTTGCTACCGAATGTTTTCTTGATGCTCTTCACGTCGTTTGCAGAAAGCTTAAGACCTTTTGTGCGTGTAGCCTGCACTTTTTTATAAGCAATTTTCGCCGGGCTTTTTTGCTGATGCTCTATCATTTCTTCGAGCGTTGCCCATTTCAGATTTTTTGAAGTGTTGTCGAGCTTATTATAATTGCTATGAATGACATATTTGTGTTTTGGAGTTGACTTTTTCAAAAACACTCTGGCAACTTCCCGATGAATGTACAAAGTGCCGTTGCTTCCGGAGCGGTGCAGGTTGAGGGTTTTGTAGCCGGTTGTGACGGAGCCGTTCAATAATTTTCCATCTTCGTGAATGTCGTTCGAATAGCTTACAACGCGACCGTGAGAGGATAATGCATATTTTTTTCTGAGTTGTTTCCAGCCAGGGAACTCAAGAGGTTTCCATGTTTCGCCGGCAATTTTTTTAATCATAACATGCAATTTTACTAAAGTTACGAAAAAGAATTTCGAATTATAAGCAACATACTAAAATAAACTTAAAGCACGATACTGCTGAACCACATGAGACATATAAGTACATTTAAGTTTTCGTTGATGTCTTTTACACTTAAGGTTTGCAAAAAAGCCCCACCGAAAATTTCTAAAGATTGATGAGATTCAAAAACTCCTGCTCAGACAAGACTTTGATAGAAGGGATTTTTTTCGCTTTCTCCAATTTTGAACCGGCATCTTCTCCGACTATCAGGTAATTCAATTTGCTGCTGACGCCGGATAATAACTTGCCGCCATTTTTCTCTACCATTTCTTCTGCATCGCTTCGCTTGAGCTTTGCAAGTGTTCCAGTGAATAAAAACGTTTGCCCATTGAGGTTGCCGCCTTCCACTTTTGCAGAACGATTGTTCTTTAAATTCAGCCCGAGGTTTTCTAATTCATGAAGCATTTTTATATTATCGGGAATGCTGAAAAATTTTGAAATGCTGCCGGCGACTTTTGGTCCAATGTCTTCGAGATTCTGCAAATCTTCAAGTGTTTTATTTTGAAAATCGGGAAGATAATCGATAGCATTAGATAAAACTTTCGCCGTGGTTTCACCAACAAACCTGATACCGAGCGCATAAATCAATCTATGGAGTGGTTGTTGCTTCGATGTTTCGATAGCGGTTTTTAGATTGCTGATGCTCTTTTCACCAAAGCCTTCAAGCCCGCTGATTTTTTCAAAGGGCAATTGATAAACCCCGGGAATGTCTTTAAGAAAACCAAGCTCATAAAATTTCCGGATGTTCGCATCACCAAAGCTGCGGATGTCCATCGCATCCTTGCTGGCGAAATGAATAATGCGCTCAACAACCTGTGCGGGGCATTCAATATTAATACATCGCCAGACAGCTTCTTCCTCTTCTTTTGCCAACTCGCTTTTGCAGACCGGGCAATGTTTAGGAAAAGAAATTTTCTTTTCAGCGCCCGTTCTTAATTCAGACAACGATTTTACGATTTGAGGAATCACATCGCCTGCGCGTTCAATCAAAACGGTGTCGCCTATCTTCAAATCTTTTTCTTTGATATAATCTTCGTTGTGAATGGAAATGCTGGAAACCGTCACGCCACCGATGGAAACAGGTTCGAGTTTTGCGACAGGTGTTACTGCTCCTGTTCGCCCAACCTGAAACTCCACCCCTTTTAATTTGGTAGTGGCTTGTCTTGCTTTGAATTTAAAAGCGATTGCCCAACGTGGATGGTGTGTTGTCATTCCCATTTTATCCTGCAGCGCAATTTCATTCACCTTAATCACCATGCCATCAATTTCATAAGGCAGGTCGTCGCGGTGCTGTTCAAAGTCGTGGCAATAATCAATCACGGCCTGAATTCCTTTCAAGACTTTCTTTTCTTTTTGCGGGCTGCGAAAACCAAGATTCCAGAGCATTTCCAATGAACCGCTGTGCGTGAGCAAAGCATTATTATTTTCAGGTTGTGCATCAACGTTAACAACATAACTCACATGATATAAAAAGGCTTCCAGATTTCTTTTGCTCACTTCTTTCGGGTCCTTGATGCGCAATGTTCCGGCGGCTGAATTTCTCGGATTAGCAAGCGGCGGAAGATTTTGCTCAGTGAGAAAATCATTATACTTTTTAAAATTCTTTTTTGTCATCAACACTTCACCACGAATTTCTATTTGTTGAATGCCATAAGCTGAAAATTTTGCAGACAGCGGAACTGAACGAATCTGGCGAATGTTCGTGGTAATATCATCACCTTCTACCCCATCGCCACGAGTTGCGCCACGCACCAAAAAATCGTTTTCATAAATTAAAGAAATGCTGGCACCGTCAAATTTCGGCTCCACGCAATATTCAATATTTTCCAAACCTGTCAATTCTCTTGCTTTTCTGTCCCAGTCAAGAAGGTCATCTGCATTGTATGAATTTTCCAATGAAAGCATTGGAACCAAATGCTGAACAGTCGGAAAATCTTTTGTTAACCCTTTTGCAACGCGCTGTGTTGGCGAAGCAGGAGTAATCAAATAAGGATTTTCTGCCTCTATTTTTTCAAGCTGTTTATATAAGCTGTCATATTCAAAATCAGAAAGTAACGGATCATTCAAAACATAATATCTGTATTCATGAAAGCGAAGCACATTTCTTAAATCTTCTATTTCATCAGTTTTAAATGAATTGTCTTTTGTTTGTTTGAGCAGGATGTCAGAAAGTTTTTGGAGCTTAACAGTTTCTTGTTGAGAATACATAGCAAAGGCTTTGAGCATTCAAATGTAAGAGCGAAATGTGAATGAGCAATGGTGAATTATTGAAGGAGAATAAGTGGAAGAATTAGAATTTATCAGGGCTCGATAGTGTTTGAATTTACTGATCCGCTATTCACTATTGACCATTCACTTTGAAAAATAGTTATGAAAAATTTGAACAGAATATTATATTCGCAACTCCCTTTGAAAAAAATTTCATCCTAAATGATTGCAAAAAAGATATGACAGCCCAGCAGAAAAAGATCAAAACCATCCTAAAGGAACTGAAAGACGACGGGATAATAGGTATTTCAGTTGACTGTGTGATTTTTGGTTTTGATGAGAATGAATTGAAAGTGTTATTGATCAAGTCTGACCTTGAAAAGTTTGAAGACAAATGGTCATTGCTCGGCGATCTCGTGAGCAATCATGAAGATTTGAATCAGGCAGCTTACAGGATTTTAAAAGGGAGAACCGGAATGAACGATGTTTACCTCGAAGAAGTGAAAGCTTTTGGTGAGGTGAGCCGACATCCGGCAGCAAGAGTTGTTACGATTGCATATTGCTCGCTGATTAATATTCAACATCATCAGTTGGAAATCCATGACAACGAATTGCATTGGCATAAAGTAAGTTCCATATCACAAATGGCTTTTGATCATAAAAAGATTTTAGACACTTGCTACGAATGGCTTCAGAAACGCATTCAGGAACATCCGCTTGGTTTCAGTCTTTTGCCGAAGAAATTTTCATTGCGGGAATTGCAAAATTTGTATGAAGCGATTCTGGATGTGAAACTTGACAGAAGAAATTTCAGAAAGAAATTTTTTACAATGGGTCTTCTTGAAGATACGAAGGAGTATGAAACAGATGTGCCTCACAGGCCCGGTAAACTCTATAAGTTTAATTACGATAAATACAAAAAGAAAGAGAGAAAAACCTGGCTAGGAATTGATTTCTAAAATTATTCAGGTTAATTGATGTTGTATTTTTTTGAAACAACAGGATAAATGTTCAATAAAGAATCTATTGCAGTTCCTTGTTTGTCGAAAATTCTTTCCCAGGTATTAAGCGGCTCCCAAATAAACGTTCCTTTTATTTTGTTTGAAGAGAGGTTGAATGCAATATCATTCACTTCCTTTTTGTGTATCGTATATTCAGCTACTATCACATCTTGCTTGTATCTTTTTGTAAGGTCATTCAAATTGCTGTCGAGCTGCTGAAGCGTTCCGTGCCATTGCGGGTAATAAGATTCTCCGATAATATCAAACTGAACATTTCTTGCGATCATTCTATCAAGGAAATCTCTTGATTCCTCATTCTGGCCGCCACATGCTATGTGCAACATGATTTTTGTGGATGGGCTGATTTCTTTTATTGCGGCAATACCCGATTTAATAAATGAAGCAAGTGTATCGGGATGAGAAAAATTTCCATCTGGCCAAATCATCCCATGATTAATTTCATTTCCAACCTGCACCATATCTGGAGGAGTGCCCTGATTTTTTAATTCAGTCATTACTTTTTTTGTGTAATCGTACACTGCTTTTTTCAGTTGCTCAAAGTCAAAATTTTTCCATGCAGATGGCTTGAATTGTTTGCCGGGATCAGCCCATGTATCACTGTAATGAAAGTCGAGAAGAAATTTCATGTTGGTTTTTTTGATGCGAAGCGCCATCGCTTTGGTATGTTCCAGATCACAAAACCCTTTTTTAGGCGAGTAGCCGCTGTCCGCAGCGGGGTCATTAAAAATCCGTAGCCTGATATAATTGAAGCCGTGTTCTTTTAAAATTTGTATGGCATCTTTTTGAACACCTTTATCGCTAAACCTGATTCCTTTTTTTTCTAACTCGGGCAAAAAAGAAATATCGGCGCCAAGTATCTTCTCATTTTCTTTTTGATCATTTCTTTTTAATAGCGTGAAACTGCAGATGAAAAAAGAAAGGATAAAAATATATAGCAAAAACTTTTTGCCGTTAGAGATTAATATTTTTTTCATTAACCTAATTTTTAAAAGCATCAAGTGCAATGGTAGGTTTGCCTGTGTTGTCAAATGCACCAAGGCCATAATTCTGCCAGTTATAACATTCGGGTTCCCAGTAAAAAACACCGAGCCCATTATTACCCGAAACGGATTTTGTCTTGCTGATGATATCAGTAAGAAATGATTTGCAGACAGAAGGCGCAGTTACATCCATGCCAACTTCGCAAATCATCACCTGTTTATGATATCTTGAAACCATATCATTCATATTCGTTAGACATTGCTCATTGAGTGATTGCCAGTTTGATGTGGAAGGATAGAGCGACATGCCAACGATATCCCATTTTGCGTTGTTTGAGGCAAGGCCATCAAAAATCCATCGGAATAAACTATTGTCATAGCCATTTGAAATATGCACGATCACTTTGGTTGAATCATCACTGCTTGTTTTGATTGCATTATATCCTGCATTAATCAGCAAGGCGAAATTTTTCATATTAGTAGATGCTCTACCTGTTTCCCAAAGCATGCCGTCGTTGGTTTCGTTGCCAACCTGTGCCCAATCAGGGATAATGCCATTGGATTTTAAAGTATCCATCACATGAAGCGTGTAATTGTAAACAAGTGTCTGCAATGAATCGATACTCGCATTTGCCCAATCGGCAGGTTCTGTCTGATGGCCAGGATCTGACCACACGTCACTATAATGAAAATCAATCATGACCTTGAAGCCGAGATTTTTTGCACGAACAGCTTTTGCAACGACATCAGATGTATTGCACCAGCCGTCGGATGGATTGACCCATGCTCGCAACCTGATTGCATTCAGGCCAAGGTCTTTTAAAATTTGCATGCAATCTTTTTGTGTGCCTGTGCTATCGTAAAACTTATATCCGTTTGCTTCCATTTGAGTGAGCCAACTGATGTCAGCTCCTTTGATTAAGCTAGAATTTGTTTGAATTGAGTCAATAGGTGGCGGAGGAGTAACAGGTTTATCACTTGTGGATTTACCACAACCGATAATGATTAAAAACATGAAAATATAAAGCAGTAATGAGCGCACTTAAGACAATTTTGAAATTCAAAAGCACAGGCAAATTATGATTTTAAACAATTATTTGCTGTTCCTTAACCGGCGACTATTTTGATATGCAGCATTTAGCTTAAATAATCGGTCTGATTATTTTGTACTTGCGCCACAATCCTGAAAATATCTTTGTCCGCAAAAATTACCCTCGCAAACAGACCTTTATTTTTTGGAAAAGCGAAATTTTTCTTGCACAATTTTTGGAAGAGTGAAAATTTTTACCAAATATTGTGTATTAATTACACAATTAAAACGTGTACAAAATACACGTTTAGGTCAAACTAACCAAAACGTTGCATCAAATATGAAAAGAAAACGACTGCTTGTCGGGATCATCATCCCGCTGCTTTTAGTATTATCCTTCACATCGGCGTTCTCGCAAAACAAAACTGTTTCCGGAAAAGTCATTGATTCAAAAGATGGGTCACCACTTATAGGTGCGTCTGTTATCCCGAAAGGCTCAACCAAAGGAGTTACAACAGGCGCTGATGGAAGCTTTCGCATTGGCGTTCCTTCTCAAACAACTGTTCTTGTAATTTCTTCTGTAGGTTTTGCCTCTCAACAAGTGGCAATTACAGGAGAAAATCTGTCGATTTCGCTGGTTGCCACAAATTCGGTGTTGAATGAAGTTGTGGTGGTTGCTTATGGAACCAGAAAGAAAGGAGATCTTACGAGTGCCATTACATCTATTTCTGCAAAAGATTTTCAAAAAGGAGCTATTGCTTCTTCCGAACAATTATTGCAAGGTAAAGTCGCAGGTTTGCAAATAACGACCGGAGGTGGTTATGCTGGAGGTGGTAGCACTATACGCATTCGTGGCGGAGCTTCATTGAATGCAAGCAACGATCCATTGATAGTGATTGACGGCGTACCTGTTGATAACAACAGCCTACCGGGTTCTGCAAATCTGTTAAACACTATAAACCCGAATGATATCGAATCAATGAGTGTTCTGAAAGATGCTTCGGCAACTTCTTTGTATGGGTTAAGGGCATCAAATGGTGTAATCATTATTACAACAAAAAAAGGAGTTAAAGGAAAAGTCAAATTTAATTTTAATACGCAAGCGTCAATAGCTGCAGTAGCAAAAGAAGTGCAGGTGCTTAGCGCCTCTCAAATAACCAACATCATAAATACTGATGCGGCAGCTACAGGAAATAATACATATAAAAACCTGCTTGGAACATCGAACACAAATTGGCAGGATGAAATCTATCAAAAAGCATTTGGAAATGATAACAATATCAGTGCAAGCGGTGCTATAAAAAATATTCCCTTCCGTGTTTCATTAGGTTATCTGACACAAAATGGTATATTGAAAACTGATCATTTCAATAGATTGTCCACATCATTGAACTTAACACCCAAATTCTTTGATGATCATTTAGCAATTAATTTGAATGCTAAATATTCTACCACAAAAAATCGCTTTGCAGATCAGGGTGCTGTAGGCGCAGCAGCTTCTTTTGATCCTACACAGCCTGTGAAAGCAACTCAAACACAGAGATGGGGAGGATATTTTGAATGGCTTCAGCCAGGAACAACATTGCCGATTGATTTGGCAACCAGAAACCCTCTTGGATTATTGGAATTAAGACAAAACACGTCAACTGCAAATAGATTCATAGGTAATATTCAGGTCGATTATAAACTTCATTTTTTCCCAGATCTGCATGTCCAGGCAAACATAGGTGCTGATCATGCGTTTGGTAGTGGCAATGATAATAAGGATTCTATCATGGCAACAGACTACAAGACACTTGGAAAATTTACTTACTACAAACAAGGAAAGGAAAACTTTTTATATGAATTCTCTTTGTTTTATACAAAAGACATAAAAAGCATAAAGAGCAAGGTTGACGTGCTTTTGCTACATGGATATGAAGACATCTATTCCAATGTATATAATTATCCTTCATTCGGTCAATTAGGGGACACTATTCAAAATACTGTTCCACAACATGCAACGGACAAACCTGAATATCGTCTCGAATCCTACTTAGGCAGGTTGAATTATTCATTCGACAACAGATATCACTTATCAGCTTCATTGCGCCGGGACGCCACTTCCAAATTTTCACCTTCAAATCGTGTAGGTTATTTCCCTGCTGTTTCTGCCGCATGGAAGTTGCATGAAGACTTTTTTAAAGGCAGCAATGTAGTGAGTGAATTAAAAATCAGGGGATCTTGGGGTGTAACAGGACAGCAAGACATTTCCGGAGTGCCCGGTGCAAGCTATAATCCATATTATCCGTATTTGCCTGTTTATTCAATCAGTAACTCAGCAGCAGAATATCAATTCGGAAATGTTTTTTATAATTATCTGCGCCCAGGAGCTTTTGACCCAAACATTAAATGGGAAACAACGACGACTAGCAACTTAGGCCTTGATTTCGGATTCATCAACGGCAGGATCACAGGGTCAATTGAAGTTTATCAAAAGAAAACAAAAGATCTAATGGGTGCGGTTCCTCAGGCGCCGGGACGAAATTTTGATATTTCAATCATAACAAATGTCGGTAATCTCACAAGTAAAGGTGTTGAGTTTGTTTTGAACACAACACCAGTAAAAACGAAAGACCTCACCTGGGATTTTGGATTTAATGTAGCATATAACAATGTCAAGATTACAAATCTTGGTTCGACAGACTCCATCCCTCAAAGCAATATCAGTGGCGGCACGGGAAACCAGATCGGAATATTTGCAGTAGGCTTTGCTCCATTTGCTTTCAATGTGTATCAGCAGATATATGATAACAAAACAGGCAAACCAATTGAAGGTTTGTATGAAGACAGGGACAGAGATGGTTCTGTGAGCACAAAAGATCAATACATTTATAAAAAACCTGCTCCCGATTATTTATTAGGTATCACTACACAGGTAAATTATCAGAAATGGTCTTTTGGCTTAGCTGCACATGGTTCTTTTGGTAATTATTTATATAATAATTTCAACTCAAATGCCGGTGTGATCCGTGCTATTAAAAACCCAATCAATTTCATCGGGAATGCAAGCACAAATTATCTGAAAACAGGTTTTGTGAACAATCAATATCTCTCGGATTATTATATTGAGAATGCATCTTTCCTGAGATTGGACAATATCAATATCGGGTATAGCGCAGGAAAAGTGTTCAACAACAGAGCTAATTTGAGAGTGCTGGCAAGTGTTCAGAACGTTTTTGTGATCACAAAATATTCAGGGCTCGATCCTGAAAATTCTGACCCGCATGGAATTGATAATAACATTTATCCAAGACCACGCATTTTCTCATTAGGCCTTAACCTTGATTTCTAATTCTATTAATTCTTTTTTATGATCAATAAAAAATCAAAAAATTTAATCTTTGCTCTTGTTGCAATATTTGCTGCAACATCTTGTGCAAAACAATTGAATTTAAACCCCGTCAATGATCTCACTCCTGACAAAGTTTATTCTACACATGCTGGTTACATAAGTGTGCTCGCTAAAATTTATGGAGGCCTGGCATCAGGTGGTAATCAGGGTCCTGCAGGTCAACCAGATATTAGCGGTGGCCTGGATGAAGGTTCGCAGATCGCATTTATCCGCCCATTTTTTAATTGCGAGGAATTGCCTACAGATGAAGCCGTGGTTGCATGGAACGACCAGACTATTCATGACTATCACAATCTGGCAGTAACAAGCGGCGATCCTTTTTTGAAAGGGATGTATGCGAGACCTATGTATAATATCACATTAGCGAACGAGTATTTAAGGTACTCCACCGATGCGCAAGTTGCGTCTCATGGCATTACTGGTGCAGATGCAGTTGACATAAAAAACTCAAGAGGCGAAGTGCGTTTTTTGAGAGCTTTTAATTATTGGCTGATGATGGATTTGTTCGGCAAGTCAACCTTTATCACCGAAGACGATGTTGTAGGTGGTGCATTGCCCAAAGAAATCAGCAGAGCTGACTTGTTCAATTACATAGTAAGCGAATTGATTGCGATAGATGGAGAACTCGCTCCAGTAAAAACCATTGAATACGGTCGTGTTGATCAGGGAGCAGCTTGGGCTCTTCTGGCTCGAGTTTACCTGAATGCTGAAGTTTATACAGGCAACGCCAAATATGACAGTGCGATTATTTATGCATCAAAAGTAATTGGCGGCGGTTATTCTTTGCAGCCGAGTTATGCCAAGCTTTTCATGGCTGATAATGACAAACAGAAAGACGAATTTATTTTTTCAGTTCCTATTGATGGATTGCACACACAAGGATATGGCAATACTACATTTTTGGTGCATGCGCCATCAGGTGATGAAGCCGCCACAGATTATGGTGTAACAGGCGGCGGCTGGTATGGCTACAGAGCGACTTCAGGACTGGTAGATTTATTTACTGACAAAACAGGAGCTACTGATAAAAGAGCCATGTTCACTACTTCAAAATATAATACAGATCCTTCACAACTTCAGATTGCGGATATCAGCAATTTTGATGACGGGCCTCATGTAATAAAATATGTGAACAAAAGATCTGATGGTGGTGCAATTGATGACCCTACCGGATATTTTGCAGATATTGATTTCCCTGTATTTCGTTTATCTGAAATGTACCTGATATATGCTGAAGCAACGTTGCGCGGTGGTTCAGGTGGTGATAATGCAACTGCGCTCAATTACCTGAACCTGATCAGAGCAAGAGCTTATGGAGGAACTTCTTCAGGACAATTAACGATGAGCGACCTGAGCTTGCAATTGATATTGGATGAAAGAGGAAGAGAATTATATTGGGAAGGACACCGCCGAACTGATTTAGTGAGATACGGATTATTAACAACAGGTACTTATTTGTGGCAGTGGAAAGGTGGTGTTGAATCAGGTACTGCAGTTGATCCGAAATACAACCTGTTCCCGATACCAGCTTCCGTATTGAGCTCAAATCATAACTTAACTCAAAACCCCGGATATAATTAATAACTATAAATTCATTTTTTGTATGAAATATTTATATAAAATTAAAATATCATCTGCACTGATTTTGCTTGCAACATTAATGCTTTGGTCTTGCAAAAAAGATGAAGCAAAAGTTTATTATTTGGGAGGCACAAATCCGGTATTGACTGCTTCTACAAATGCATTAGATCTTGCTTATGCTAATGCAGACCAGACGGCAGTTGTGTTTTCATGGACAAATCCTGATTATAAATTCACGACTGGTGTAAGCTCTCAGGATGTTACTTATTTATTAGAGATCGATACAACAGGCTCGAACTTTACAAATCCTTCCAGACAGCAGGTTTCAATAAGCAAGAATCTGACTTTCACAATAAGCGAAGGAACATTCAATGATTATCTGTTGAATCAATTGCAATTGGTAGCCGGAGTGTCTCATAATTTAGATGTGAGAGTAACAGCAACATTAACAAACAACTCTGCAGTTATCCATTCTAATGTTGTTAACCTCACAGCAACCCCATATACAATACCACCAAAAGTTACTCCTCCGTCTACAGGAACTCTGTTTATTGTAGGAAGCGCGGTTCCTGTTAGTGGATGGAATAACCCTATATCACCTGCTTCGCAAGTGGCGATACAACAATTCACACCGGTCAGCCCGACAGTTTATTCAATAACTATTGCACTTTTAGGTGGAGGATCATTTAAATTAATTGCAGCCGATGGATCATGGAATGAACAATGGAGCACTGCCATAAAAAATGACCCTAATGAAGTTAGTGGTGGTGATTTTATTTTTAATGGGAACGATGCCCTTGGTCCGGTTGCTGATGGGACATATAAAATAGTTGTAGATTTTCAAAGAGGAAAATTTTCAGTAACCAAACAATAAATAATTTTCTAAAAATTGCATATGAAAAATTTTTTAAAATATTTTTTTGCGATAACTATATTGAGCCCCGCAATATTTTTAGCCTGCAAAAAGCAAACAAATCCCTATTACGGCAATGGCATGGCGCCGGTATTGCAGGCTTCTTCAATGAAGGTTACTCCTCAGGCTTCCGATTCCAATTCAACCATCCTCACGCTCAACTGGAGCAATCCAAAATATGCTACCGACTCATTGCATCAAAAGTTTATCGTGGAGATTGATTCTGCAGGCAGAAACTTTGCCCATGAAGTTACTTTTGAAGTGGATGGTCCCTTGAGCCTTGCTATGACTGGCAATCAGTTGAATACTGTATTGGCAAATTTTGGTTTTACTGTTGGCAAGGAATATAGCATTGATACCAGGGTAACTTCGTCTTATGCTAACAACAATGAGCAATATAAATCTAATGTTGTTACTATAACTGCAGTTCCATATTCGGTTCCGATTATTCTAACGCCATCTTCTACAGATCCACTGGTGCTTAAAGTTAGCGATGCTACTTCAAATGCTATTTCTTTTGGCTGGACACCGAGCCCTTATGGCAGCGGAACAATCAGTTATGCATTACAGATGGACACAGTGGGAGGCAATTTTGCGAACCCGCAAACATTTCAATATGGCACTTCATTGAAATCGACATTAATAACAAATGATCTGAATACAGCGGCTATTAATGCCGGAGTGATTGGTGGAACTTCCAAAGATGTTGAATTCAGGATCGTAAGTTATCAGGGCACTTCTTATACCAATGCGTTGGTTTATTCGAATGTTGCTAAAATAAACCTTACAACTTATGTTCCGGTTCCTCCTAATCTTTATATAGTTGGCGACGCAA
This sequence comes from Puia sp., assembly GCA_035295505.1. Classification (GTDB taxonomy): domain Bacteria; phylum Bacteroidota; class Bacteroidia; order Chitinophagales; family Chitinophagaceae; genus Puia. The sequence goes on along the minus strand of DATGIX010000169.1, from coordinate 72,641 downwards.
CGCCGGGCGGATGGGCAAATCCTGTTCCCGTGCCTTCACAACAATTCACGAAGCTTGATGCTGTTTCATTTAGTATTACTATTGGCCTTACTGCAGGAAAAAGTTATTTGTTCCTTCCTCTTAATGGTGATTGGGGGCATAAATACGGTGGAGCAAGCGCAACAGGCGGAACTTTGTTGACTGATAATGCAGTTCCTGGTTCTAACACTCCGGCACCTGCTACGACAGGAGTTTATCAGATCGTTGTAAATTTCCAGACTAATACTTACACTGTTACTCAAATCCCTGTTCCTGCAAACTTGTACATCGTTGGAGACGCAACACCAGGCGGTTGGGCAAATCCTGTTCCAACTCCTACTCAGCAATTCACTCCAATTGATGCAGTTTCTTATGGAATAGTAGTTAATCTGACAGCAGGAAAAAGTTATTTGTTCCTTCCTTTGAATGGAGATTGGGGACATAAGTATGGTGGCGCAAGTGATGGAACGGCAACAGGTGGCGGTGCATTATTGGCAGATGGCGCTGTTCCGGGATCAAATACTCCTGCACCCGCAGCATCAGGTCTATATTTGATTGTCGTAAACTTTGCTACAAATTCATATACAGTAACGCCATATACAGGTCCTTCCAATCTGTATATCGTTGGTGACGCAACCGCAGGTGGGTGGGCGAACCCTGTTCCAACGCCGTCGCAACAATTTACACAGGTTGGCAATGCAGAATTCCAATTAACGATATCATTGACAAGCGGGAAATCATATTTGTTCCTTCCTTTGAATGGAGATTGGGGACATAAATTTGGAGGTGCTACAGATGGTACAGCAACAGGCGGCGGAATATTGTTGGCAGATGGAGCAGTTCCAGGCTCAAACACGCCAGCACCTGCTGCAACCGGAAATTATCTGATTGATGTAAATTTCATCACTAATACGTACACTGTCACGGCACATTAGTAATGATAAAATGATAAAGCCATATTTTTATGCTGAAAAGGGTGTTCTAACAGAGCGCCCTTTTTCAGCAAATAATAATTGTTTTTTTTTGAAAACTTTGATTCACAAAAACCGTTTCCAAATGAGGAAGTTTACTCTTGTAGTTGCAACTGTGTTTGTTTTTTTTAATCAGGAACTGCGTGCACAATTATTAAGCGTCAACCCAACATTCCCAAACGATACATCTTCCATTACTATAACAGTTGATTGCTCCAAGGGAAATCAGGGCCTGTTTAATTATGCAAACACAAGTGCTGTATATGTTCATACAGGAGTGATTACAAACCTCAGCACATCACCTTCAGATTGGAGATATGTAAAATTCAATCAAAATTTTAACCAGCCTAATCCCGCATTGCTGGCAACATATCTGGGCAACAACAAATATTCATTCACGATAAATAACATCAGAACTTATTATGGCGTTCCTGCAGCCGAAACAATTTCAAGAGTAACTATTTTGTTCAGAAGCGGCGATGGCAGTATCAAGCAAGCCAATTCAGATGGCACTGATATGTATGTGCAGATATATAATTCTTCTCTTGCTGCACAATTTATTCTGCCTCCTTTTCAACCAAAATATTCCCCTGTAGCTGAACCCATCACCAATCAGATCGGAGATACGCTTCCCGTTAATTTTATTTCAAATAAATATGCTCACCTGAGTTTATATTTTAATGGGCAAAGAATGGATTCATTGGATAATGCAGATTCTCTGAAATTTACTTTGCACATTACAACTGGAGGCAACCAACAAGTTGTAGCAAGTGCAAATGACGGGACTACAGTTGTATCTGACACATTGAATTTTTATGTGGCGGGTGCCACAACCATTGCTCCACTACCAGCAGGCGCTAAAGAAGGAATCAATTATTTGTCAGGCGATACTTCAGCATTGCTTGTATTGTTTGCGCCCCACAAAAATAAAATTGTTGTTGTAGGCGATTTCAATAACTGGATTCAGCAAACTGCTTACCAGATGAATGAAACTCCGGATAGCAATTATTTCTGGATACATATAAACGGGCTCACATCAGGAACTGAATATGCTTATCAATATGTGATTGATGATTCTATAACTGTTGCTGATTTCAACACGGAAAAAGTGCTTGATAAAAATGTTGATCCCGGCATTTCTGCAACAACTTATCCTAATCTGAAAGCATTCCCTGCAAGCGCGAGCGGAAGCCTTGCAAGCATTATTCAAACTGGAAAACCATCCTATAGTTGGCAGACAACAAATTTTCAGCGACCGGATAAAAGTAAGCTTGTCATTTATGAATTGTTGGTAAGAGATTTTTTAGCAACAGGCAACTGGCAAACGTTGATGGATACCCTAAATTATCTGAAAGCACTTGGAGTGAATGCCGTTGAGGTAATGCCTTTCAACAATTTTGAAGGCGCAAGCAGTTGGGGTTATAATCCTAATTTTTATTTTGCTCCTGATAAAGTATATGGAACTGAAACTGCCTTGAAACAATTTATTGATGCATGCCATCAAAAGGGAATGGCTGTGATCATGGATATGGTGCTCAACCATTCTTTCGGAAGCTCTCCAATGGTGCAAATGTATTGGGACAGCAAGAACAATGTTCCCGCTGCAAATAATCCATGGTTTAATCAATATGCAACCCATGCATATAATGTTGGGTATCAATTCAACCACGAAAGTGCAGCGACAAAAACGTTCACACAAAGAGTGATTGCATACTGGCTGAATAATTATCATATTGATGGTTATCGTTTCGATCTGGCAAAAGGATTCACGCAAAAACAAACTTGTGATGCATTTGGAAACAATTGTGATGTGAATGCATGGGGTGCTTATGATGCGAGCCGAGTTGCAATCTGGGACACCATCTATAATCAGCTACAAGCTGTTTCTCCAAACAGCTATTGCATTCTTGAAATGTTTGCCGACAACTCGGAAGAAACAGTTGAAGCAAATTATGGGATGATGCTCTGGGGAAATATGAATTACAATTTCAATCAGGCTACGATGGGATATACCGATGGCTGGGACCTGAGCGGAAGCATTTACACAACGCTTGGATGGAACAACCCAAACCGAGTTGTTTATCAGGAAAGCCATGATGAAGAAAGATTAATGTATAAAAATGAGCAGTATGGAAATAGCAGCGGCTCTTATAATGTGAAAGACAAGGCAACGGGATTAAAGAGAAATGAAATGGCTGCAGCATTCTGGACATTTGCGCCAGGGCCAAAAATGCTTTGGCAGTTTGGAGAATTGGGATATGATTATTCCATCAATACATGCGCTGATGGAAGCGTCAACAATAATTGCAGAGTGGATGCTAAGCCTGTAAAATGGGATTATTTGCAGGACGCGAATAGAAAACATTTGCATGATGTATATACATTATTATTAAATCTTCGTGCTAAATATCCGGAGCTCATAACAGCAACTCCAACATTTTCTTTGACGAGCGCATTCAAATCATTACAGGTTTCTGGTTCTGGGATAGGCATCGCCGTTATTGGCAACTTTGATGTGGTTTCTTCAACAGGCAGCATCACATTTCCAAGTGCGGGTACATGGTATAATTATCTTGGTACAGATTCAATCGTGGCAACGGGCAGCACCCAGAGCATCACACTAAGTGCAGGCGATTATAAAGTATTCACAAATAAAAACCTGAATGATACAAGCACAACTGTGCCTCCGGTTATTCCGCCTTCAGATACTGCAAGTATTAATGGCATCAGAATTTATCCGAACCCCGTGTCAAATAGCAGTTCAATTATTAAGTACAGGTTGCCAGCTTCCGGTGAAGTAACATTGTCATTATATAATATAATGGGAGAAAAAGTAAATTCTTTTTATTTAGGGTATCGACCACACGGGCAATACACTTTAACTTTCAATGATCTTCCGTTCAATATACAGGCATTGAGAAATGGGCTGTATATATTGAAATTAGACAGTCGTTGGCAAACAACACAATTTGCATTCAGTGTTTTGCATTAATTCGAAAAATAAAATTTATAAAGACCCGCCTTCGACAAGAGCAGATTCTAAAGTAAGGGTCTGAACAAAAGTGCTTCCACCAATGCAAGCCATCATTCGATTGTAAGCGAGCTTGCCAAGTTTTTGGCCGCTTGTTTCTACATAAGTTATTTCGGGATGAAATAATTTCGGGATAAAACCATTGCTTATGGCGATGACAGATATTTGATCAGGAATTTTTAATGCTAGTTGCTGAATTGCTTTCATAGAACCGGTTAGTATCTCATCGCTCATGCAAAAGATTGCATCAGGTTTATTTTTCAATAAAAGATTTTCCAGCGTTTTTTTTCTCGCGTCTTCCGCGTCAAATGCGTGAGCAATCACGAGCTTTGTTTTTTCATCCTGAAATTTTTCAGTGAAAGCTGATAACCTTTTTTTTGTGATCAGCAAATGCATGTCGCCAAAAAGCCCTAGCACTTTCTTTTTTTTCTTTTTCAAAATGGTTTCTGCAGAAATCCTTGCTGCTTCCGAATCTGCAAGGCATATTTTATTACATGCTTCATAAGCCGGCACTTTGTCAAAGAAAATAACAGGTATTCCGGAATCGTTCAGCTTCAGAAAACTTTTAATATCCTTTGTTTGCGGTGTTATGCAGATGAACAATCCACTGACCCTGTTCTGCCTGCATATTTTAAGATTGTTGATTTCTGTTTCAGGATTGTCACCAGACTGAAGTATTAGTAAGGAATATCCATTTTTTCTGCACTCTTCTTCAACCGATGCTATGAAAGAATCATAAAAATAATAAGATACGGAAGGAACCATTAATCCTAAAATTTTGCTGTTGTTTGTGCGAAGATGAATGGCATTTGCATCAGGAACATATTCAAGCCGCGAAGCAGCCTCATTAACACGCAATTTTGTTTTCTCAGAAATTTCGGGATGGTTTTTCAAAGCTCTTGAAACAGTAGAAATGCTGATGTTGAGCAATTGAGAAATTTTCTTAAGTGTAGTTACATCTTTCATAATTGCAATGCATATAATGATAAACCAAGATCTTTTCGGGAAATAAGATTTTATACCGGCAGGTTATAAAAAGATGTTTTCGCAGCTTCTTTTTTAAATTCTGATGGTGTTTTCTTAGTGAGATTTTTGAAAACTTTATTGAAATAAGCCACATTATTGAAGCCGCATTCAAAACATACTTCAGCAATTGTTTTTTCCTGTTGCAGCAATAAGCACGCTCTCTGGATCCGGTACTGATTAACGAAATCAGTGAATGTTGTGTTCATTGCTTTTTTAAAATAATTGCAAAAAGACGGAACTGATAAATTCGCTATCGAAGCAACAGCATGGATGTCGATTTCTTCATTGAAATGTTTTTCCATGTAAGTAAATATCTTTTGAAGCCTTGCATTATGTTTTTTGATGATAGAAGAAAGGTCATTGGAAGGATTGATCAGTTCATATTCATTTGACACAGCCATTGTTTGAAGTATCGACATGAATTGAAGAAATCTTTCAAATGGAGGAAGCTTTAGCAAACGGATCAGCTTACTTGTCACTTCTTTTTTTGTAGCGCCCGAAAAATAGATTCCGTGCTTTGAGTTTTCCAATAGCTTTTTAATGTAAACCATTTCGGGCTTTGAAGTGATCGATTCGTCCAGCACATCCTCGCGGACCTGAATAACAATTTCTTCGTGAGGTCCATGAGAGTTAAGACCAAAGCCAGCATGTGGCATATTCGGCCCCAGAAAAATAAGATCACCATTTTCATAACTGCTGAAATGATTTCCGATATGTCTTGTACCGCTGCCCCGAAGCACACAGGCAATTTCGTATTCAGGATGGTAGTGGTATTGCCATGCATAATCTTCTGCCCTTGTTTTTGTGTGCAGCAGCCTGAAAGAGCTGCCTTCATCAGGCTGAACAATTTCATATTCTATTTTCATTGGCATTAATCGTTTTCTACTTAAAAGTAGGAATTAAATCTTAATACAGATGAAGGAAAAGTAAATACAGATGAATTTTTTGTGCAAAATAAAATCCAATTTTATCTCTTATAATTAAAATAAACAACGAGAGCTGCTGCTTGCCATGCCGACTTCAAGAATAAAATTTTCGATTTTTATTAATTACTTTCTGTTCGCTATTTTGTTGAACAGTGTGGGCACAGTTATATTGCAAGTGCAGCATTATTTTGGCGCTACTGAATCAGCAGCTTCAGCATTAGAACCTTTTAAAGACCTGAGCATAGCAATCACCTCTTTTATTGTTGCTTCTTTTATTACGAGGATTGGATATAAAAAGTCAATGCTTATTGCATTAGGGCTTGTTGCGTTTGGTTGTTTTATTATTCCTTTGGTGCAGAGTTTCATCGCGGTGAAATTGCTTTTTGCAATAACAGGTGCAAGTTTTGCCTTGACAAAAGTTTCTGTTTATGGAACGATCGGGCTAATAACAAAAGATAATAAAGAGCATATCAGCATGATGAGCTTTATTGAGTCTTTTTTTATGGTGGGTATTTTTTCAGGCTACTTTATTTTTAGTAGCTATATAGATGATAAGAACCCTCTTTCTTCTCATTGGTTCAACGTTTATTATCTATTAGGAGGTCTTTCTTTGATAGCTTTTATATTATTATTAGTCTCTCCATTAGATGAGTCGGCAGCAAAGACTGAAAAAGCAATACCATTTAGTGAAGACATAGCAGGGATGCTTAAACTCATTATTCTACCTGTGGTTATTTCGTTTCTTGTTTGCGCTTTTGTATACGTATTGATTGAGCAAAGTATCATGAGCTGGCTGCCAACATTTAATAACAAAGTACTGCAATTGCCATCTTCAATAAGCATACAAATGGCAAGTGTGCTTGCCGCATCTTATGCGCTGGGAAGATTTTTTGCAGGAATTGTGATGAAAAAATTCAGTTGGTTTATTGTGCTTATTTTTTGCCTTGCATTGGCAGCAGCGCTTGTTTTATTAGCGCTCCCTTTGGCAAGCAATGCGGGATCAAAACAAATAGATGGATGGGCAAATGTGCCTTTGGCAGCATATGTATTTCCTCTGATTGGTTTTTTGTTAGCACCCATTTATCCGGCAATTAATTCTGTTATACTTGCATCATTGCCTAAAAGCAAACACGGTTTTATGTCAGGCTTGATTGTGGTGTTTTCCGCATTGGGCGGCACTTTAGGATCAGTAATAACAGGATTTATATTCCAGTATTATGGAGGCAAAACAGCTTTTTATTTTTCATTAGGGCCGATGGCTGTATTAGCAGCGGCGCTTTTCATATTCGATAAAATAAAAAATAAAAAAATAATGTCAGTGCAATTGGTAAATGAGATGCTTGTATGAAAGTAACTGCAAATGAAAACCATGAACCAGAATGCACCATTATTGTATATTGAAGATTTTGAAGAATTATTTGCAGAAGTGCAAAAGCAGAGAGTGTTTAGTGACCAAAAATTTTTCACGGATTGCGTTCCGAAATTTTCAGTAGATGAGATATTGAAAAATTATAGCAGCGAGAAAAGAAAAAATGGTTTTGTGCTTAAGGATTTTTGCAGCGCCAATTTTAAATATCCAATTGATGAGAGCACCGGATTTGTGAGTGACAGAACAAAAACAGTGGAAGAACATATTGATGCGCTTTGGGATATTTTGACAAAGGAACCGAAAGCTATAGGAGGATCGCTGATACAATTGCCACATCCTTTTGTAGTACCTGGAGGAAGATTCAGAGAGGTTTATTACTGGGACAGCTATTTCACAATGCTGGGCCTGCAGGTCTCAAAAAAAATTGATTTGATTGAAAGCATGATTAACAATTTTGCATATCTGATTGATGAATTTGGTTTCATACCGAATGGCAACAGAACATATTTCCTGAGCCGTTCGCAACCGCCTTTTTTTTCATTGATGACTGAATTGTTGAGCGAAGAAAAAGGCAAAGACACCATGATAAAATATTTGCCTCAGCTTGAGAAAGAATATCAGTTTTGGATGAGCGGAAGAGGCGTTCTTGATAAAAAAAATAAAAAAGAAAAGCATGTAGTAATGATGCCTGATGGCGAAGTGCTGAACAGGTATTGGGATAATATGGATACCCCAAGGCAGGAAGCATATGCTGATGACCTTATTACGGCTAAGGAAAAGACAAGCAACAAAGAGGTTTTCAGGAATATACGCGCTGCGGCGGAATCAGGCTGGGATTTTAGCAGCAGGTGGTTCAGAGATCCAAATAAAATGAGCACGATATACACAACAGATATTGTGCCTGTTGATTTGAATTGCCTCATGTTACATCTGGAAAAAGTACTCTCTTCAGTTTATAACGCAAAGAATAAAAAAGCAGAATCTGAAAAGTACTATCAGCTCTCTTTAGAAAGAGAAGAAGCCATACATAAATATTTGTGGGATAAAAACAAAGAAGCTTTTATAGATTATGATTTGGAGAATAATGGTTCAACGGGAGTTTCAACTGCGGCCATTGCTTATCCCATGTTCTTAAATATTGCAACAAAAAGCCAGGCAGAAATAACAACATCACTGATTGCTGACCAATTTATAAAACCTGGTGGCTTGTTAACAACACTTAGTTTCAACAATCAGCAATGGGATGCGCCAAATGGATGGGCACCATTGCAGTGGATAGCTTACAAAGGAATGATTAATTATGGTTTTGCTGAACAAGCGTCTGAAATAAAAAATAGATGGACAGAAACGATCGACAAGGTGTTTAAAAAAACAGGAAAAATAACAGAGAAGTATAATGTTATAAATCCAAATGTTGCAGCAGCGGATGGGGAATACCCAAACCAGGATGGTTTTGGATGGACAAATGGAGTTTATCTGAAACTAAAATATTGTGATTAGCCGCAAACGTTTGCAGCAAAAAAATTGCAATACCCCGAAGTCTTGAAATTGTTAAAATTATTTTTACAAGCTTTTGGATAATAACAATAGGGAGAAAGGATTTTGTGCAGCAATAATTTGATAATTACTGTCTGATTATGCTGCGAAATGATAGTTAAGTTTTTTTAAGTAAAAATTGGATTATAAAATTTCGTTTATTAATTGCTTAAACCATTGATTATGACCATCACACGATTGCTTCGGCAAATCACTATTCTGCTGCTTTGTGTAACATGCACACAATTAGCATTCTCGCAGACAAAAACAATCTCAGGGAAAATTACGGACGACAAAGGGAACCCGTTGCAAGGCGCAACAGTAACTGTTAAGGGTTCAAAAAACGGGACATCCACAGATGCTTCCGGGGCGTTTAAATTAAATGTGCCGGCAACAGCAAAATCCATCACGATCAGCAGCGTTGGTTTCACCCCGCAGGAAATTGCTATTGGCGACAAAGAAACAATTGATGTTTCAATGGTTGCTGCGACTCAGGCTTTAACTGATGTAGTGGTAATTGGTTATGGAACAGCAAGAAAAAAAGATGCTACAGGATCTGTTGCATCAATTAAAGCAAAAGATTTTAACCAGGGAGTTGTTACTTCACCTGATCAGTTGCTGCAAAACAAAGTGGCGGGGTTGGATATCACAAGCAATAGCGGGCAGCCTGGTGCTGCAACCACGGTTAAAATCAGAGGGAACAATTCAATCCGTTCAGGTGATGGTCCATTATATGTAATTGACGGAGTGGCTTTGGATGGCAGAACCGCCAGACCAAGTTTGGATTTGGGGGCGAATGGCCTGCCCTTCGGCGCAACGCCGGAATCAAATCCATTGCTTTACATAAACCCTAATGACATTGCACAAATCGATGTGCTAAAAGATGCTTCAGCAACAGCAATATATGGTTCACGTGGGGCAAATGGGATAATAATTATTACAACAAAGAAGGCAAGCTCTGGCGCTACAAAAGTAGAGTTCGGTACCAACTTTGGAGTAGCTGCAGGATACATGAAAAATTATCCTCTTTTATCAGCTGGTGAATTCCGGAGCGAGTCTTTGAAAAATAATCTTAAGCAGGATTCCGGATATTCTACTAATATGTTAAAGCAAATTACCCAAAACACAATTTCCCAGAACTATAATTTGGCTTTGAGTGGTGGAAATGAAACTGCAAAATTTCGTGCTTCGTTTTTAGGATCATCAGCTCAGGGCTTTGTCAAAAAAACATCTTTGGATAAATATCTCGGTAACCTCGGTGGGCAATTCAAATTGCTAGATAAGCGTTTGTCTATCGATTTTGATGTTATCGCTGGTCATACCAATGAACATATTCAGCTTGTGACTAACACAGCTGGGGCAGGTGGTAATCTGATGGCATGGGCATTGAACTGGAATCCTACTGTGGCTGTTAAGCAAAGTAATGGTTTATGGAATAATAATACATCAAACACTTTTGGAACTCCTAATCCATTAGCAGTAATAGACGCTTATAATGACGTTGCCAGTGTCGACGTGATTTTGGCTAACATTTCAGCTGCATTTAAGATCACTAATGATTTGGAATATAAATTTTTATTTGCCATTAACCATGGAACAGGAACCAGGAATACAAGTATCGATGGATGGGTCAATGGAATTCAGGGTGTCTCAGGGTCAGGGTTTGGAGCTGTTTCCACGGCTGCTTTAACATCCCAGACATTTACTCATACTTTGAATTATCATACAGATTTAACAAAGGAACTTAAATTTGAAGCTATTGTTGGGTACGAGTACTGGAAAACTGATTATTCTAATACTACATTATCCGCTTCAGGCTTCAACACAAACTTAAGCCAGACAACCAGAACGGGTGTCCTCTATAGCAATTTCTTGATTAATGCGCAAAAGACTTATCCAATCTCACAAAATGTAGACCCATCTGCTGAATTGCAATCTTATTTTGGAAGGGTCAATTTTAATTTGTCAGACAAATATTATTTAACGGCAACTGTAAGAGATGATGGATCTAACAAGTTTGGAGTCAATAACAAATACGGTATATTCCCTTCCTTTGGTGCAAAATGGGTGATAAGTAATGAAAACTTTCTGAAGAACAGTGTCTTCAGTGAATTGTCGTTACGTGGATCGTGGGGTATTACCGGTAATCAGGAATTTCCATCTGGGGCTTCACAAGCTCAAGTTGAGTCATCTGCTTACAATGCGGCTGGCCAATCGAATGTTGCAAACCCAGATTTGAAATGGGAAAAAACCACCACCTTGGATTTAGGACTTAACTATGCCTTCATGAATGGAAAAATATATGGAACTTTTGATTATTATCATAAGAATACAACAAATGTGTTGTTCCAAAGTACTGCCATCCAGCCGGCTCCAGCCTCTATTTTCTTTATTAACCTGCCAGCTAACTTGCTCAATACAGGATTTGAGTTCTCGATAGGAGCTGGGTTAGTAGCAAAGAAAGACTTTAGCTGGGATGCTGGTTTTAATATAGCATATAATAAAAATAAACTAACGAATTTCAAGCAAGCTCTTATCCCAACCGGCAGGGTTGATGGTAATGGCGTTTCAGGCGGTTATGCACAGGCGATTACCAATAATGAACCTGTTGACGTATATTATTTGAAGCCATTTCAAGGATATGATCACAGCGGAAATCAGATTATTGACTCTGCTAATAAAGGGCAGCTTTTTGCAGGAGACCCCAACCCGCATGTAACATTAGGATTTAGCACTACTATTAGGTATACGAAATTTACACTCACTATTAACACAGGAGGATCTTTCGGATACAAGATTTACAACAATTCATACAATACAATAACCAATATTGGCAACTTCTCTAAAGGATTGAATGTCTCGAAAAATGGCTTTGGTACCGGCGAATCAATTGGTGATGGCGCAAAAGTATCTACGAGATATCTTGAAAGCGGCAATTATCTAAAATTGAGAAATGCAACTATCAGTTATGCAATAGGCAATGTGGGGAAATATGTCAAAAATCTAAATGCTTTTGTGAGTGGCACCAATTTGTTCGTGATCACGAAGTTTACCGGTTTCGATCCTGAGGTAAACATTGACAAGAACCTGAATAGCTATCCATCAAGAAGCATGGAATATTTACCTTATCCAACTCCAAGGGTAATAACTGTTGGGTTTAATCTTAGCTTATAGTCAACTAATAAATTTAAAATTTGAACGTATGAACAGATATAAGTATATAAAATTAATGACACTGCTCTTGGTTACAGGCTCTGTCATCAATATGGGTTGTACCAAATTAGACCAAAAATTAGGTAGCACGCTAACCCTTAACGAAGCTGCAAATTCTTTTAATGCTTCCCTATTCCTTCAATCTGCCTATAATGATGTTGGAGGCCCTTATTCTAACTTAGGCGGAGATGTTAGCCCTCTGGAAGATGTGCCGAGTGACGAAGCTGCCGTGCCCACACGTAAAACAGACTGGTTTGATAATGGCGAGTGGGTTGGTCTGCATCAACACAACTGGCCAGTTGATGATGGGGATGGAGTATTTCTAAGTGCGTGGAATGATCTTAATAAGATAAATTTTGATGCCACAAATGTGCTGACTTTTAACCCTACCAAAGAGCAAGCTGCCGAAGCAAGATTTCTTAGGGCCTTATCTTTATATCAGGTCTTGGAATTATTTGGTCAATTCCCGTTCAGACAGCCAGGTGAAAACCTTCTAAACGCGCCAAAAGTATATCGCGGCGATAGCGCTGTACAGTTCATTATCAGCGAACTAACAACAATATTACCAGATCTTGACCCTTCTAACCCAGCCACTAAGGCTAATCCTGATGCTGCAAAAATGCTGCTCATGAAATTATATCTCAACCGCGGAGCGTTAATAAACAGGGCTGCTCCAACTTTTGATGATGCTGACATGCAACAGGTGATTACTCTTGGCAACGCCATCATAAATAGCGGTAAATATTCTTATAATCCAAACTATTTTAGCAATTTCGATTGGAAGAACAATAATTCACCGGAAGCAATCTTTGTCCGCCCTAATACTGCGGGTGTAACTTCCGGTTACACGGGCATACAGAATAAGTGGTGGCCCACACTACATTATAATTCATATACTCCATTGAACCCTCAGGCAGGTTGGAATGGGTTTGCAACCATGGCAAGCTTCTACAATTCTTTTGCTGTGAATGATGCAGCGATTACGCAATCGGTTAAAGATACTTTATTAAAAGATACGCGAATCGGTGGCAGGTTTTATGCAGGATGCACTGATAAATCCGGAATAAGGCCGGGGTTTTTAATTGGTCAACAGTATAATGAGACTCCCCGCGTAGCAGGCCGAACACCGAGCCAATATACTTATGACACAGTGGAATTATTAGATAGAAAAGGGAATAAGTTGGCTTATCTTCCTCAAATGAATGCCGATTTAAATGAGCAAGACCCAGCAACTTTAGAGATTACCGGCATACGTGTTATCAAATACCCGCCTGATTATACATTGGGAACAACAAGTTATAATACAGCCGGAAACTGGTTGCAGCTTTTCAGGTATCCTGATGTTGTGTTGATGGTAGCAGAAGCAAAAATGCGTGCAGCGGCAGCTGACAATGACGGCGCATTAGCAATGGTAAATGATTTAAGGAAAGCTCGCGGTGCTAATCCATTGACAGCTCCAATGGCTTTAGCAAATTCTTCAAATGTGTACGACCCTACAACATTGTTGGCGGAAAGAGGCAGAGAGTTATACTGGGAATGTGTTAGAAGAACTGACCTGATACGTTTCGGTGTTTATCTGAACGCATGGGAATACAAACCTGCAGATGCCGGCACAACGTACATGGTATTTCCAATACCCAGCTCAGCTCTGGCGGCTAATCCGAATTTGATACAAAACCCTGGCTACAATTAATTAGTTAAAATACTTATCATATCACAAAAGGCTATTGTTTTTTAATAATAGCCTTTTGTAATTTTAAGAGCACTTCACTTTAATAATTTACAAAATTTTGATTTGTGGAAAGGTTATCGAGCATTAACTTGACATTCAGGAATGTGATTGTAATTTTTTTGTTAGGGTCCTTTCTTTGCTTTTCGTGCAATCATCCTCCAATAGATCACCCATTATTCGAGTTGGTGGAAACCACAGGCATCAATTTTGAAAATAATGTAAAAGATGGGAAACTTGACAATAGTTTTTTATTCAGGAATTTTTACAATGGCGGCGGTGTAGCTATTGGCGATATAAACAATGACGGCCTTGCCGATGTGTTCATGACTTCAAATATGGGGAGCAACAAACTTTATCTCAACAAAGGAAATTTTAAGTTTGATGATATAACTGATAAAGCAGGATTTAAGCAGGACAGTATGTGGAGCACAGGAGTTGTTTTTGTTGATATTAATAATGATGGCTGGCTTGATATTTATGTCTGCAATTCAGGTCATATGAGTGACGGCCACAGAAAAAACAAACTCTACATCAATAATCATGACCTTACATTTACAGAATCCGCTGCTAAATATGGCTTGGATATTTCTGCTTATACTACTCAGGTTTCTTTTTTCGATTATGATAATGATGGCGATCTGGATTGTTTCATGATCAATAATAGCCCGATTCCGGTTAACACTTTAAATAATTCAAACAGGCGCGACCTTCCTGACGCAGAATGGCCTGTCGCTAATTTTTTAAAAGGAGGAGGTGATCATTTATTCAGGAATGACAACGGACATTTCACAGAAGTAACAAAAGAGGCTGGCATCCACGGCAGTCTCATAAGTTTTGGCCTCGGCGTTTCCGTTGGCGATATTAACGGTGATGGGTATCCTGATATATTTGTCTCGAATGATTCTTATGAGCGCGATTATTTATACATCAACCAAAAAAACGGGACTTTCAAAGATGAACTGGAAGATTGGTTTGGGCATATCAGCTTCTCATCTATGGGAGCGGATATTGCAGATATTAACAATGATGGGCATCCTGAAATATTTACGACGGACATGTTGCCGGGAGATGAATACAGATTAAAAACACTGGGTGCATTTGACAATATTGATCTTTATAATGCAAAGATTAAAGCGGGTTTTTATTATCAGTATATGAAAAACTGTCTTCAGTTAAATAATGGCAACGGAAAGTTTTTAGACATTGCAAATTATAGCGGTGTATCTGCTACAGACTGGAGCTGGGGCGCTTTGATGTTTGATATGGATAATGATGGTTTTAATGATATATATGTGTGCAATGGAGTAAATAAGGATGTTACCAATCTTGACTTCATGAATTATTTTGCCAATGATGTACTTCAGAAAATGGTACTGGATGGAAAGAAAGATGAAGTAGATCAGATCCTGAAAAAAGTGCCCGTTACTCCCATGTTGCATAAAGCTTATGAGAATATGGGCAACCTGCAATTTTCAGACAAAGGAATTGAATGGGGATTCACACAAAAATCTTTTTCAAATGGCGCGGCTTATGGTGATCTTGATAATGATGGTGATCTGGATCTGATCATCAATAATGAAAACGGGCCAGCTTTTGTTTACAAAAACAACGCAAGAGAATTAAATAAGAATAACTACATAGGTGTTTTTTTAAAAGGAAAAGAAAAGAACACATTTGCAATTGGAAGCAAAATAAATGTTTATAGCAATGGACAAATATTTTCACGTGAAGTGGTCCCAAGCAGAGGTTTTCAATCATGTGTAGATTACAAACAGATTATTGGTCTGGGTAAAATAACTGAGATAGATTCAATGATAATTATTTGGCCCGACAGATCTTATTCAAGATTTATTCATCCGGAAATAAATAAAACAGATACAATTCAGGAAATTGATGATAAGAAATTGATTAATGAAATTTCAAAAACAGATTCTTCACAGATATTACTGAATAAAGTAAATACCAATTTTGAAAAACATCAGGAAGACGACAATATTGATTTTTATTATGAAAGAAATTTGCCCAAGATGCTTTCAAGGGAAGGACCAAAAGCAGCAGTAGGGGATGTGGATGGAGATGGTCTTGAAGATGTTTTTATTGGAGGAACAAAAGGTCATGCAGGGCAATTGTATTTGCAGACAGCCAATAAAAAATTTATAAAGAAACCAGAACCTTCTTTTGAACAGTTTGCAGATTTTGAAGATGAAGCTGTGCTTTTCTTTGATGCAGATAATGATGGTGATCTGGATTTATTCATCGGCCCTGGTGGTAACAACAGCCAACCTTTTAGCAGGCAGATGCAGTTTCGCTTGTTCAAAAATGATGGCAAGGGAAATTTCACTATTGATGAATCTGCTTTTCCTTCTAACAATAATGGGATGAACACTGCTGTTGCAACAGCATACGATTTTAATCATGATGGTTATCTTGATTTATTTGTTGGTGGCAGAAGCGTTCCAAGAGAATACGGAACTTCTCCCGGTAGCTACTTGTTCGTGAACGATGGCAAAGGTCATTTTACTGATATTGCTAAAACAAAAAACCCTGATATTGCAAACATAGGAATGGTCACAAATGCGGTGTGGGCCGATGTTGCTGGGGATAGCAATAAGGAATTAATAATAACCGGCGAATGGATGGCTACCAGAATTTTTTCGTTTAAAACAGACCATTTTGAAGAAATAAAATCTAATCTCAACAATTTATTTGGCTGGTGGCAAACTGTTGCTGCTACAGACGTGAATGGAGATGGCAAACCAGATTTGATATTAGGCAATGTCGGAGAAAATTTTTATTTGCATCCTGATTCTGCAAGCCCTGTAAAATTATGGATCAACGACTTTGATCAGAATAATATCCCGGATATTGTGATGACAAGAACCGTTGACGGGAAGGACATGCCTGTTTTTTTGAAGCATGAAATGGAAGATCAGATCCCTTTAATTAAGAAGCAAAACTTAAAAAATGATGATTTTGCAAAAAAGACAATTCAGGGATTATTTTCTTCGGAGCTTCTTGAAAAATCTTTAGTAAAGCAGTTCAATTACTGCAGCTCAATTATTGCTATTAATAAAGGCAATGGACAGTTTGAGATTCAAAAATTGCCCCAAATGATGCAACTTTCTTCAGTAAATGCTTTAAAGTGCATTGATATTAACGGTGATGGCTATGCGGATATTATAGCTGGCGGCAATGACTTTGGCTTTTTGCCACAATTCGGGAGGCAGGATGCAAGCTTTGGTCACATATTATTGAATAACGGGAAAGGTGAATTTAAATGGATGAACCCGGATCAAACAGGTCTTGAATTACGAGGCCAGATAAGAGATATTGCAGCAGTTAAAAACAAAGATGATATGTATTTATTGTTCCTTCAAAATGATGAGTACCCTGTGTTATACAAAGTAAACAATCACAGCAGAAAGTAAACTGGTTTCTCTCCAATAAAAATATATTTCTCATGTACATTTGCTCTCACCTTATTATAATTCTTCGATGAACCAACTTATGAATGCAATATGGAATAAGGTGAATTGTATTGTTTTCATTGCAGGATTATTTTTTTTGCCTGCCTGCAATAATACTTCAATAAAAAAGGAGAAAGCAGTTTTTGAAATATTAGAAAGCTCCAGAACAGGGTTGAACTTCACCAATAAATTGGCCCCAACCGAGGATTTCAATATTTTCAAATACATGTATTATTATAATGGTGGAGGCGTGGGAGCCGGTGATTTTAACAATGATGGGAAAATAGATGTTTTTTTCGCAGCGAATCAAACTGAAAATAAATTATTCCTGAACACTGGCAATCTTCAGTTCAAAGATGTGACTGCGGAAGCAAAAATTCCTGAAGATGGCGGATGGTCAACAGGGGTATCCGTTGTTGATATTAATAATGATGGCTTGCTGGACATTTATATCTGCAGAGTTGGGAACCATGAAACATTGCACAGCCATAATCAATTGCTGATCTGTCAGGGCATAGATAAAAACGGAGTGCCTTTTTATGAAGACAAGGCAAAAGAATACGGGCTTGATTTTTCCGGCTTTAGCACTCAGGCAGTTTTTTTTGATTATGATATGGATGGAGATCTGGATATGTACCTGCTCAATCATTCTATCCATCAAAATGGCACCTATGGTCCGCGCAATGAAAGGCTTCAAAAGTTTAACCCGCTTTCAGGCGACCGCTTATATCGCAATGACGGCGGAAATAAATTTACGGATGTCACAATAGAATCTGGGATACATAGCTCTGTAATCGGCTATGGGCTTGGCATTGTGGCAGCTGATATCAACCTTGATGGCTACCCGGATTTATATGTGAGCAACGACTTTCACGAAAATGATTATTTGTATATCAATCAACATGACGGAACATTTAAAGATGAATTAACGCAGAGGATAATGCACACGAGTCAGTTTTCAATGGGCGTGGATGTGGCAGATGCTAACAATGATGGCTATCCGGAGATTATGACCATGGATATGCAGCCATACGATCCTTACATTTTAAAAAGGTCTGAAGGAGAAAATACAAATGATGTTTTCAGTTTGAAAATTAGTTACGGATATAATTATCAATATAGCCGGAACAATCTTCAGTTCAATCGCCAAAACGGAATGTTCAGCGAGGTTGGTTTTTATTCAGGTGTGTATGCAACAGACTGGTCCTGGTGCCCGCTTTGGTTTGATTTTGATAATGATGGCTTGAAAGATTTGTTTATTTCAAATGGAATCCCAACAAGGCTTAATGATATTGATTTCATAAACTTTTTCTCCAATAAAGAAATACAGGATAAAACACAATCCGGCAGCCTAGATAAAAATGATATAGCACTGACGAAGAAATTCCCTCAAATTAAAATACCAAATAAACTATTCAGGAATAAAGGTGATTTGCAGTTTCAGGATTTGAAAGATGAAATAGAAAACAATAAAAACACTTTTTCTAACGGCACTGTATATGCGGATTTTGATAATGACGGAGACCTTGATGCCATTTTGAATAATATCGATGATCCGGCATTACTTTATGAAAATAAAGCCAACGACAAAAAAGACAAAGCTTTTGTAGAAGTGAAGTTGAAAGGTCCTGAAAAAAATATCAATGCTTTAGGCGCTAAAATTATAGTTTACTGTAATGGTGGGATCAGGACATACGAGAAATATCCTGTGAGGGGATTTTTGTCAAGTGTTGAAGCACCCACTCATATAGGTCTTGTCAACACAAAAATAGACTCAGCTTTTTTAGTTTGGCCGGATAACAGCTATCAAAATATAACACTGCAGCCAGTTGATACCATTATATCTTTTACATATAAAGCCAATCTTCCAAAATTTGACTACGGGCACATTACTAATTTCCGGAAAAATGCCACAAAGCCAGTAAGTGATATTACTTCTCAAACCGGTCTTCTATATAAACATGAAGAAAATGAATTTCATGAATTTGACCGCGAGCCATTGATACCTCATATGCTTTCTACAGAAGGCCCTGCGCTTGCAGTGGCTGATATTAATCATGATGGTTTGGATGATGTTTTTATCGGTTCATCGCGATGGAAAAAAGGCGCCATTTTTTTGCAGAATAAGTCCGGAAGATTTATAAGAAGTATTCAGCCAGACATCGAAAAAGACAGCACTTATGAAGATGTGAGTGCCTCCTGGGCAGATGTGAACAATGATGGAAATATAGATTTGGTGGTTGCAAGCGGAGGCAATGAATTTTATGGACAGGATGAGCATCTTTCGCCTCGTGTGTACATTAATGATGGAAAGGGGAATTTTAAAAAGCGGGATAGAGCATTTGACAGTTTGTTTATTAACGCATCTTCTGTTGTTTCTTACGACTTTAACGGAGATGGATATCCTGATTTATTTATTGGTGGCAGGTCAGTTCCTTATAATTATGGAATGATTCCTCAATCGTATTTGCTGCAAAATGACGGTACCGGAAAATTTGTTGATGTAACGAATAAATATAGCAAAGAGCTTTCGCATGTTGGTTTCGTTACAAATGCCTTGTGGTTTGACCTGAATAAAGATGGCAAAAAGGATCTGTTATTGACATTAGAATGGGGAGGAATCATTGCATTTATGAATCAAAATGGAACGTTTGTCGAAAAGGTGCTGTCAGACAAAAAAGGCTGGTGGAGTTTTGTTTTACCAGTTGATTTAAACAATGATGGGAATATGGATTTGATCGTAGGCAACCTTGGGTTGAACAGCAAACTTAAAGCATCTGAAAGCGAACCGGTGAGACTGTATTATAATGATTTTGACAACAACGGCAAGAAGGAGCAGGTAGTAACATATTATCTGATGGGTCGTGAATTGCCTTTTGCAACTAAGGAGGAACTAGAAAAACAGATGCCAGAACTGAAAAAACGTTTTCTATATGCAGAAGATTTTGCTAAGGCTTCGTTGCCGGATTTATTTCCTTCAAACAAATTGCAAAAAGCAGATACACTTACTGCAAACTATTTTTCCAATGCTGTCTTAATCAATCAGGGCAATTTGAATTTTAACTTAAAAGCATTGCCATGGGAGGCACAATTGTCAACTTATCGTGATGCTGCAATTGTGAATGCAAATGATGATTCCTTGCCAGATATATTATTGGTAGGAAATTATTATGAAAATAATATTCAAATGGGGCGGAACGATGCTGACTTCGGTACCTTATTGGTAAATCACGGTAATGGAAATTTTACTGTGGAAAAATTGAATGGGTTGAATATAAAAGGGCAGTTAAGGCATATCAATAAAATTAGCATCGCAGGAAAAGAATCTTACATCATTGCAAGAAATAATGATAGCACCATAATAATTAAATTTACAGATAAGCCTAAACGTTGATTTAATAATCACAAATTAGAAAAATCAACAAATCTGTTTAAAAGTTAGCTAAGAAATGGGAGCACATATCTTGGTAACCCATTTGGTTGTGTCCTGTTCTTTGCTCCTGTCTGTTACAAGAGATTGAAAGGGAAGTGCCATAATTGAATGTTGATGGTCATTCTTGTAGTTATAAAATTGCTCAAAAGCTTTATCGACTGAATATACGCCTCCATGAACTTCTCCTTCCAACATTTTCCAGGGGACAAAACGCTTAATTGCAATTCTATTATTTCCATCAAGCACTTTGTTGACAGAAATAGCAATCATTATAATAAATTCTGTGCCATTTTTTTTTGATACATTAAGCATAGGATAATTTATTTCTTTAGCTCCCTGGCTTGAAATATATGTTTTAAGGGTATCAATTATTTTATATATTTCTTGCGTGGTCGGATAAGTGGCAGAAACAGATGTCATCGACACCAGGGTGGAATCTTTTGACATCGTTTGATGAAAATCTACACCATATACGCTTTTAGTGTCTTCAATAAAAGATTTGAAGCTGGCCAAAATACTATTAACACTCTTTTCAATATGCTTGGCGTGCTGATATTGTATTATTTTTTTGAAAGGATTTTTACTTGTGGGGACAGTAAACTCCCAGCCAATAAGAATTGAATCTTGATCAAGGGAAGCAATCCGAATGTCGCTACCAATATTGTCAACATCACCACAATCGATGAGCAAATTCACATTATTGTATAACAACTTGGCAATTCGGTAATTACATCCGTCGTGAGCAAAGGAATTATTATTTAGGGAATTTCCGGATGGGTGCTGTTTATTTTGAGGCCACCATTTAATCCATTTAGAAGTATCAGAAAAAAAACGGTCAGCGGCTTCTATATTGCAGCTACTTTTAATTGTTTTTGAAACAGTAAGCCTTGAAGGAATTAAGATGTAAATACTCGCTATCAGAGCCATTGGAATAAGCAGTAAGATCCATTTTTTCATACAGTCCTATGTTATCGGGAAAAATGCAAAATAGCGAATTAGTGATTTGAAATTTTTAGCAAACAGTTAATATTTGTTGTCACTGAACATTTTTCTGATGCTCAATAATAAACGCAATAATTTCTTCCAAAGAATAATCGGTTCTTGATAATGCGTCTGTGATATCATCACGATTCACCTGTGCAGCAAATGAAAGTGTTTTTAATTTTTTCATCACGCTTTTCACATCCATGCCTTCATATCTTGTCGGGCGGATTAATGCAGCAGCGTGAATGAAACCGGAAAGTTCATCAAACACATAAATCATTTTATCCATTTTGCTTTCAGGTTCAACCCCAAAATATTTCGGTCCGTGTGATGCAATGCAATGAATTACTTCCGGGTCAATATTCATTTCTTCGAGCTTCTCAATAATAATCCTGCAATGGCTGTCGGGATATTTTTCCCAATCGGCATCATGGAGCAATCCCGCAAGCTCCCATTTTAATGCTGTTTGCTCATCAGCATTTTCTTTTTCAATTGCCCATGCTTTCATCACAGCGGCAACCTGTTTCATATGCAAACGCAGGCGTTCGTTCGGCACCCATTCGTTTAATAATGAAGTTGCTTCTTCGATGCTTATTAATTTCCCCGCATTTTCGGCTTTTCCAAAACTTGTTCTTCCTAGTGACAAGATAATTTCAGACATATATTATTAATTGAGCTTGGCAATTTAAAATTTTATGCGCATTGTTTTTACTATTAATAGTTTCAAAAGTTTTTAATAATACCAGCATCAGTTTTCATGGCATCATCGTTGCGTCGCAATCCTTTCATCTTTTGTGCAATAACTAAACTTCAGCTTGAGAGCTCATCTCTCTGATCTAAATCTGAATATTTTTTAGTAAATCTGATTTATTGACTATAAAAATTTAAATCATGCAAATTTTTTATTAATTATCAACTACTTATAAAGGTGCGATAAAAAATTCTTCCCGTTTTCTTTGGTTCGTAATGCTCATTCAGCCTACCTTTGCACTCCTTTTCAATTTATGCTGTTGGGATAGCAACAGTTTCATTAAAAAATAAACAATGAGCAAATTACATTTTACAACAAAACATGCGAACGAGGCTACCGTTAAACGCGACTGGTATGTTGTGGACGGTACTAATCAAACCGTTGGCCGCATGTGCGCAAAAATCGCTGCGATTTTGCGTGGCAAGAATAAAGCCTATTATACTCCGCATGTTGATTGCGGCGATTTCATCATCGTGTTGAATGCCGACAAGGTGGTTTTCACCGGCAACAAATTAGATGATAAGATTTACATCAACTTCTCCGGTTATCCCGGCGGCAAAAAAGAAGAAGCTGCAAAGAGCCTTTTGAAACGCCGTCCTGAAGCTGTCATCGAAAGAGCAGTAAAAGGCATGTTGCCAAAAAACCGCCTTGGCAGAAAAATGTACAAAAAACTTTTTGTGTACGCCGGAACTCAACATCCACATATTGCGCAACAACCGAAAGAATTAAAATTATCTAAATAATATTCAACCAAAATAAATGGAAAAACAGAAAAACGCCGTTGGTCGCCGTAAAGAAGCGGTAACAAGAGTTTTCCTTAGCAGAGGCGATGGAAAAATCACTATCAACGACAAAGATTATAAACAATATTTCAGCCTGGCATATTTGCAGAATCAGGTGGTGCTTCCTTTAAAAACTGTTGAAGTTGTCGATAAGTTTGATGTGAAAGTGAATGCAGCAGGTGGCGGTATCAAAGGACAGGCAGAGGCTGTGAAATTAGGTATTGCTCGTGCATTGCTCGAAGTGAATGCTGAGTTTCGCCCGGCTTTGAAAGCAGCAGGTTTGCTTCGCCGCGACCCGAGAGCTGTTGAGCGAAAAAAACCAGGTCGCAAAAAAGCAAGAAGAAGCTACCAGTTCAGCAAACGTTAATCGCTGGCTTCAGATTATTAAATCGATATTTTAAAATTTTCAAAATAGTTACATGGAAAATAACACTTCCCTTCAGCAGCAACTTTTAGAAGCAGGCGTTCACTTTGGGCACCTTCGCAAAAAATGGAACCCTAAAATGTTGCCATACATCTTTGCTGAAAAGAAAGGTATCCATATCATCGACCTTAACAAAACGACAGAATCGCTTCAGGAAGCTGCTGCTGCATTGAAACAAATCGCAAAAAGCGGTAAGAAGATAATGTTTGTCGGCACAAAAAAACAAGCGAAAGAAATCGTTACCGAAAGTGCTAAAAAAATCAACATGCCTTTCGTTACCGAGCGTTGGCTTGGCGGCATGCTCACTAACTTCAACACAGTTCGCAAGAGCGTGAAGAAAATGCAAAGCATCGAAAAAATGTTGAATGATGGAACTTTCGACAGCATCACTAAAAAAGAGCGCTTAACGCTTGCACGCGATAAAGACAAGATGGAAAAAGTGCTTGGTGGTATTGCGCAGCTCGGTCGTGTTCCTGCTGCATTGTTCATCATCGATATCGGTCATGAGCATATTGCATTGGCAGAAGCAAAACGCCTTGGCATCACAACTTTCGGAATGGTTGACACAAACTGTGACCCTAACAAAGTTGATTTTGCAATCCCATCTAATGACGATGCAACAAAATCAATCGCTATCATCACTAATTATATTGTAGCTGCAGTTGCAGAAGGTCTTGCTGAAAGACAAGCCGCTAAAGAAGAAGAAGTTGAGGAAGTATCAACTGATGATAATGAAAAGAAAGCGGCTCGTTTGCAGGCTGAAGCTGAATCTGAAGCTGCACGTGGTCGCCGTGGTGCAGGTGGTAGCGGTGGTGGTGACAGAGCCAGGGGTGGAAATAACCAGCCTAAACGCCGTATGCCAAATTCTCCAAAACGCACTTCGGCTAGATAAGCTGACAGGTTTTGCGAGAACAATATTTCGATTAGAATGTTTTTTACTGAGAGATTTCGTGAGATAAAAACATTTTCACATTTTTTAATTTTCAAATTTGGATTATATGTCAACAGCAACAACAATAACTGCTGCAGAAATTAATAAGCTTCGCCAGACAACAGGTGCCGGCATGATGGATTGCCGCAAAGCATTGGTTGAAAGCGATGGCGATTTTGAAAAAGCAATTGATTACCTCCGCAAAAAAGGACAGAAGGTTGCAGCCCTCCGCAGCGACCGTGAAGCTAAAGAAGGCGTTATCATTGCAAAAACAACTGCTGATAATAAAACTGGTTTTATCATCACGCTTGCATGCGAAACTGATTTCGTTGCAAAGAATGCAGAGTTCGTGGCATTTGCTCAATCTATTATGGATTCAGCAATCAAGAACAATGTAAATTCTTCTGAGGAATTGCTCGCTGTTCAATTGGATGGAGCTACAATCGCGGATAAAATCAATGACCAGCTTGCAAAAATCGGAGAGAAGATTCAGTTGTCTCGCTTCGAGAAAATTTCTGCAGATGGTGTTGCTGCATATATTCATGGTGCATACAGAATGGGCGTGTTGGTTGGTTTGACAAAAAACAGTAGCGCGGTTCTGGAGGCAGGAAAAGATGTTGCGATGCAGATTGCAGCAATGAATCCTGTTGCTGTTTCTCCTGATGCAGTTCCTGCGAATGTTGTTGAAAGAGAAAAAGCAATCGTTACCGAGCAAATCAAGAACGACCCGAAAATGGCGGGCAAGCCTGACGAGATGATTGATAAAATCGCAGTTGGGAAACTAAATGCATTTTTTAAAGAGAATACATTATTAGCACAACCTTTCGTGAAAGATGCATCTAAAACAGTAGGTGATTATCTGAAAAGTGTCGATGGAGATGTGAAGGTGACAGAGTTCAAGCGAGTGCAATTAGGATAATAAAATTTTGAAAGGAGAGTTTAGCTCTCCTTTTTTTATGCGGTTTATTGCACGCAACGAGCGCAAAGAATACAAAGACGCAACGAAAAGTTTTTTAAAAGTTTCGATTTAAGCTAAACTAAAATCAAAATATTCGTTGTTTCGTTGCCTTCTTTGCGCCCGTTGCGTGAAAAACATTGCGTGAAATAATTATGAAAAACCTTTTCTTTGCAATCGAAATTAGTTGTTGTTTGAAATTGTGAAGAGCTGAATAGAGAACTAACAGTACAAGAGTGCGACGCAAGGATGCTGAATAGAATTGTTGTCGCTGGTTACATAAATAAAAACATTTTTTGCTGCATGCTACCAAAATACAAGCGCATCCTTTTAAAACTTTCAGGTGAAGCCCTCATGGGCGATAAGAGTTTTGGGTTTGATAATTCAGTGATTGCTCAATATGCACAAGACATTAAAAGCATTGTTGAGCTTGGCGTTCAGGTAGCGATTGTAATCGGTGGTGGCAATATTTATCGCGGTATGAACGAAGCTGAAACAGGCATTGAAAGAGCTCATGGCGATTATATGGGAATGCTTGCGACAGTGATTAATGGAATGGCTTTACAAGCAGGTCTTGAAAAAATTGGTGTATACACTCGTTTGCAGAGTGCTATCAAAATGGAGCAAATTGCAGAACCTTATATCCGTCGCCGTGCAATTCGCCATGTTGAGAAAGGAAGAGTGGTGATTTTTGGAGCAGGCACCGGTAATCCTTATTTTACAACAGATACAGCCGGTTCTTTGCGTGCGATAGAAATCAATGCAGACGTGATTTTGAAAGGAACAAGGGTTGATGGAATTTATACAGCAGACCCGGAAAAAGACAGTACTGCAAAGAAGTTTGATGTAATATCATTTCAGGAATGTATTTCAAAAAATCTTCGCGTAATGGACATGACTGCATTCACATTGTGTATGGAGAACAGCCTGCCAATCATTGTTTTTGATATGAACAAACCAGGCAATCTTATGAAAGTGGTAACAGGCGCAAAGGTTGGTACTCTTGTGAAAGGATAAAACTGCGAAATAAAAATATTTTATACGATAGCTTGCATATTAATAGAAAGCTGTGTATCTTACAACCTTGAAAAGCCACCAATATGGTGGTTTTTTCATACCCTCACTCCACAAAATCCCTTGAAAGCTCCGGTTGATATTATCCCAAAAGGAATTTTTAAATTGCGAAAAAATTTTTTCCGAACCAATATGAATACGCTTCTTCTCATATTAGGATTTCAGCTTGCGGTAGGGATACCGGAGATTATCATTGCACTTCTCGTGGCGCTGGTGCTGGGCTTTAGCATTTCATTTTTTTGGAACTCAAAGAAAAACATCAATGTTGAACAATCAACAGAACCTGATGGCATTAGCGAAAACGACAACTGGAAACTGAAATATTATAATGATATGGACATGCAGGAACGTGCGCAACAACAGTTGCGTGAACGGCTTGCAGAAACCAGAGAGAATGAACAGATATTGACGATTGAAGTAGAAGAATTGCGCAAAGAAATTGATGACCTCGAAGAAAAAGTAAATTCAAGACCGATTCCGCAGGCTGTTGCTGAAGTTGCTGCGCAGGCAAAACAAGGACCTGATGCAGCCGATTATCTTTCTCAATTAAAATCTGCGCAGGCAAATTTGCTGGAACATAATAGCACGGTGAACCGTCTGGTTGAGCAGATTGAAACGTTGAAAGAATCGGAAAGCAAATACAATACATTATTAAAAGAAAAAGAATTATTAGCTACTCAGTTAGCAGAAGCACAGAAGCACTTGAATGAGAAAGAAAATGAAGTGAACCAGATTCGCCAACAGCAAAGATTGAGCGAAGAGATGAACGATAGGCTGGGCAAAGCATATTCTGAATTCAGTATTTTGCAGGACAAGCTACAGAAACTGCAAACAAATCTTTCACAGCCACAGAAAGGTGCAGATTACGAGCAATTGCATGAATCCTATTTCAAGCTCACCAAAGATTTTGATGAAGCAAGACAAAAGCAAATAGCTTTGTGGGAGGAGAACCAGCGATTAAGCAGGATATTATCAGACACAGAAGATAAATTGCGCGAAGCAAATTTTCAGCGTCTTCAGTTCCAGAAGAAAGTTGCTTTTTTGGAAGAACTAAACAATGATTTGCAGCAAGTTTCTGAGCATAATAAAAAATTAGACAGCCAGCTTCGCCGAATCAGTGAAATGGAAGCGCTGCTTTCGAAAGCAACACAGCAACCTAAAACTGATTTTCGCAACGACGAGGGAAAATAATAGTAAGAGATAATAAAGCATTGTGAACGGTCTCGCATTTTGCGAGACCGTTTCTTTTTTCGATAATTTTATGTCCTGAAATTTATAAGATGGAAGAAATAGCAGGCATCAGAAAAGAATACAAACTGCAATTGCTGAATGAAAATGAAGTGTCGCAAAATCCAATTAATCAATTCAGCAAATGGTGGAATGAAGCGATACAATCGAAAATTGATGAGGTGAATGCAATGACGCTTGCCACGTCATCTACTAATGGAGTTCCTTCTGCAAGAATTGTTTTATTGAAAGGGGTTGACGAAAAGGGATTTGTATTCTTCACCAATTATGAAAGCTATAAAGGCTTGCAGTTGCATGAAAACCCCAGAGCATGTTTGGTTTTTTTCTGGAAAGAATTAGAAAGACAAGTAAGAGTAACAGGTATTGTTGAAAAAACGAGTTCACAAATAAGCGATGATTATTTTAATAGCAGACCTGAAGGAAGCCGCATTGGTGCCATTGCATCGCCGCAAAGCCAGGTTATTAAAAACAGAAATTGGCTGGAAGAAAATGAAGAGAAAATTCGTGCACAATTTGCAACAAAAGGAATTAAGCGACCTGAGCACTGGGGTGGATATTGCGTGAAGCCCGTTACCATTGAGTTCTGGCAAGGAAGACCAAATCGCTTGCACGACCGGATTCAATATACATTACAAGAAGATGCGAGCTGGAAGATAGAAAGGCTTGCTCCGTGAGAAAAGTTGATAAGTTGAAATGTTGATTGGTGCTTTACATTTCAACTTATCAACCAATTAACTTACTTGCTTTCTTTTTTTTCAGCAGCTTTCTTTTTCACTTTCGCTGGTCTTGATTTTCCAAAAGAGCCTTTGAATATTTTTCCTTTTTTAGTTTTTTTATCACCTCTTCCCATAAAATTTTTATTAGAATGTTTGAATGAATTTATTGTTGCCGCAAAAATAAAAAAACCCTGACACTAAACCTGCTCAGTGCCAGAGCTTTTTTGAATGCGTTTGGGCGGCATTATAATTTAGCAGACAATTCTTTACCTGCTTTAAATTTTGCTACTTTTTTAGCTTTGATTTTTATAACAGCACCTGTTTGAGGATTACGACCGTTGCGGGCTTGTCTCTTTGCTACAGAAAAAGTGCCGAAGCCAACAAGAGTAACTTTGCCACCACCTTTTAAAGTTTTGGTAACAGCTTCAACAAAAGAATCGAGCGCAGAATTTGATTGCGTTTTTGTGATGCCTGCATCTTCTGCGATTTTTGCGATTAATTCAGCTTTGTTCATAATGAAATTTTTTAAATTTTAGCGAGAACAAATATAGCCGCTTTTTCATTCCAACAAAATCTTTTCTTGATTTTTTAAAACTTAATATAAACGCGTATAACCCGCATGGGACAAGGGATTGCAGAAAAATAAAATAAAGATTTTTTTGAGCAAAAAAACTACTATCGCATGAAATGCAGAACTGTAGCAGATTTTAGAGCATGTTCGCTGAAATGCTTGCTAGTTGTGAGTTTTAGAGGAATGTAGTGCAACAACATCAAACCAACAATTCTTTTTACATTAATTCTTTTCCACAATTACCGAACGAGTTTCATCACACTCCTGAAAGCTGTGAATTGATTTCCCCATTTTGCAAATGCTTTGTCGCGAAGCGAAGGGGAAAATAAAGAAATATACTGATGATATTTTTCTAATGAGCTTGTAAAATATTGAACAGTGAATGTTAAGCCTTCCTCGTCATCATGTTCAAACAAGCGATACATTTTATAATCGTCAAACATTTTTGTTGCCATGATTTCTGGAATATGTTCATGCTTTTGCCAATCAAGCCATTCATTCACGATGTCGTGATTCACTTTCATGGTAATGTTGTAAACTATCATGCTAAAAAATTATTAATTAGAAATAAGGAATGAGAAAGTACAAGAACTGACTTTCTCATTTTATGTTTCTCATTCCTTATTTTTTATTTTTAAATAAACAGGGCAATGGTCGCTATGTTTTACATCAGGATAAATTTCTGCATCAAGAATATTGTCTTTTAGATTTTCCGTGACGCTGATATAATCAATTCTCCATCCTTTATTTTGCAATCTCACAGTTGGAAAACGCTGGCTCCACCAACTGTAACGATGTGGTTCCTGATGAATCATCCTGAAAGTATCAACCCAATTGTTCACAAAAAATTTATCCATCCATGTTCTTTCATCCGGCAAAAAGCCAGACGAATTTTTATTTCCTTTCGGGTCGTGAATGTCAATTTCTTTATGAGCAATATTATAATCACCACACAAAATTAATTTGGGATGTTTCTTCTTTAATGTATTCAGATAACTCAGAAATTCATCAAGCCAGCCATATTTGAAAGTTTGTCTTTCATCACCCGAAGTTCCGGAAGGAAAATATGCATTGATTAATCTTATATCACCGAAGTCTAATTGAATCACCCTTCCTTCATCATCGCTCAATTTGTGGCCGGTCCCGTATTCAATATTATCAGGTTTTATTTTTGTGAAAACTGCAACGCCGCTATATCCTTTTTTCTGTGCGCTAAACCAATAATCATAAAAGCCGAGATCAGTGAATTGTTTGTGATCGACATTATCTTTTTGTGCTTTTGTTTCCTGCACACAAATAATATCTGCCGGATTTGTTTTTAGCCATTCAATGAAACCCTTTTTCATAGCGGCGCGTATGCCATTAACATTATAACTGATAATACGAAGCGATGACATAACAATGTTTGGTTTATATTAGCCACGCAATTTACTATTTGTCATCACACGTTTTGCTAATATGAAAGAATCAGAAAAGATAATCAAGGCAAAAGAACCGATTTACCTCGAGGGGCCGAAAAGCAGGCTTTATGAATTTAAGTTTTCATGGAAAGTTTTCACCCAATTTATCAGAGGGTTTCGAACACTGCATTTTGTTGGCCCATGCATCACGGTATTTGGTTCCGCAAGGTTCAAAGAAGATAATTATTATTATCAGGTTGCCAGAAATTTCGGAAAAGAAATTGCAGCAATGGGGTTCACAACAATGACGGGCGGCGGTCCTGGTATCATGGAAGCCGCTAACCGCGGCGCTTTTGAGAACAATGGAAAGTCTGTTGGATGCAATATTCAATTGCCATTTGAGCAAAAGCCGAATCCTTATTTACAAACGACTCTCACCTTCGAATATTTTTTTGTGCGCAAGACGATGATGATTAAATACTCTTATGCATTCATCATCATGCCTGGAGGTTTCGGAACGATGGATGAATTTTTTGAAACACTCACACTTGCGCAAACAAAGATGCTTGCTCAATTCCCTATTGTTCTTTTTGGAAAAGAGTTTTATAAAGATTTGTGGGAATACATGCAATTTTTATATGAGCAAGGAACAGTTTCGAAAGAAGATTTGTCACTTGTTTTATTAACTGATAGCATTGAGGAAGCAATGAATCATATCAAAACATATATATCTACAAACTATGATGTGAAGCCAAGAAAGCCAATGTGGTGGCTATTTGAAAGAGAATTGAAAAAATAAAAGAAGCTATTCGATTCAAAATATTTTTTCTAATTTGATGTGAATAAAATTAAACAATGCAAGAAGCAGAGCAAAGCATTTTTGATGAAGAAGAGCTTACAAGATTAAGCTACGACAAGCATGTTCGAAATGCACGCAATGCGATATTTGTTGTTGCTGGTGTTCAGTTCGTTTTTGGTACCATTGCTATTCTGACAAGGCATCAGGATTTGGATTCTTCTTCGTTTATGATAAGCATTGGCCTTATTGTCATAACATCTCTTGTTTTTCTTGCACTTGGTTTATGGACAAAGAAAAAACCTTACACAGCAATTTTGATTGCACTTATATTTTATGCATTGCTGCTTTTGACGGATGCTATTTATGAGCCCTCAACAATTTTCAAAGGAGCAATAATGAAAATATTCATTATCGTTTACCTCGTTAGAGGTTTGAATCAGGCGAAAGAAGCACAACAATTAAAAGAAGCTCTTGGAAAATAAATTTTACTCTTCTTTTCTTCCGATGGGAAAAGTAAGTCCTACATTCAAAATCATTTCATAGCATCCGAATGCCTGCTTTACAGTGCCGCCGTAGCTTCTAAGCCCCCAATAATTTGCATAATCGAACTTATTACAATATTCAAGATAAACATGATTGAAAAAAGTAGCTCTTATTGTCCCTTCAAGCCCTGCGTTCAATCCTCCAACTTGAAAATGCTGATGGTTTTCAGGCTGGCCAATAAATTTATTTTGTACATGAGGGATTAATGGGCCAATGCCAACTTTAGCCAATGCATCAATTTTAATTTTTTCATCTTTTGTTGCAAGCAAATGCCAGCGCTTGACTATGTTGAACAACAAAAAATTTGCGCCATTATTTAAATAGTAATGAGCAGAGCTGTCATCGGGCCAGTGAATTACCTTATCAACTTTCTGCCCATTCATAGTCCCTTTCAAGTGCACATCTTGCTCGGTTAAAATATATTTTGTGTGGTCAAAGTTTATCTCAAATGCCAGTCCTTTTTTTTCATTGAAGAAATAGCCAATCCGATAATTATACTGTGGTATTGAAAGCGCTTTTGTAAAAAACTGGCCATCCCAGCCTGGATGGTCGTGACCTAAAATATTTTGAAATGTGTAATCATTGCCTAATCCGGGCTGAGAAACATGAAGATTGCTGCGCGTATACCATTCTTTGTTATACCCCCATGAAAAATAAATTTCGTGTTTTCTATGTTTGGGCTTTGGTTTATCCTGAGCAAGAATAATTGCAGGAACAAAAGCAGCAACTAATATAGCGAGAGGTAAGATTCTCTTCATAAACTTATCATTCTTCAGTTCTTCAAAATTATTTTGATACCAACATTTGTTTTTCATGGCATCATCGTTGCGACGCTCCATTCATCTGTTGTACTGCTATTAGACTTCAGTTTCAGAGCGGCAAATCTCTGATTAAACATTTACCGTTTAAGTCAGCATCTAAAAGGCGCAAAATTACAATAGAAAAATTAACTGTGTTGTTAATAAACAGCTATGCATCGTATTCCAATACCGGGCGAAGCCACCTCTCAATTTCTTCGATGGGCATGTTTTTTCTTTTAGCATAATCTTCCACCTGGTCTTTTTCAATTTTGCCCACACCGAAATATTTGCTTTCAGGATGTGCAAAATACCAGCCGCACACAGATGATGCAGGGAACATCGCAAGTGATTCTGTTAATATAATACCTGTATTTTTTTCTGCATCCAATAAATTAAATAGTTTATATTTTTCAGTATGGTCAGGACAAGCGGGATAGCCCGGAGCAGGGCGAATACCGGAATATTCTTCTTTGATTAATTCTTCATTTGAGAGATTTTCATCTTTCATATATCCCCAAAATTCTTTACGCGTTCTTTGGTGCAGCAGTTCGGCAAATGCTTCTGCGAGTCTGTCTGCAAGTGCCTGCAAAATAATTTTGTTATAATCGTCGTGATTTTTTTGAAAATGCTCGATATGTTTTTCGATGCCTTGCATTGTTACGGCGAATGCGCCAATATAATCGTGAGAAGCGAAACGTGAATCGTGAGTTGATGGCTTAATAAAATCTGCAAGAGAAATATTTGATTGATTCGCAGCTTTTTTAATTTGCTGACGCAGGAATTCTAATGTCACCTCTCCCGTTTCACTTT
This sequence comes from Puia sp., assembly GCA_035295505.1. Classification (GTDB taxonomy): domain Bacteria; phylum Bacteroidota; class Bacteroidia; order Chitinophagales; family Chitinophagaceae; genus Puia. Next base: position 39,131 of record DATGIX010000169.1, on the reverse strand, counting down.
TAACGCTAACAGAATCTTTACCATCTGAGCTTGCTTCCCAAAAACCAACCACTCCTTTTGCTGTCAGCCATTTTTCAATGATGATTTGATGTAATAATTTTTTTGCATCATTAAAAAGTTTAGTTGCTTCTTTCCCGATTTTTTCATCGCTTAATATCTGCGGGAATTTTCCATGCATTTCCCATGCAATAAAAAATGGCTGCCAGTCAATATATTTTGAAATTTCTTCAAGGCTATAATCAGCAAAAGCTTTTATTCCTGTAAATGTAGGTTTCACCGGGGTAAAATTATCCCAATCAATTTTTGTCTTATTTTTTTGTGCATCGGCAAATGTGAGATATTGCTTGGCTGTTTTTTTATTGGCGAAATCTTCTTTCAATTTCGCATACTCATTGCCGATAGTTTTTAAAAATGTTGGTTTTTGTTCTGCGCTTAATAAAGAGCCAGTCACTGTAACGCTTCTCGAAGCATCCAGCACATGCACAACACCTTCATCATATTGCGGAGCGATTTTCACAGCAGTGTGCATACGCGAAGTGGTCGCGCCACCGATTAATAATGGCAGCTTCATGCCCCTGCGTTTCATTTCATGTGCTACATGCACCATCTCGTCTAACGAAGGTGTTATCAAACCACTTAAGCCAATGACATCTACTTTTTCTTTTTCTGCTGTATCAAGAATTTTTTCTGTTGGAACCATCACACCAAGATCAATGATATCATATCCATTACAACCTAAAACAACTCCAACTATATTTTTCCCGATGTCGTGAACATCGCCTTTTACAGTAGCCAATAAAATTCGCGCCGCGCCGCCTTGCTGTGCTTTTGGATTATTCTTTTTTTCTTCCTCAATGAAAGGAGTGAGTACTGCAACAGATTTTTTCATCACTCTTGCACTTTTCACTACTTGTGGTAAAAACATTTTTCCACTTCCGAAAAGATCGCCGACAACATTCATTCCATTCATTAACGGCCCTTCTATCACATCTAATGGCTTCGGATATTTTTGTCTTGCTTCTTCTGTATCAGCATCAATAAAATCTGTGATGCCATTTACCAGCGAGTGTTTCAATCTTTCTTCAACACTTGTATTTCTCCATGCATCATCTTTTACTGTTTCTTTGCCTTTTGCTTTTACAGTTTCAGCAAATGCTATTAATTTTTCAGTCGCTTCATTATTATCATTGTTACGATTTAGAATTACATCTTCGCACAATTGACGAAGCGTTGGTTCTATTTCATCATAGACAACCAACTGACCTGCATTTACAATCCCCATGTCCATACCAGCTTTGATAGCATAATATAAAAACACAGAATGCATAGCTTCACGCACATGGTCGTTGCCACGAAATGAAAAAGACATATTGCTCACGCCACCACTCACTTTTGTAAGAGGCATTAATTTTTTTATCTCTCTTGTTGCTTCAATAAAATCAACAGAGTAATTATTATGCTCTTCAATGCCGGTTGCAACTGCAAAAATGTTTGGGTCGAAAATGATATCCTGCGGGTCGTAACCAACTTGTTCGGTTAAAATTTTATAAGCACGATGGCATATTTCCACTTTTCTGTCTTTTGTGTCAGCTTGTCCTTTTTCATCAAATGCCATCACAATAACTGAAGCTCCATAAGCCTGGCAAATAATTGCCTGCTCAATAAATTTTGCTTCGCCTTCTTTCATCGAAATAGAATTCACGATGCATTTACCCTGTACACATTTTAATCCGGCTTCGATGATTTGAAATTTTGAACTGTCGAGCATGATGGGAATCTTCGCAATATCCGGTTCACTTTGCACAAGATTAATGAATGTTGTCATTGCATGGACACCATCCAGCAATGCATCATCCATATTCACATCAAGAACCTGCGCTCCATTTTCCACTTGCTGACGCGCGACACTTAGTGCTTCTTCATATTTATTTTCACGAATGAGGCGTGCAAATTTTTTTGAGCCGGTAACATTTGTGCGTTCACCAACATTCACAAAATTTGTTTCCGGCCGAACAGTTAAAGGCTCTAATCCGCTTAGGCGTAAATATGGTTTGATATGCGTTGATTCACTCATAGTAAAAATCTTAGTCAACTAATTCTTTTTCTATAACAGGGAGTTCTCTTGGCTTAAATTCTTTCACTTCATCTGCAATATGTTTTATATGGTCTGGCGTGGTGCCGCAACAACCACCAACAATATTCAACCAGCCATTCGCTGCCCACTCTTCAATGATATGCGCTGTTTCATGCGGCTGTTCATCATATTCACCAAAAGCATTTGGTAATCCGGCATTCGGATATGCAGAAACATAGCATCCTGCAATTTGTGATAGCTCTTCAATATGCGGTCTCATTTCCTGTGCGCCAAGCGCACAATTCAATCCAATGCTTAATGGCTTTGCATGCATCACCGATATGTAAAATGCTTCAAGCGTTTGCCCGCTTAATGTTCGTCCGCTTGCATCCGTGATGGTTCCACTAATCATAACCGGCAATTCTTTTTGTTTCGTATCGCGAAAATATTTTTTAATCGCGAAGATGGCAGCTTTTGCATTCAGCGTATCAAAAATAGTTTCGATTAACAACACATCCACGCCTCCATCAACCAATCCTTTTATTTGTTCGTAATAAGCAGCGACAACTTCATCGAATGTCACTGCACGAAAGCCGGGGTTATTTACGTCTGGTGATAAGCTCAATGTTTTATTCAGTGGTCCGATCGCGCCTGCAACAAAACGCGGCTTGCCCGGATTTTTTGCAGTGTATTCATCTGCTGCTTTTTTGGCACATTTTGCCGAAGCAACATTTAATTCATAAGCAAATGATTGCATATCATAATCTGCTTGTGCAATCACAGTGCTGCTGAATGTATTTGTTTCAATAATGTCAGCACCGGCTTCCAGATATTGTTTATGAATGCCTTCTATAATTTCCGGTTGCGTGATGCTGAGCAAATCATTATTTCCTTTCACATCCTTGTGCCAATTTTTGAATCTTTCTCCGCGATATGTTTCTTCGGTTGGCTTGTGTCGCTGAATCATAGTGCCCATAGCGCCATCAATGATCAATATCCTTTCTTTAAGACAATCCTGAATTGTTTTTATCTGCATGTCTGTTATTTTTTTATTTGCCAGATAGAATTCGCCATAAAATTTTCATCGTTGTTTGGATGATAACTCGAAAATTTTATGGCTCATTTCATGTTGCTATTTTTTAGCGATGAATAGAATTGTTTCCGTACAAGTGTGCGACGCAATCCGCCGCGGCGGACTAAATAGAATTACTATCGCCGGTTACACAAATTTTTTCTGAACTATTAACGAGAAACTTGCAGTGCGAGTGTGCTGAAGTGTTTCGTTTATTAGTTCAGTTTTTATTTTGAACAGGCTGAACAATAAACAAATCTGCCTGTTGCGAGCGCAAAGTTAATAAATCATAACGAAGAAATAAAGCCTTGAGAAAACATTCGCCTTAATTTTGTGTTCTTCTTATTTTTCAAAACTTGAATTATGGAATATCGTTATCTCGGGAAATCAGGGCTACAGTTGAGCGTTTTATCCTTCGGAAGCTGGGTCACGTTCCACAAACAAATTGAAGACAATACTGCTGATGAATTGATGGGCATTGCTTATGACAACGGCATTAATTTTTTTGATAATGCTGAAGTATATGCGCTGGGCGAAAGCGAGAAAATGATGGGCAGGGTTTTGAAGAATAAGAATTGGGACCGCACTTCATACACCCTTTCTTCTAAGGCATATTTTGGCTGGAGAGGAAAAAATAATAAGCCGAACCAAACCGGGCTTAGCCGAAAACACCTGACTGAAGCTTGTCACGAAGCATTGCAGCGCTTGCAGGTTGATTATCTAGATTTATTTTTTTGCCATCGACCCGATACAAATGTTCCCATTGAAGAAGTGGTGTGGACGATGAACACATTGATACAGCGGGGAAAGATTTTGTATTGGGGAACGAGCATGTGGAGCGGCGCAGAAATTATGGAAGCACATCGGGTGGCAAACCAGCATCATTTGATTCCGCCAACCATGGAACAGCCTCAATATAATATGTTCGACCGTTTTAAAATGGAGCAGGATTACCTGCCTGTTTTTAAAAATGTGGGGCTTGGCACAACAATCTGGAGCCCGCTTGCAGCGGGGTTTTTAACTGGAAAATATAATGATGGATTTCCTGCGGATTCACGGCTTGGGATGAAAGGTTTTGAATGGCTGCGCGACCGATGGATGCAGGAAGACCGCATTAATAAAGTGAAACAGCTTACAGCATTAACAAATGAAATGGATGCTTCGCTGGCATCTATTGCCATTGCATGGTGTATCAAAAACCCGAATGTAACAACTGCTATTTTAGGTGCCACCAAAAAAGAACAATTACTGGAAAATTTAAAAGCACTTGAAGTAATCGATAAATTAACTCCTGCTGCTATTGAGAAAATTGAGCATATTTTACAAAACAAACCCCTTCTTGACCTGAACTAATCAATCCGGACTGGCTGAAATTCTTGCCATTGGAAAAAATTTTAAAAAAATTTTAATTAAACGTTTGTTTAATTCAAACGTTCGTTTAACTTTGTGCCCTCAAATAAAAAAAGATGGCAGCAGATAAACGGGAACATATTATCGCAGTGGCTGAAAAGCTCTTCGGTGACAAGGGCTTTGACGGAACCTCTGTGAGAGATATTGCTCAGGAAGCAAACGTGAACCTGGCAATGATTTCTTATTATTTCGGCTCTAAAGAAAAATTGCTGGAAGCGTTGCTGGAACAAAGAGCAAACTACACCATTCTGGAAGCGCTGAATAAAGATGAATCGCTGACACCCTGGGAAAAAATTGATAGGGTAATAGATTTTTATGTGGACAAGATTATGAATAATCTCTGTATTCATAATATCATGCAACACGCTAACAACAGCCGTTCACAGGATATCAAAGCACTTATCACAAAAATCAAGCTGAGGAATTTTGAGCAGATTAAAAAAATTGTCATCGACGGTCAGAAGAAAAAACTTTTCAGGAAAGTGGATATCGAGCTGACTGTAGGCAGTGTGATGGGGACCATTTCACAAACAACGCTTGCCCGTCATTTCTATAATTCACTTTTTAATATAGAAGAAGGTAACGATGATGCCTACCGGAAAAAAATGGCACCCAAACTCAAAACCCATTTGAAACAACTATTGCATGCCCATCTGGATATAAAAAATGAAGAACAAAAAAATTAACAACATGAAAAGGCAAGTATGGATTTTTTCTTTCTTAATGATTAGCGGACTTGCGCTGAGGGCACAAACCAAAACACTTAGTCTTGAAGAAGCTGTGCAATTGGGAGTGCAGAACAGCAAGCAACTGAAACTATCACAAAGCAAAATTGACCAGTCAATTTCGCAGCTCGCACAGGCAAAAGACGCTGCATTGCCATCAGCAAAAGCGAGCTTCGGCTATAGTCACGCTTTGATGCTGGCTAGAACATTAAGCATTCCCGGCGACAGTAACAAAATCAAGCTTCCGTTTGATAATGCTTTATATCAGGGAACATTGAGCATTAACGAACCGATTTTTGCAGGGCATCAATACAAGTATGCTCAACAATCTGCAGACTTGTTAATAAAAGCTACCAAGCTTGATGCAGAAAAAGACAAGGATGAAGTGGTTTACAATGTCATCAATACTTATCTGAATTATTACAAAATAAAACAGAATCAGGTAATCGTTCAGCAAAACTTAGATGATATACAAAGCAAGCTGGATGAGATAACAAAATATGAAAGCCAGGGATTGGCGACACAGAACGATGTGCTTCGATATCAATTGCAAAAATCAAATACTGAGCTTATTATTATTGAGCTTGAAAATAATCGCGCCATCGCAAATTATAATATGAATATTTTGCTTGGACTTCCTGATTCAACAACATTGCAGGTTCAGGATGTAACATACAAACTAACAGTTGATAATAATTTCAGCGAATATCTGCAAACGGCACTGAAGGACAGAAAGGAATTCAGTTCATTCGATTATCAGTCGCAGATAGCAGACATCAACATTAAAAAAATTCATGACCAGCAATTGCCAACAGTTGGCGTGAGTGGAAATTTGTATTATTTCAACCTTACTCAAGCGGTCATTCCAAGTAGCGGAGGATTTCTTGCTCCGTTCCTTATTGGTATCAATGCAAGCTGGGATATCGGTTCATTATATAAAACAAAAAATAAAATCAGCGAAGCAAAAATTCAGAGACAACAGGTGAATATCAACAAAGACGCGCAGGTTGACAGAGTGAAAACAGAAGTTCATCAGGAATATATGCAATTCCATCTGGCACTAGACAGAATTAAAGTTCTGCAGGAAGCAATCACGCAGGCAACAGAAAACGAGCGTGTCGTGGAATCTAAATTTCACAATAACCTCGCTACAACTACCGACAGGATTGATGCACAGACTTTGTTGTATCAATCAAGAGTGAACCTTGAGCTTGCAAAAAGCGACGCAACCATTGCTTATTACGCATTATTAAAATCTATCGGTCATATACAACCGTAAACATAAACCAAACTAATTATTTAATAAACGAATTAAAGAATCATTTTATGAACGAAACACAACCTAAAAAAAAGAAAAAATTAGTCTTCCCAATCATACTTGCATTGGTGCTTATCGGCGCATTAGCGTTCACAGTAAAAGAATATTTATATTATCAAAAGCATGAAGTGACAGATGACGCACAAGTAGATGCTGACATCAGCCCTGTGGTGGCGCGAGTTGGTGGCTATGTGAAAGAAATCCGTTTTCAGGATAACCAATATGTAAAAGCAGGTGATACACTTGTTGTGCTGGATGACAGAGATTATAAAATCAGGGTTCAACAAGCTGAAGCAGCATTGGCTTCCGCCAAGCAATCAGTGAATGTTTCTCAGTCGAATGTGAATGAAGCGAAGACTGGAATCACAACTGCCGAAGCAAATGTGGAAGCAGTGAAAGTGCAGGTTTGGAAAACAACGCAGGATTTTGAGCGCTATCAGAATTTGTACAACGACCATGCCATCACCAAAGCACAATTTGATGAAGCGAAAGCTGCTAAAGATGCTGCCGAAGCACAATTAGTTGTAGCTCAGAGCCAGCTTCCGGTTCAAGCAAAAAGAGTGAGCTCGAATCAAACACAGGTGGGGGCAACGGCTTCAAACATTGCATCCAGACAAGCTGATATTGATTATGCAAAATTGCAGGTATCCTACACCGTTATCATTGCTCCTGCAAGTGGCATCGTTTCAAAAAAGAGCATTCAGATTGGACAATTAGTGCAGGCTGGTCAAACACTTTTTTCTGTGGTACATGAAAATGATATTTATGTAACAGCCAATTTCAAAGAAACGCAGATGGAACATTTGAAGCTGAATGATAAAGTGGATGTGGAAGTAGATGCATTTCCTGACCAGAAAATCGAAGGAACTGTTCAATCTTTTTCGGGTGCAACCGGAGCAAAGTTTTCATTATTGCCTCCTGATAATGCAACAGGAAATTTCGTAAAAGTGGTACAGCGCATCCCGGTGAAAATTTCGATGCAGGCAGATTCGTCAATCATTAATCGCCTGCGCCCGGGCATGAGCGTGAAAGTGGTGGTCCACACGAAATAGAATGTACGATTTTAGATTTACGATGTACGATTTCTTTGATTTCGTTTTACATCATCAAATCTGAATTCTGAATGAGAGAAGAAACAAAGAAATTTTATGTTACAAGCATTTGTTTTTCATAGCATCATCGTTGCGTCGCACTCTTGTACATTTTGTTCTTTATTCAACAGATAGCCACTAAGAATTGAAGGCTCAAAGAATCACAAAGAAAAATTTCGTGCAGCTCTCTGTCTTTGAGTCTTAGCGGCGAAAGAAAAGCAAAATTAATTCTGGATGTATGGTCTAAACACATCTTACATCCGACATCATAAATCGTAAATTTTTATGGCAGAACATGGATTGCGGAAATGGGTTATCACTATCACCGTGATAATGGCCGCCCTGCTAGAACTGATAGACACAACCATCGTGAATGTTGCATTACCCGATATCATGGGCAACCTGGGCGCAACACTTGAAGATTCTGGTTGGATTGTTACTGGATATGCAGTTGCGAACGTAATTATCTTGCCGATGTCTGGCTGGCTCGGTGATAAATTTGGTAGGAAAAACTATTTTATAACATCCATATTGCTGTTCACAATTGCATCATTCCTTTGTGGCAGGTCGCACAGTTTGACAGAACTTATTGTTTTTCGCATTTTGCAAGGACTTGCGGGCGGTGGACTTCTTTCAACAGGTCAGGCCATATTAATGGAAACCTGGCCCCGTGAAGAAATTGGAATGGCAACTGCTCTATTTGGATTAGGTGCAGTGGTTGGGCCAACTGTTGGACCAACAATTGGGGGCTTTATCATTGAACATAGAAGTTGGCAATATATATTTTATGTGAACATTCCGGTAGGTGCAATTGCTGCATTTTTAGTGTCCACATTTGTAAAAGAATCTCCCAAATATGCCAAAGGCAAGCCTATTGACTGGTGGGGAATCTTGTTGCTTACCGTTGCGGTTGGAAGTTTGCAGGTAGTTCTTGAGAAAGGAGAGTCTGAAGATTGGTTCGCTAAAACATATATTGCTGTTCTTGTATTCTCAGCAGTCGTGGCTACAATATTATTTATATGGAGAGAATTAAGTACAGACCACCCTGTTGTAAACTTTCGCATTATTAAACAGCGAAGTTTTGGGATTGGGATTATCACAACATTCACACTTGGTTTTGCGCTGTATGGGTCTGTTTTTATTTTCCCCGTATTCTGTCAAAACCTTTTAGGATTCACTGCGCAACAAACTGGATTGATATTATTTCCCGGCGGCCTTGCAACTATTGCGATGATGCCATTTATTGGGATAATGCTGAAGCGAGGAGTGCCCGCACAGTTTATGGCAACTGCAGGTTTTGTGCTGTTTTTTATTTTCACGTGGATGTTATCAAATTCAACATTGTTATCCGGCACAAACGATTTTTTCTGGCCGTTAATCATACGGGGCGTTGGAATGAGCTTATTATTCGTTCCACTCACAACACTTGCATTACAGGATTTGAAAGGGCCTGATATCGGACAAGGAACAGGGTTAAATAATATGATGAGACAGCTAGGCGGCTCATTTGGAATTGCAATCCTCACAACATTGATTCATATAAAATCCGGTGTAGTGCGCAATGGCCTTATCGAAAAAATAAGTGTATATAATCCGGCTTATCAGCAGCGCAACCAGCAGATGGTTCAGACTTTCATCTCAAAAGGTTTCAGTCCGCTGAATGCACAGCAAATGGCTAATCAGGCAATGGAAGGAAATGTGATTAAACAAACAATGCTGTTAACTTATGATAATATGTATCTGATAATTGGAGTATTCGTGCTTTGCTGTATCCCGATTATTTTCCTTCAAAGATTTAAAAAAGGAACACCAGTAGCTGTAGATGCGCATTAAAAAATACTGCTGATCGGATGGATAAACTTATACGATTATGAATCGGGTTATTAATATGAGTTATTCCACTTAATCCCATTAATCTCAAAAATCTCCGTTCAGATAAAAACAAAGCCCCGATTTTACTCGGGGCTTTTAATTACTTTGTACTAACCAAACCAACATTTCTCGGCCATCAATAGGTACAAATTTTAACTCTTGTTTCCTTAGGATGTTGGATTACTGATGCTGGATTTTAACTTGTAAGCCTTGGTTGATAACAGATTCTTAGTTTTGGTTTTCGTTGAATACTTGGATTTGGTTTTTCTCGGATAGTTGGTTTCGGTTTTTTCGGATTTTGGATTGGGTTCTCTTGGATTTGGATTTTGGTTTTCGGATTTCTTGGATTTTTGAATCTGTCGTATCAGTCAATCTTAACAGTACAAACATACAACCAGCCTGCATTTCCTGCAATAGAATAATTGCTGTATTTCATTAGTTCATTATTTACTTATATTGTAGTAGAATTACGACATACGTCAGAGTATATGTTCTCGGTATCTTTTTTCAAGCGTTAAACCAACTCTTTTATGATGTTCAAAGACAAGTCAGTGCTGATTACAGGTGGCAGCAGAGGCATCGGAAAAGCAATAGCAATAAGGCTTTCAAAGGAAGGTGCTAATGTTGCCATTGCAAGTAAAACTGTTGAAGCAAATCCAAAGGTTGCCGGAACCATTTACACCGCTGCTGAAGAAATTCAAAAAGAAGGCTCAGGAAAAGTGTTGCCATTGCAATGCGACATCAGGTTTGAAGACCAGATTAATCATGTTGTAGAAGCAACAGTAAAAGAATTCGGAGGCATTGATATCCTAATTAATAATGCAAGTGCCATTAATTTATTAGGCACTGAGCAGATGGAGCCAAAACGTTTTGATTTGATGCATGACATCAACATCAGAGGCACATTTTTTATGAGCAGAGCATGTATTCCTTATTTAAAAAAATCAATGAACGCTCATATACTAAACCTTTCTCCACCCATTAGCCTCGATAAAAAATGGTTCGCCAATCATCTTGCTTATACTATGAGCAAATTCGGCATGAGTATGATTGTGATGGGTCTTTCTGAAGAGCTCAAACAATTTCGCATTGCAGCAAATGCATTGTGGCCACAAACAACGATTGCAACCGCAGCTGTGAAAAATTTATTAGGGGGAGATTTTTTAATGCAACGAAGCCGCATTCCGGAAATAGTCGCCGATGCTGCTTATTATATCCTTCAAAAACCTTCAGACAAATGCACCGGCAATTTTTTTATTGATGAAGAAGTTTTGAAAAGCGAAGGGATTACAGATTTCAGTAAATATGCTGTTAACCCGGAACAAAAATTGATGACTGATTTATTTTTGTAGAAATAAATTCAAGAATAAATTCTGCAAGAAAAATAATGTATCAACTTGCTCTTCCCGCTATTATCAATGCTGCTGCTGCAAGACCGGTATCTTTTACAAGATTCGTCATCGCAATACTTACATGGCTTTCACCATCAGAGCTTAGAATTGCAGGCAAGTGAACGGTGAGCACAATTAGAATTAAAAAAAACGCAAGCAGCAAACCTGCCAGCCGAACTTGCTTGCCAATTAAAAAAGCAATGGCTGCTGCTACCAGCAATGTGCCGGTCAAATACACCCAAAATATACTGTAAGGTATAAATCGGGGAACCGTGTTTTGCAAGCCTGTGCCATGTAAAAAATGATTGATACCGAAGAAGCCTATTACCAGAGCGTACAGTATGACGCCAATCCTGGAGATGGATGAATTGTTCATACGGCAATCGTTTTGTTTGAACTAATTTAAATTTTTTTTAGCACTCTACCGATTATATCTACGGATACGTTTGCATAATAAAACAAAAGCAGGCATCTCGCCTGCTTCGGTATGATGATGATATTAAAGGAAAGTTTTACTCCATCCCTTTTTCAGGGCGCATCTGTGGGAAGAACAATACATCCTGAATAGAAGCCTGATTCGTTAATAACATACAAAGCCTGTCAATACCAATTCCAATCCCAGATGTTGGTGGCATGGCATATTCAAGCGCACGCAGGAAATCATAATCAATATACATAGCTTCATCGTCGCCGCGCTTCATTAATTCAGCTTGCTCTTCAAAGCGAGCCCGCTGGTCAATCGGGTCATTCAATTCACTGTATGCATTTGCAAGTTCTTTCCCATTAATCATTAACTCGAAACGTTCAACCAATCCTGGTTTACTGCGGTGCTTTTTAGTGAGCGGGCTCATCTCAACAGGGTAATCAGTAATAAATGTCGGCTGAATAAAATTCAGCTCGCATTTACTTCCAAAAATTTCATCAATCAATTTTGCCTTGCCCATTGTATTATCAACATGGATGCCGAGCTTTCTGCAAACATCTTTCAATTCTTCTTCACCCATGCTGCTAACGTCAATGCCTATCTTTTCTTCAATCGCATCGAGAATTCCAACCCTTTTATAAGGAGCTTTTAAATCAATCTCTTTTTCTCCAACAATAATTTTTGTTGAGCCAGTAAGAACAATTGCTAATTTTTCCAACAACTGTTCTGTTATTTCCATCATCCAGAAATAATCTTTATAAGCAGCATACCACTCGAGAATGGTGAATTCAGGATTGTGTGTTCTATCCATTCCTTCATTGCGAAAATTTCTGCTAAATTCATATACCCAATCAAATCCGCCAACGATTAGTCTTTTTAAATAGAGCTCATTAGCGATGCGCAAATAAAAAGGAACATCAAGTGCATTATGATGCGTAATGAAAGGTCTTGCTGCTGCTCCACCAGGAATACTTTGAAGCACTGGTGTATCTACTTCCAATGCGCCTCTTTCATTTAAAAACTCACGAATGGCATTTACCATTTTTGTTCGTTTGATGAACACATCTTTCACTTGTGGGTTCACAATCAAATCTGCGTAGCGTTGCCTGTACCTGAATTCAGGGTCAGTCACCGCATCAAAAGTTTCGCCTTCTTTTTCCTTAACAATTGGTAGTGGGCGAAGGGATTTTGCAAGAAGAGTAAGTTCGCTTACATGCACAGAAGTTTCTCCTGTTTTTGTAGTAAAGACATATCCTTTCACACCAATGAAATCACCAATGTCAAGCAAATGTTTCCATACTTTATCATACAATGTTTTGTCTTCACCTTTACAGATTTCATCACGCTTGATATAAAGCTGAATTTTTCCACTGCTATCCTGTATCACTGCAAAAGAAGCTTTGCCCATGTCGCGGATACTCATAATGCGCCCGGCAAGACAAACATCTGTAAAATCATTTTTATTTTCTTCTCCTTTATAGTTTGATTTGATGAATGCTGCCGTAGTTGTAACAGGATATAAGGCTGCTGGATATGCGTCAATACCGAGTTTCTGCAGCTCTGCTAATTTGTCGCGGCGAATAATTTCCTGTTCTGATAAGTGTTGGTTGTTCATAATCTGTTCTCAAAAAAAATTTGTGCAAAGGTAAACTAAGTTGCCACAGATTTTAAGATTAATTCATTAAAATCAAGCATTCAGCGCAAGAAGAATTTGCCATGCTTCTTGCACTTTTCCTACATCAAGCAGTTCTTTTGCATAAATGTGCAGTTCCTTTTCCATCTCTTCCGGAGCGATGGAATAATATTGAAAAATATTTTTCAATCTTGAATCATCGAATGAAGCATCTATATCAGGCAATGATTGAACGTTTGCTAATTGACCAAGATTATTTCCGGTTAAAATTTTACTGTTTTTGATAGATGAAGGCAATGCATCCACTCCAATTCCTAATTCAGTGTTTGGCTTTTCTACCTCAAAAAGATTTGTTTCATCAACTCTGCAATACCAATTTCCACCAAGCCTTGCAACATGATGCAATTTCTTTTGGTCAATCATTTTTTTATAATCCAGAATGCTATCGTCAATATGCATGCGCATAACTTCCGCAATAATCAGATTTCCTGCTCCTGCATTTTCGCCAAACGGTTTTACTTCATGAACTTTACATTCCATTTTCACTTTGCTTTCTTTTATCATCGGCGGCTTCACTAATGTTGCAGGTTCTTCAGTAAAGCCTGATTTAATAAATTCATTGATGTCTTTTGGGAATTCACAACTTGCAAGACTTGTTTGCTGCACCATATCATAATCAACAATATTGATAACCACTTCAGGCACTTCAAGAATATTCTGCAGTGTATGTTTGGTAGTATTGTTTCTCACTCTTCTCGACGGAGAAAAAACAATAATCGGTGGATTCGTTGAAAACAAATTAAAAAAACTGAATGGGCTGAGATTTACATTTCCATCTTTATCAACTGTGCTTGCAAAGCAAATCGGTCGTGGTGCAATAGCATGTTGAAGATAATTTTGGCGAAGAGAAAGTGGAATATTTTGTAAGTCAATAATCATTAATAAAATCAAATATTTTTTTTCTTTCCTAAAATTGAAAACTCGTCTTCGTCTTTAACGATTGTGTTTGTCAAAATTCCCAATCCATCAATTTCCAATTCAACTTCATCTCCTTCTCTCAGCCATTGCTCCTGATAATTTGGGTCATTCAATTTGCCTGTCCCATTCAATTCTAAAAAGCACCCGGTGCCAACAGTGCCGCTGCCAATAATATCTCCCGGATATAAATCAACGCCATAAGAAGCCCGCTCTATAATCTCAGCAAATGTCCAATCCATATCTTTCAGATTTCCATCGCTTACTTGTTTGCCATTCACCCGGCATTGCATGCGTAGGCTCCAACTCTTTCCAACATGACCTTCTTTGCATGTAGTTTCAAATTGTTGCAGTTCATCAAGCGTAACTAAATAAGGGCCTGTTGCTGTCGCAAAATCTTTTCCTTTTGCAGGGCCAAGGTTCAATAGCATTTCTTCCATCTGCAACGTTCTTGCGCTCATATCATTCATGATCATCAAGCCGGCAATATATTCATCAGCATCTTCTGCTCTTATATTTCTTCCATGCTTACTAATAACAATGGCAGCTTCCAGTTCAAAATCCAATTTTTCAAAATGGTCGGGCATGCATTTTATTTCGCCGGGACCGATTATGCTATGATGGTTTGTGAAATAAAAAACAGGATATTGCCCGAACTCTATAATCATCTGCACTCCGCGGTTACGCCTTGCCGTTGCCACATGCTGATAAAACGCATAGCCATCACGACAGGATGGCGGATAAGGCACCGGCGCGATAATCGTAACTGAATCGTAAGGCATTCCCTTTTCTTTTGAAATCTGCCCTTCCTGAATCGCAATTTCTCCTGCTTGAACAATCGGCAAAAAATCATCCCAATAATTTAAGAACATGTTAATACTGTTTGGCAGATCAGGATGGATGACTTCCACATCAAACACATAGCCGTCCACCAAAACAGCCAACTGGTCGTGGCTCTCCACTAAATAAGAAACAAGCTTCATATAAAAAGTTTATTGCGAATAAAAGTAGTCAATAATTCAATGCATGATTTTGGTCAGTATGTTAAGTCACGCAATTGCAATATTTGGTAATGTGAGATGCAGTAAATACCTTAGTTATTCGTATTTTCGCAGATTATACACGGACATGAAATTTGACAAAATCCATAACAAAGGACAGGCTCAGCTATTCAAGAACCAATATCTGGAGATGCTCACAAAGACGCATCCGTTGGTAATTTGGGGCATTTATCTTCCTGCAATCATTTATTGTTTGTACTATAGTGCAACGACACTTGATTTCGGTGCTGCAAGAATTGTCGCCACTTTTCTGGCAGGCGGAGTTTTTTGGACTTTCTTTGAGTACATCATGCACCGTTTCATCTTTCACATGATTGCTGAAAGCCAAAAGGCAAGAAAGGTTGTGTATGTGATGCATGGCAACCATCATGAGTATCCGCGGGATAGAGAGCGCCTCTTCATGCCACCGGTTCCCAGCATTATCCTTGCATGCATTGTTTTTGTTTTGATGTATGCTATCATGAGGGAAAACTCATTCATGTTTTTCCCCGGCTTTATGCTCGGTTATCTTTTATATGGCAGCATGCATTATGCCATCCACGCATGGAACCCGCCATTCAAATGGCTCAAGCCATTATGGAGAAATCATCATCTTCATCACTATAAGAACGACCATCGAGGCTTTGGTGTTAGCACTACTATCTGGGACAGAGTGTTTGGCACGATGTTCAATTTGAAAAAGGAAAAAGAAGACAAACAGAAAGTACAGGAATTGATGTTCGTCAAACGAAAAGAAGAAGTTGTCCAGGATTGATTTTCTTTTTTTAATACGGGCTTAGTAACTCCGATTGAACATTGTTGCAGCTTGTCTGCCGCGGCGGGTCGCAATCCTTTCATCTTATTGCTACTATTAAGCTTCAGCATCCTCGGCAAAATTGCTTTTCGTCAATATGTTCATGCTTTTCTAAAAGCAAATATTTTTCGAACCGGCTTTGAATCTCTGAAACTCATATCAATGCTTTTCGTGTAAGCAAAGCCGTTATTTTTAAAAATTGCTATCATTTCGGCATCAGTATAAATTCTTTTTTTGCATTGCACATGAAGCTCGCCGCTTTTCTTCGCAAGCGTTTCATCAATAAACAAAACACCGTTTGGCTTTAGTTTTTTGCTGATGTCTTTTAGCATTTGTTCCTGATTGCTGAATTCATGAAAGCTGTTTATAATAAGAATCTTGTCAAAAAAGCTATCGGGTAAATTTGTGCTTGTATCATTGCCAATGACAATTGTATGTGAGCTTGCCACAGCTTTACCGCCGAGCTTTGAATAATATTCCCAGGCAAAATCTACTTGCCTGCTATTTAAAGAGCCCGAATCAATGTCTTCAAGGTAAAACGCAACACTGTCTGATAAGCTTGCAAAAACAGCCTCCCAATTGGCACAACTGGCGCCAACGCTTGAAATAGTTTCACCCAAATGAAAATCATAAAATTGCACCTGGCTTCTAAATTGCTTTTCCACCTGTTCCATGCTTTTACAATACAAGCCACAATGCCCTTCAACTTTTATAAGTTTTTGAGAGAAGGCATTATGATAAATGAGACAAAAAAAGAATGATGCAAAAACTATTTTCATGGATTACCATTTTTCTTCTTCATCAAAACTGTTGTCGTCTTTTTTATGCTCAGCTCTTGTTCTTATTTTTTGCAGTTGGCGTTCAATAATTAGTTCTGCAATCAGATTTCCCGCATTCGCATTTTTATTTTCGTTTAACAGGTTTTTTAATTTGCTTTCACTCACATCAATCCTATACAATAATGAAACTAATTTTTCAAAATCATGATTGATGAGATGGTTAATGTGAGCTTCCAGTTTCTTTCTTATTTCTTCGAAAGAAATTTTTTCAGCCAGCTCAATCTCCAAATCCTTTCTCAGTGTTTCGATCAATAAGTTTTCATTGTTCATTATCAACTACTAAATTATCCATTAATATCGTTCGATTGCTCCCAATGCAAACAACGCAAAATCATATTTCACCGGATCGTTGCTATCTAAATTACGAAGATGTTCAGTAAGCTCTAATGCGGTATGCCAGTCGGTTTGGTTTCGGTCAATAAAATTGAAGCGTTTTGCAACCCTTGCCACATGCAAATCAATCGGGCAAACCAATTGAGAAGGTGAGATTTTTTTCCAGATGCCAAAATCAACTCCCTTGTTATCGTTTCTTACCATCCACCGAAGGAACATATTTAATTTCTTGCACGAAGATTTTTTTTCCGGGGATGCAATATGCTTTCTTGTTCTTGCAGGTGAATCATCCAATGAAAAGAAATAATGATAAAAACCAATCAACGCGTTCTCGGTTGTCTCATCTTTTTTGTTCATCCATTTTGAAAATGCAGTTTCGAGAGAATTATTTTTTGAATAATGAAATTTGAAGAATTCAATAAAATAAAGCAAGTCTGTTGTGTTGAAAGTTCTGTGCTTAAATTTTAATAATCTTTTTAAGTCCTCTGGACTATGATGCATGCAAAAGTCGTGTGGATCATCGTCCATTAGCTTCATTAGCTCATTACTTTTTTGAATAATGGTTTTTCTGTTTCCCCACGCAAAAATGGAAGCGAAGAAAGCAGCAATCTCAATATCCTGTTTTTTTGTGAATCTGTGCGGCACAGAAATAGGGTCGTCCTTAATAAAAAAAGGCTGATTGTATTCATCAACCTTTTTATCAAGAAATTCTTTGAGATTATTATAATTCATGAATGTAAACCTATCAGGTTTTAAAAACCTGATAGGTTTGATTAAATTAACCAATAGCGTTTTTCAAATCTTCAATCAAATCATCAACATCTTCAATGCCTACACTCAATCTTATTAATGAATCGCTCAAACCGTTTTTAATTCTTTCCTCTCTCGGAATGGAAGCATGAGTCATCGATGCAGGATGGTTAATCAAAGATTCAACGCCGCCAAGGCTTTCAGCCAGGGAGAATAATTTTGTGGATGATAAAACTCTTTTTGCTTCATCCATGTTTTCGTTTTTTAACTCAAAACTCATCATGCCACCAAAACCGCGCATTTGATTTTTTGCAATCGCATAACTCGGATGGTCTGTGAACCCGCACCAATAAACCTTTGCAACTTTTGGATGGTTGCGCAAAAAATGAGCAATCTTTTCTCCATTCTCACAATGCCTTTCCATGCGGATATGCAATGTTTTCAATCCGCGTAAAATCAAAAAGCAATCCTGTGGCCCGGGAACAGCCCCACAACTTTTCTGAAGGAAATATAATTTCTCTCTCAAGCTCGCATCATTCATCATCAGGCAACCGTGAATCACATCACTATGGCCACCTAGATATTTTGTTGCAGAATGAAGAACAATATCAATTCCAAAATCCAGAGGATTTTGCAAAAAAGGTGAAGCGAAAGTATTATCTACGCATGTTAAAATATTTTTCCCTTTCGCAATGGAAACGACAGCTTCCAAATCAACAATATTCAATAACGGATTGGTAGGTGTTTCAACCCAAATCAATTTTGTGTTGCTGTTCACGAGCTTTTTAATATTGTTCGCATCCTGCATGTCGATGAAATGAAATTTGATGCCGAACTTCTCAAACACTTTTGTGAACAATCGGTAAGTGCCGCCATATAAATCATTTCCTGCAATCACTTCGTCGCCGGGCTGCAATAATTTAATAACTGCATCGGTCGCTGCAACACCGCTGCTGAAGCTCAACGCATATTTTCCATTTTCAATAATCGCCAATGCATCTTCAAGCGCTTTTCGAGTTGGATTTTGAGAGCGTGCATATTCGTAGCCTTTGTTTTTCCCCGGAGCTTCCTGAACATAAGTAGATGTTTGATAAATAGGGATCATGATAGCGCCGGTTGATGGATCAGGCTCCATTCCTGCATGGATTAGCTTTGTTGCAAGTTTCATCTTTTGAATTTTATAGTTTGCAAAGTTGAGAAATTATTCAGCCTTGCCCAAACCATGTTTAAAAAAGCTATTTAACCGGAAATCTCTTTTAATGAGTGAATTTGAATTGCTTTCGGCTGTTAATTCGACAAAATAGAAATTGTTAATTCCACCATTCCAGTTTAACAAAAACTTAACCCGGCTAAAAAAATAACATGCAACAAAATTGAAACGCTGCACCAGCAAAGGTTTCATCAAAAAATACGAATATTATCGTACATTATTGACTGTAGCGGATTTCAGGGTTTCTAATTTTAACTACCAGTAGTAAAGATGTACTTGACTTCACTTTTTTTCGGTACTACTTTCACAGTGTCAATTCGATTAAATCAAAATCAAACAAATATTAGCCATGAAAAAGAACTTAATCGCCGCAGCTTGTATCGCAGGATTTTTATCCTTCAGTGCATTTTCAGCAAAAGCAGACATTAATCAAAAAGTGTTGCAATCATTCCATTCTGTTTTCAGTAAAGCAACGAACATTAAATGGACAGAATTTCAAGACCATTATTATGTTAGCTTTTATCAAAATGATATTTTAATAAGAGCGAATTATGATTTATCAGGCAACATCATGAATTCAATTCGCTATTATAAAGAGCAGCATCTTCCCTTAAACATTCTTTGCAAGCTCAAGAAAGTGTATTCATCCAAGGCAATTGAAATGGTTACTGAAGTCAGCAATCAGGATGGCACAGCATATTTTATTCAGCTAAAAGATGACAAAGGATGGACAACAGTTAAATCAGATGAATCAGCAACTTTTGAAGTAGTTGATAAATTCAATAAATAATAAAATATTTTTTTAATTATTTAATACACCTGGCAGCAACCAAATAACGCCAGTCAAAGTTGTCAGCCGCATGGACATCCATAGGCTGATTTTTTTTATTCAATACTCCCGGGTTTAAAATTTTTTCTTCGACAAGAATTTTCTTTGATTCATGAATATATTCCTGCAAAGTTTTGTTTTCCATCCACATTTTTTGTGGAGGCTCGTAACCAATCTTATCTTTTCTCCAGACAACCTCTTCCGGTAATTTCTCAAACATTGATTTTCTTAATATCCATTTTGTCCAGCCATCATGTATTTTAAAATTACCGGGCAGAGTAAAAGCAAATTCGACCAGTTCATGATTCAAAAAAGGAAGCCGGACTTCTACTCCATGAGCCATTGAGTTCCTGTCTGCGTAATGCAACAATTCATCGAGGCCAGATTGAAATGTGTTGAAATAAAGTATGTCATTAAGTTTTGTAACAAGCGGTTTGTAAATGCTTGGTCTGTCGAAAAACTGTTGTTTGAAGTCTTCATTGATATCTGGATTTCGTAAAACACGTTTTGCTTCTCTTTTTTCAAGTTGATTAGCAGCTTGGGCGGGGAACCATGCAGCAATACAGTTTTTATAATTCCAATCAAATTTGATAGCGTTTTTTTTCAATGCACTCATCTCTTTTCTCGCAGCAATGAAATTTTTTCTTAGGAGTTCTTGCAAAAACCAATGAATATACTTTGCATACCCAACAAAAATTTCGTCTGCACCTTGCCCGTCAAGCATTACTTTAATGTCATGTTGTTTTGCCAATTGAAAAACTTTGAATTGAGCATATATGCTCGAGGAAGAAAAAGGTATTTCCTGGTGATAACACAATTTTTCAAAATCTTTGATTAAATCATCTACGGTTGGGGTCACAGAATAATTTTCGAGACTAAATTTTTTTGTGATGGTGTTAATATAGACTGATTCATCTTTTTCAAAACCAGGAAAAATTGCTGAAAAAGTTTTCTGGCTGAAATTGTTTGCGTTTAATTCTTTGATAACAGAAACGATAGAGGAACTGTCGAGACCACCACTCAAAGATGTTCCAATAGCAACATCACTTCTAAGCCTTCGCTTTATTGAAGCAAATAGAAGTTGTTGAAGTTTGTCAACCGCATCATTTTCATCAATAATAATTTTTTTTTCTTTATTGCAATCCCAATAGCTGTTGAGGCTGAAAGAAAAATCTGATAATCGCAAAGTGAGATGATGAGCAGGTGGGAGTGAAAATATTTCCTGGAAAAAAGTGATGGTTTTATCAACCGGAGTATGGGCATGACCTAAAGTCAGATAATTTAGCAATAAAGGATTGTTCACTTTTTTATCAATGCCCGCTGCCCATATTGCTTTTGCTTCTGAGCCAAATAGAAATTGATTTTCATCGAAAGAATAATAGAATGGTTTTTCGCCAAACCTGTCTCTTGCGCAAAACAAGGTTTGGTCTTTCTCATCCCAGATAGCAAATGCAAACATGCCATCAAAAAATTGCAGGCATTCTTCTTTATAACAATCATAAGCGGCTAAAATAACTTCAGTATCGGATGAAGTCCGAAATGTGTACCCTTTCTTTGCAAGTTCTTCTTTTAATTCAATATAATTATAAATTTCACCATTATGCACAACCGAAAATCTGTTTGCATAATGCATCGGCTGCGCG
This sequence comes from Puia sp., assembly GCA_035295505.1. Classification (GTDB taxonomy): domain Bacteria; phylum Bacteroidota; class Bacteroidia; order Chitinophagales; family Chitinophagaceae; genus Puia. The sequence continues at coordinate 17,688 of DATGIX010000169.1, read as the reverse complement.
GCATTTTCATTTAAGTCAATAATGGAAAGCCTTCTGTGGCCCAAAGCTGTTTTGCCGGAAGCGTTTATCCAAAAGCCTTCGCCATCAGGGCCGCGATGCGCAATTGCATCTGTCATTTTTTGTAGCCTGCTTTTGCTTACATTATTTGAATTAGTTGATATAATTCCTGCGATTCCACACATGGTGTAAATATCCTGATTCCATTTGCGAACAAAAAATTTTATTCAATTCTCTTTTAATAAATGACTGAACTTTTGAAAAGAAAATTCTTTAAGAGAGGGAAAAAATTCATTATAGCAGTCTTTTAATTCTTCAATATTTGATTCAAAAATTGTATAAGCCATGGAAGAGTCATGCATGTATGCAGCTCTGTGAACAAGACTTCTGAAACTTTTTTTGATGGCTTCTTTGTACTGATAATTATAAAGCCAATTATGCAATTGCATATAATAAAACACCTGATGAAATTTTTCAGGAAAGAATTGTTCCTGGATTTTTAGTTTTACATAAACATCATTTGAGAATTCCAATAGCTCATTTCCAGAAAATTCAGTCGTGTCATTTGCTAAAAAATAATCATAAACGACATCAACAAAAGCACCAGAATATAATCTGTACGCAGGCTTGAAAAAAGTTTTTGCTTTTTTAGTTGCTTCGTGATTGTCTGTGAATTCATCAATTGCCCTATGAAGCTCAATGCCCTTTTGTATTAAAACAGGAAATTGAAATTTTTTTTTGCCTTTCACAAAATCGCTCACCAAATTGCCTAACAATATTTCGGTATGATTAAAAGACAGATATGCATGAGCGAGATAATTCACTTTTAATTGTTTTCGATAATAAAATGTACAACATCTATAACCAGTTGTTTGTTTAAAGGAAGAGTTGCATCATGGTATGTTTTCTGACCGTCATCAACACAATTTTCACCTGCATTTTTAAGTGTGTGAGTCATTGAAAGAATAATATCCAGTCTGCTTTTTTTATTTGCCTCATGCAGATTATTGGCATCCTCCATTTTTACCTGCATATCACATATGCCTTGTATTATTAACACAGGGCATTTCAATTTTCCAATTTCTGCGACCGGATTATATTTCAACCATGATATCATATAAGGCTGCACACTTGGCCTGAACAAAGAATATAAGAAAGCTGGAACGCTGTCAACCTTTTTGCCGGCTTTGAGGCTTAGAAAAATGGAATCCACTTTATCGCGCACAAATGCAGGCTGGCTTTTTATTTGTTCTTCAATTACCACATCAATCGATCGTCCGGCACCGCTCAGTGATATATAACCTTTCATCGGTCTTCGTTGAGATGCTACCATGCCTGTTAATGAACCTTCGCTATGTCCGATGAGATAAATATTTTTATAGCCTAATGAATCTTTTAAGCAATCGAAAATAGCTGTGATATCATTAATATAATCTTCAAAAACAAGATTGCTTTCAGTGAAATTTTTTGGAACACTTTTGCCAATGCCTCGCTTGTCATACCTGAAGCTTGCGATTCCTTGCTTTGCTAATTCTTCAGCAAGTATTTTATAAGAATTTGCAGAAACACCAAGGATACTATTCCCATTGCGGTCAGTCGGGCCAGAGCCAGCAACAATAATCGCAAGCTTTAGCTGTTTTGAATTTTTATCTGGAATAAGAAGCGTTCCTTCAATGGTGCAGCTATTAAACGGAACGGAAATTGTTTTTTCACTGAAAGAATTTTGCTGTGCAAACATTTTGTTTGTAAAGACGATTATTAAAGCATATAAAATCAAAAACTGTTTCATGATGCCAGGTTTATTGTTGTTTGCTTTTTTTAAAATATAGATACGAATAAATAACTGGTATCAGCCCAAGCAATAGAGTGCCACCTATAAATATGAATATGCCAGCGCTTTCAGGAAATATCAAAGTGCATATTGTAATGAGTATGCCTCCTCCAAACCAAAGCTTGCCGCCAAACTGATGTGTTGCCCGCCAGTTGTCTTCATTCTCCAAAGTCCAGGGAACTCTGATGCCAACAAAATAATTTGGCTTGAGACCGTGCATAAAATTCCCAATGTAAACAAATAGAAGACCGACAAATGGGAAAATCAATTTAGTCATAATAACACTGCCGGTTATGGTTGAATAAACAACAAGAATATTGACTGCCGATAAAAAAACAACAAGCCCAACTGAAATTCTCTGAAAGATAGCGACTGATAATTTTGCTGTTCGCTTCGGGTCAATTCTGTAAATGTTTTTTATCAAAAAATAAACGCCTGTTGCTAACCCGCTTAAAAGAATCACTATAAACCAAAGTTCTTTTTTTGAACCGAATTTGTCTGCTTTGCCATCGAGAGAAAAATGTGTAGCCACAATTTCAGGAAGACTATTATAATTATATGCCAGATATATAACCGGCAGCATAGCAATGAGCAAAATAAAACCATTGCGCAGATAATGAGTATTATTCATAAGTCATGTATTTATTTCTTTTTTGTTTTGAATTGGATGAGCCACTTTAATATTTCATCCACAACTGTTGTGTTCAGCGAATAATAAATAAACTGTCCTTCTTTCACAGATTCAACAAGCTTTGCCTGCTTTAGCAAGTCGAGATGATGAGAAATGCTCGGCTTCGAAATGTTAAACTGGTCTGCTATTTCGCCGGCGGTCATATCCTTCACACGCAACAGCTCAAGTATCTCGCGACGCGTAGGATCATTCAAAGCTTTAAAGAAAGAGTTCATTAGATGTTTATATATTTAGTCAAATGTCTAAATAATATTAATTATAAACAAATATTTATTGACGAAAGGAAAACTAACTGATACCAACCAACACCGGTTCTCTATTTTAAGAAATGCTTAACCTTCTGTTAAACAATATTTAAGAGAGTTTCTGAAACTCAATACCATCAAGGGTTTTAAGAGAATGATGATGTATAAGTGGTTTTGGAAATATTGACTTGTTTACAATGGCTTAATATAATGTACCATTAATCACTATTTACTTGCAAGGGAGTGTAACATAAATAATTTTGCTCCGTCAAATAAAGCATGAAATAAACAGCTCTTTTAAAATTTAAAAATTTTTTTTAAATCGCTGCAACATCTGAAAAAAACCTGCGTCTTATTAATAACAACAAAAAAGTTTTAAAAAACTATAAAAACAGAAAAATGAAAAAGATAATTTTCGCAACTGCAATGATGCTAACCGTTGGAATGACCAGCGTTTTCGCAAACACTAAAGATGAAGTAAACAACCAGGTAACAACTTCATTCAGTAAAGACTTTGCTACAGCTAAAGATGTCAGATGGCAAACAACATCGAAATATGTAAAAGCAACTTTTACGATGGACAATCAGGTAATGTATGCTTACTACGGTGAGAATGGTGAACTGATGGGCGTAGTAAGAAACATTCTTTCAGATAAATTGCCTATTAACCTGATGAGCGGCTTGAAAAAAAATTACAGTGAGTACTGGATCTCTGAGTTGTTCGAAATGGCTTCAGAAGGGCAAAGCAACTATTACGTGACTTTAGAAACATCTGATGAAACTTTGGTTCTGAAATCAAATGGCTCGAATGATTGGACTGTTTACAAAAGAACAAAGAAGAATAACGCATAAGTTTTCATGTAAGGTTAAAGCAGATGAAAAGTCCCGCATAATGGCGGGATTTTTTATTATTTAAACCTTAAGGAAGCATCTTTTTTCTTGAAATGCCGTAAGAGAAACATAATCTGAAAACTGCCTGAAAAAAATTATTTTTGCAGTTCTGTTAAAAAAGCCAAACGCAAAAATTTTATGAACAAAGGACCGATATCACACTTTATTCAGCATCATTATCGCCACTTTAATGCAGCAGCATTAATGGATGCAGCAAAAGGATATGAATCTCATTTGGCAGAGGGAGGCAAAATGATGATAACGCTTGCCGGAGCAATGAGCACTGCGGAATTAGGAATCAGCCTTGCAGAAATGATCAGGCAGGATAAAGTTGCTATTATTAGTTGCACTGGCGCAAATCTTGAAGAAGATATCATGAACCTTGTCGCGCATAGCCACTACAAACGTGTCCCGAACTATCGCGACCTGAGCCCGCAGGAAGAATGGGATTTATTAGAGAACCATTATAATCGTGTTACTGATACCTGTATTCCTGAAGAAGAAGCATTTAGAAGATTGCAACAACATATCCATAAAATATGGAAAGAAGCTGATTCAAAAGGCGAGCGATTTTTTCCGCATGAGTATATGTTCAAAATGTTGTTGAGTGGTGTGCTCGAACAATATTATGAGATTGACCCAAAGGACAGTTGGATGCTTGCAGCAGCGCAAAAAAATATTCCGATTGTTGTGCCAGGTTGGGAAGACAGCACCATGGGAAATATTTTTGCTTCTTACGTTATTAAAAACGAATTAAAGGCAACAACAATGAAGAGCGGTATTGAATACATGGTTTGGCTGAGCGATTGGTACAGAAAAAATTCTTCGGGAAAAGGAGTTGGTTTTTTTCAGATTGGTGGAGGAATTGCAGGCGATTTCCCAATATGCGTGGTGCCTATGATGTATCAGGATTTGGAATGGCATGATGTTCCTTTCTGGAGTTATTTCTGTCAGATATCAGATTCAACTACATCTTATGGATCTTATTCAGGCGCAGTGCCAAATGAAAAAATTACCTGGGGAAAATTAGATATCCATACTCCAAAATTTATTGTTGAAAGTGATGCTACAATTGTAGCTCCGTTGATTTTTGCGTGGATATTGGGGCAATAAAAATTTTATTATGAACACAAATTCAGAAGAACTTTATCTGGAAGCTGAAGCAGATATAAAAAATAATAATTACGCAGAGGCTTTCAAAAAATATGAGAGCATTTTATACGAAGAGCCTGATAGTGCCCCAGCGCACAATTCCATGGGATGGCTTTATAAAACGCAATTCGATGATTATGCAAAAGCGGAAAATCATTTTTTGACTGCCATTAAGTGTGACCCGCTTTATCCGCATTCTTATTTTCACATTGCGGCATTATTGATGGATATGGAGAGAACAGAAGAATTGACGAGGCATCTTGAAAAATGCCTGAGAGTCCGCACTATTGATAAGTCATGGGTCTATGGCAGATATGCGTTAATGGAAGAATTAAGATTAGATTACGACAAAGCGACTTTTTATTTTGAAAAGGCCATTCTTGCAAGCCAGAGCGATGAGAAAATAAAGGATTTCAAGCAGGATATTGAGCGCTGTAAAATGAAAATGGAAATTAAAGAGAAACATAAATAGATACGACATACTGGATAAGAGATGTATGTTTTAGGATATCAGATATAAAAAAGCTTTTTCGAATTTTATATCCCTCATCTCGTATCTCTCATCCCAGATTATCTCCTCAAACGCAAGCCATTTTCCCAACTCTTTTCTCATGTCTTCCGCCTTCAAAGTTGGTTGATATAAATATTTCAATCAAACTTTTAGCAAATTCAAGTGCGATGAATCGTGCAGGCAAGCAGATGATGTTGGCATTGTTATGCAACCTTACCAATTTCGCTACCTCGCTTTCCCAGCATAATGCAGCGCGGATATTTTGATGTTTATTGGCCGTCATGCAAACTCCATTGGCTGAACCGCACAATAAAATTCCAAATGCAACTTCACCACTTTCAACACTGTTTGCAACAGGATGGGCATAATCAGGATAGTCGACGGATTTGTTTTCATCCACTCCAAAATCTTTCACCTGAAAACCTTTTTCGGCAAGCCATTTCACAAGTTCTTTTTTATAATCAAAACCTGCATGATCACTACCGATGGCTATTGGTTTTGTGAGGTCGAATGATGAGAGCATGTAAATTATTTTGAGGAGCAAAGTTATGGGAATGAAACCCGAAACAGGGTATAAAAAAACAAGCACCCCGGGCGGGGTGCATTGTTACTCCTAACTGACCTATGAAAAAAGATTCCCTAAAAACTCTGCAACCAGAACATCGTTCAGGGCATTTGATGTTTTATTATTACGTAGCTAAATTGAATAAAAAAATAGTGATGGAAAAGAAATAAGCTGTGATTAACTACGGCTTAACAATGGTTAATGAGGAGAGATTATTTAAGGACTTTCATCCTTACCATTTCGATGCGGGTATCACTTACAGCAAGGATTTCGAATTCGTAATCGCCGATGATGATGTGCTCTTTTTGTTTGGGGATGGCTTCGTGCTGGTTAATAATATACCCTGACAATGTTTCTGATTCTTCTACAGGGAATTCAAGCTCATATTTTTCGTTGAGGTAATCCAGTTCAAGTCGGCCAGAAAAAATAAATTCTTCTGATGATAATTTTTTCTCTTCAAACTCTTCAGTATCGTATTCGTCTTTGATCTCTCCGAAAATTTCTTCAAGCAAATCTTCCATAGTAACAATGCCTGCAGTACCACCAAACTCATCAACTACCCAGGCAATACTTTTTCTTTCTTTGCTGAATTTATTAATCAGATCTGTTGCTCCCATGCTTTCAGGAATGGCAGGGATTGGTAATAAAATTGATTTGATAAAAGAAGGATTTTTGAATAAATCCAATAAGTGTATGTAGCCGACAATATGATCCACGTTCCCGTCGTACACAACGAGCTTGCTAAGCCTTGTTGAAATAAATTTTTTTCTTGCATCTTCAACAGATGTGCTCAGATCAATGCCTTCAATTTCTTTTCTGGGTACAAGGCATTCTCTCACTTTCACTTTCGGCAACGATAGAGCTGCTTCAAATAGTTCAGTGTTCAGCTCTGAATTTTCTTCGGTGACTTCACCGGTCTGCTGATAAAAATGTTCAAAACCTGTTCCTGAAAAAACTTCTCTTTCTTCATCCATGCGAACATTAAAGAGATATTTCAATATCCATTTTGAAAGGATAATAAAAAAAGAAACAAGAGGATGAAAAAGTTCGTAAAAGAAATTAGCTGTTCCTGAAAAAAAATTAATCAGCTTATCACTCTTAGCTCTGAACAAAGCTTTTGGCAGCACAGCCCCGAACAACAAAATAAACAATGAAGAAAAAAAAGTTTCTACCAAAAGCCGAATGGCGTTTACATAACCACTAGGAATATGAATTTTTGTAATGAGCCAGTTCCAGAAAGGTTGTAGTGTTTCACCAACCATCAATCCGAACAACACCAAAAAAATAGTGAAGCCGACAATGGTAGCGCCAATGAATTGCGCAGGGCGATCCATCAATCTCGATAAAGTAATGCCACTGCTCAGCCCCTGCTTCTTTTTTAGTTCAACAGATAACTTGTTGGCGCTCACAAAAGCCATTTCAATGCCTGCAAAAAAGAAAAGCATCAGCCATGCAATACCAATCCAGATAAAGGTGTAAATGTTGATCATGCAAATGCGAAATTACTCTTTAAAATTGGAAAATTTTATATGCAGCTTTTGCTGTTTTGCGCAGAAAATAATTAATTGTTTATAAACTCTTCGATTATCTTTTCTGCTTCATCGCAAGCTTTGCCAAGGTTGTCATTGATAATGATTTTATTGAAATGATGTTTGAAAGAGATTTCATAAGAAGCTTTGTTAATGCGATTTTGCAAAGCTTCAAGACCTTCCGTGCCTCTTGACTCAAGACGGGCTTTCAATACTTCGATAGAAGGCGGCTCGATAAAAATAGAAAGGCAGTTGTCACCGAATTGTTGCTGAACATGAATAGCGCCTTTCACATCAATATCAAGAACAGGAGTTTGTTTATTTGCCCAAATGCGATCCAGCTCGCTATTCAACGTTCCATAATATTTTCCCTCGTATACCATTTCCCACTCCAGAAATTCGTTGTGCTGAATTTTTTGCCTGAAAATATCGAGATCCATAAAATAATAATCAACACCATTTGTTTCATCTTTTCTTGGCTGTCTTGTACATGCAGATACGGAAAAAGAAAGCTGCGGAAATTTTTGCAGAAGGTAACGGGTAATAGAAGTTTTTCCGGCACCAGACGGAGCAGTTATGATGATGAGTTTATTTGTTGTTTGAATCATTGTTACTTCAAATAGAATTTTACACTCTTTTGATCTGCGCTCCTAAATTTTTCAATCTGTCGTCAATATATTGATAACCTCTGTCGATCTGATCGATATTCTGGATTGTACTTTTTCCTTCTGCACTCAATGCAGCAATCAGCAAAGCCACGCCAGCTCTGATATCCGGTGTGCTCATCGTGATGCCGCGCAATTTCTGTTCCCGTGCAAGACCGATTACAGCAGCGCGATGCGGATCGCACAAAATAATCTGGGCGCCCATATCTATTAATTTATCGACAAAAAACAATCTGCTCTCAAACATCTTTTGATGAATCAGAACACTTCCTTTTGCCTGCGTGGCAACAACAAGAACAATGCTCAGCAAATCAGGTGTGAACCCTGGCCATGGGTGATCATAAATCGTAAGTACCGATCCATCCAAAAAAGTTTGTATCTCATAAACATCCTGAGAAGGTATATGAATATCATCGCCCACAAAATTCATTTGTATGCCAAGCTGTTTGAATTTATCGGGAATCACGCCGAGATTCTCAAGGCTTACATTTTTGATGGTGATATCGCTTTGTGTCATTGCTGCAAGCCCGATGAATGAACCTACTTCAATCATATCTGGCAACATTCGGTGCTCTGTGCCAGTGAGATAATTCACTCCTTCAATCGTTAATAAATTGCTGCTGATGCCGCTTATTTTTGCGCCCATCCGGTTCAGCATTTTACAAAGCTGCTGAATGTATGGCTCACACGCTGCATTGTAAATGGTTGTTGTTCCTTTTGCCATAGCTGCAGCCATCACAATATTAGCAGTTCCTGTTACAGAAGGTTCATCAAGTAATAAATTTGTCCCTGTCAGGTTGGGTGCATTCAGGTGAAAAAAATTATCGCCGGAATCATAATCAAATTCTGCTCCCAGTTTTTGAAAGCCGATGATATGTGTGTCCAATCTTCTTCTCCCGATTTTATCTCCGCCGGGTTTTGCAATAAATGCCTTTTTAAATCTTGCAAGCATTGGCCCTGCAACCATCACGGAGCCGCGCAGGCGGCCACTTTTTTTTCGATATGTTTCGCTGCGCAAATAATCTACGTCAACATTATCTGCCTGAAGTATGCATGTGTCGCGGCTTTGCCGGTCAATCTTCACATTCATTTCTCCTAATAATTCTATCAAAAGATTTACATCAAGAATATCGGGAATATTAGTGATGGTAACTTTTTCCGGCGTTAACAAAACTGCGCTGATGATTTGAAGCGCTTCATTTTTTGCGCCTTGCGGAATGATTTCGCCACTGAGTTTTTTTCCGCCTGTTACTTCAAATGAATGCACGATACAATTTTTTAGTAATAAAAAAGCGATGAGCTGCTTGCTCATCGCTGCTAAATTATTAAAGCCTGAGATAATCAGAACCTTTTCTTTTTAAATTTATTATCCCGGCCACCATTATTGCGGCCATCACGGTCGTTACGGTTGTTGTTATTTCTTGGCTGGAATTTCTGGTTGCGCTTGTTCCTGTAATCTCCATAACCTCCACGGTCTCTGTCGCGGTTTTCATTTGGCCTGAAGCTTTTTACATAAGGCGTGTTGGTGAATTCGAGCTGACCACCAGTTATATTTGTCAGTTCGCTTTGAATGGCATCATCGTGCACAGTTTCTTTATGCCAGTTGTTATAGGCGAGCTTCATATAATATGCAACAGCATTTGCAAAACCATTGCGTTTGTCAGGCTGCTCCTCTTTCAATGCTTTATTGATGATGAGCTCAAGGTTCTTTCCAAGATGAGAGAATTTAGGATAACGCTTTGGATATGGAAGCGGTTTTGGCTTTGCCTTCAATGTCTCTCTTGTTGGGATCGGATATGGAGAAGAAACTTTCAACTTGAAATCAGAAATCAAAAAAAGATGATCCCATAATTTATGTCGAAAGTCTTCCACATTTTTTAAATGAGGATTCAGAAACCCCATCAATTCAATCACCGCATAAGCATTTTTCTGGCGCTTTTCAGGATCTTCTATCGTCAGCAGATATTCAATCATTTTCTGAATATGGCGGCCATATTCGCGGATCACGAGATGGTTTCTGGTGGTATTATATTCCATTTTGCTATTAATAATTGTTCAACAAACCTACATGAAATACTGTAAACGGGCAAAGAGGTCAAAAGATTTTATGATTCTCTAAATATCCTGAAAATAAAAAAGACCTTTTTTCAAAGGTCTTTCAAAGAAATGGATCATTGGTTTTTCACAAGCCTATTCAATAATCAGCTTTGAAATATATTGATGATTATTTGTGTTGTCTTTCACCTGCAGGTAATAAAGCCCGGTTGCAGGATGATTTGTCAAATCAAGCTTGATCTGGCTAGAACCGGATAAAGAAACCTCTTTGCGCTGTATCACTTTTCCTGAGGTGCTCACTAATTCAACTGTGTAATTTCCAGAAAGCACCTGATCAAACTCGATCATGGTATAGGTCTTAACAGGGTTAGGATAAGTGTGATAACCAGCAATTCCGCCGTTGTTCAGGTTCACTGTTTTTATTGGTGAATAGACAACAGATTTTCCGTCGGCGCTTGTTCGTTTGATGCGGAATAACAGTTTTCCATTGTCATTTGCGCCAATGCTGTATTGAAACTGATAAGATGCAAGCGTTCCCTCAGCATTTGCATTTGATTTTTGGCTGTTGATAGGAACATAATTGGTTCCACCATCGGTGCTGTATTCGATTTCATAACTGATATCTTTTTGCTCGTTTTGAGCTTGCCATTTCAATTGAACATAATTGCCGTTTTTTGCAGCAGTAAAGTTGCTCATCGCATTTGCAAGCAAGCCTGCAGGGCACCAATAATAAGTGAGCTTGAAATAGCCCCAGTAATTTGTGATGATCTGGTCGCCATAATTTAATGAACCGACCAATGATATAAGCCCTCCATTTAATGTGTAAGTATAATTTACTGTTCCGCTTGCGCCAAGATAAGGGGCAGTGTTGGACGTAAACTTATAATCGGCAACATTGCTGAAAAGGTTATCGGGACCATAAACGATGCTATCTCCAGGGCTGTTCCCTTTTGCGTTCAAAGAATCGGGGCCATAAATTTTTGTGTAGACTTCAGCAATTGATACGCCGGGTCCGGTAATGTTGTTGGCGACTGTGAGCAGGAATTCATATTCGGTTTTTGTGCTGGCAAGGTTCCACACATTTGTGGTTGTGATACCGGAAATAACATCTTCGAATTTTACACAGCCAAGCGTTCCAACAGACGGGTCAAATTTTGGGAAGCTGATAGTTGATGAAGATGCATTCGTTGGGTTAAGCGTGTCGTTGTAGCTTATCGTGTTTGCGGCAACACCGCCCGAACAAAGGCATTGTGCTGAACTGCGCTGTGGAACAAATGTCATCAGGCAGGCACATGAAGCAATAATCACTGCGTAGACATTTTTCATGGGTACTGGTTTTAATTGAGGTAATACGGATTTCTATAGTGCTAAAGTATCTATTCAGAAATACAATAGCAAAGCAGTTTTACCTTAGTTAGGCTGATGGTAAAAACCACATTGCTTTTGAAAATTTCCGATTCGATGACGCTTATAACGCAATCAGCGCAAAAAAATGATTTTGAAGAAGGATTATTTCTGCCAACCTAACTTTATGCGCTTATTATGAGAATTATCGTTGACTTTCAGCCTTTGATTCATGAATGCATCCCTGCCTCAGCTTTGAAATTTATTGTGCATTGTCATCAAAAAATTTTGCAAACGAATGCAAAAGATGAATGGATTTTCATAGCTGATAAAAGTTATTTAGATAATGAAACACTTAAAGAAATACCTGCAGAAAATATTCTTTTCAAAAAAATAATTGCTAATCAGATTGGGTGGAAATTTTGGTATGATTATCAACTGCCTTCCTTAATAAAAAAAAACAAGACAGATTTGCTGATAACTACCGGAGGCATTTCATCATCAACCAATGTTCCACAATATGCGTGGATGATAGGACTGAAAGAAAATAGCCATTCTAAAAAAGTGAAAGGCTATATCAATCTTTATAAAAAAAGATTTCAAAAAACGATAGGTCAATCAAAAGCAATTTTTACTGTTTCAGAAAAAAGCAAACAAAGTATTATTTCAAAAACAAATGTTGACAAAGAAAAAATTATTCTTTTGAAAGCCGCTGCAGATGAAAATGTAAAACCTTTATCATGGACTGAAAAAGAAAGCATCAAAACAAAATATGCGGCTGGCAAAGAATTTTTCTCAGTTGCAGTTGATGATTTGCAACAAAACCTGATTGATATATTAAAAGCATTTTCCCAATTCAAAAAGAGGCAGCAATCGAATATGCAGATGGTTTTTGTTGGAAATGGATTGAAAAACGATATTGATTTTTTGAGCAAACTGGATACATTCAAATACAGAAAGGATGTGCATTTTTATGACAGCCTTTCCGAAATAGAAAATCAAAAAATAATATCCGCTTCTTATGCATTATTGTATCCATTCACTGACGATGAAGTTGGTGCCGTTGTCTTGGATGCATTCAAAGCAAATATTCCTGTCATCATATCAGAGAAAAGCAGCCTTCATGAAATTGCTGGAGATGCGGCGTTATATGTAGATGCTGAGAATATTGAATCTTTAGCAAACCAGATGATGGTGTTGTACAAAGATGAAAAACTCCGGTCGGGATTGATTACAAAAGGAGAACAGAAATGGCAGGAATTCAGCTGGAAAAAAACTGAAAAAAAATTAATGGACATTATCGTACAAAGGATGAAAGACTAATCAAAATAATTCAATGTAACTTCGCAGCTCTGTAAAATTTTATATGAAAAAATCTTCGATTAACATTGATGTGCATCTGGATGAAAATAACGTGCCCGATGAAATTGTTTGGAACGCAACGGACACTACAGCAGAAAAAGCTCAAAAAGCAAAAGCAATGATGCTCGCATTTTGGGACAGCACTGATAAATCTGCACTGCGGATTGACCTTTGGACAAAAGACATGATGGTGGACGAGATGGCTGATTTTTTTTATCAGTCATTTATGACAATGGCCGAGACTTATAATCGCGCAACCAAAGACACTGAATTGGTGAACGATATTAAAGATTTTGCGAAAAATTTTTACAATAAATTCAGGGAACATCAATTAAAAGAAAACAAAGCATAAATTTTTTTCTTATGGGCTTAGAACAAAAAGTGATGGCAGAACTGAAAACTGCCATGCTCGCAAAAAATGAAGCAGCATTAAGAAGCTTAAGGGCAATCAAAGCTGCAATTATTCTCGCGAAAACAGCAGAAGGCGCAAATGGAGAATTGCAGGAAGCAGATGAAACAAAACTCTTGCAGAAGCTTATCAAACAGCGAAAAGATTCTCTCGAGATTTATGAAAAACAAAACCGCGAAGACCTGGCAACAAAAGAGAAGGAAGAAATCGCTGTGATTGAAAAATTTTTGCCGAAACAATTAAGTGCAGAAGATTTGAAATTAATTGTTGAAAAGATTATTGCAGAAACCGGGGCTTCATCGCCTGCAGATATGGGCAAAGTGATGGGCGCTGCCACCAAGCAGCTCGCAGGTCAGGCTGATGGAAAAGCGATCAGTGCTGTTGTGAAAGATCTCCTGCAGAAATAATCTCATCGCAAAAAATATTTAATTTAGTGTGGATTGATATTCTATTCCTGATCATTTTATTGCTTGCCATTTTCAAAGGCTTGCAGCGTGGTTTAATCGTTGCTGTGTTTTCTGTAATCGCATTAATGGCAGGCATTGCTGCTGCCATCAAATTATCTGCAGTGGTCGCAAGTAATTTAAAAGAGAATATTAATGTTTCTTCCAAATGGCTTCCTTTCTTAGCATTTGTGCTGGTATTTATTGTCGTGGTTTTATTAGTTAGGTGGATGGCGAATCTGATAAAAGCCGCGGCAGATTTCGCACTGCTGGGCTGGGTCGATAAACTTGGCGGAATGCTTTTGTATGCATTCATTTATCTTGTTGCCTATAGCGTACTTTTATTTTATGCAGCCAACCTGCATCTGATACCTCAACATGTCATTTCTTCTTCCATAACATATTCATTCGTTGAACCATGGGGAACAGTCGCCATTAATGCAATTGGAAAAATAATCCCTTTTTTCAAGAACATGTTTGCTGAGCTTGAAAGCTTCTTCGGCCGGTTGGCATGAGGGTAAAAAGATTAAATTGTTTGCAGCAATAGACAACGCGATCATACACTTTTAATCTTCACAAAATCCATTACACCTGTTATCATGTTTAGATATTGTAAATTTGTTTTTGAACAAATGGTTTTTGGCTTAAAACATCTATTTTAGCGATTAATTTATAGCTTAGGAATTCATTGATGATACAATACGAAATCAAACAACAGGACAAATTCAAATTCATCGAAGAAGGTGAGGGCGAACCATTGGTGTTGCTTCATGGCTTGTTTGGCGCTCTTAGCAATTTTATGGGCTTGATTGAATATTTCCGCCATCATAATAAAGTAGTGGTGCCAATACTGCCATTGTTTGATCTTGATATTCTTCACACCACTGTGGGCGGTCTTGAGAAATTTGTTCACAAATTCATTGAGAAAAGGAATTATAATAATATCCATTTATTAGGAAATTCACTAGGCGGTCATGTGGCGCTCATACATGCGCTAAAGCATCCTGAAAGGTTGAAATCAATTACTCTTACCGGCAGCTCAGGTTTATTTGAGAACGGAATGGGAGACACTTATCCCAAACGCGGCGATTACGACTATATCAAAAAGAAAACCGAGCTCACTTTTTATGACCCGAAAACAGCTACTAAAGAATTGGTAGATGAAGTGTATGAAATAGTGAACAACCGCATCAAGGCAATCAAGATAATCGCACTTGCAAAAAGTGCTATCAGAAATAATTTAGGCGAAGAACTCAATCAAATCAAGCAACCGACGTTATTAATATGGGGCAACAATGACAGCATAACACCACCATTTGTCGGTCGTGAATTTAACCGTTTGATCCCAAACAGTGAGCTGCATTTTATCGATAAATGTGGTCATGCGCCAATGATGGAAGTTCAGGACGAGTTCAATGAGATATTGCACAAATTTCTCGCAAAATTGAATTGACCTGCAACTGTGAGCTAAGAAAACCCGTATTTATATAAAACACTCTGCCTGTGCTGAACAAGGAAATCATATCTGCATCTATCCCATCGCTGAGCCCAAATGACCCGGTTTATCAGGCACTTGACCTGATGTCAGATTTCCACGTGTCAAACCTGGCTGTTGTTGCTGAAGATAAATTGCTTGGCATTATCAGCGAAAACGATTTATTGAATGTTGTTGATGAAGCAACAACTATTTCGCAATTAGAAAATATTACTTCTAAAATTGCAGTTCACGCCAATGCGCATTTTATTGAAGCTGTTCAGCGTGCAAATGAATTCAACCTAACAGTTATTCCTGTCATAGATAAAGAAGATGAATATCTTGGTTCTATTTCATCAAATGATTTGCTTCAGCAATTAGGAAAACTTACTGGCGTTAGCGAGCCCGGCGGAGTGATTGTGCTCGAGATGGAACAAGTCAATTTTTCTTTCTCAGAACTGAGCAAATTGGTTGAAACAAACGATGCCCAGATAACACAATTGAATTCTTATACCGATCCTCAGTCAAAGATTTTTTACGTTACGATAAAGCTCAACAAATTTGAGATTGCTGACATTATCGCAACTTTTCAGCGATACGATTATCATGTGAAATATTCTTTCGGGGAAGAGCTTTATGAGAATGACCTTCGCAGCAATTATGATCATTTGATGAACTATCTGAATATCTGATTTTTTAAAACCTGCCTTATTTTTTTAACAATATTAACACCAGACAGCAAGTTAGATTTGCGGCCATCATGATTAAGCAATCGAAATATTGCCTGGTATTTTTATTAACTGCTCTTTTCCTGAATTCACGTGCTCAGTCGTCATTGAATAATACGCTGACAAATGTGAGTTCACCAAATGCTTTACGTGCTCCAGCCAAAATATCGCCTGCTAATAATGCTTCACCTTTTATTGTAGGGAATATTTATATAACCGGCAATAAAAAAACAAAAGCATATATCATTCTCCGCGAGCTGAGTTTTAAAACAGGCGATTCAATTTATTTGCCTGAATTGGTGAAAGCTTTTGAGCTTGGCCACGACAGGCTTGTGAACACTTTGCTCTTTACAAACGTAATTGTTTCGCTGAAAGGTTTCAGGGGTTATGTAGTCGATGTACAGATTGAGGTGAATGAGCGCTGGTATATCATTCCCGTTCCTTATTTCCACCCGGTTGACAGGAACCTCACGGTATGGCAAGAGCATAATTACAGCCTGAGCAGAGTTAACTATGGATTGAAATACACGCAAAATAATTTTTCCGGAAGAAATGATGACCTTGTTTTGTGGTTGATTACCGGTTATTCCCGTCAGGCAGAAATTGCATACGACCAACCTTATGCAGATGCGTCGCTCAAGCATGGTTTTGGTTTCAGTGTTATCTA
The DNA here is from genome assembly GCA_035295505.1 of Puia sp. Taxonomy (GTDB): domain Bacteria; phylum Bacteroidota; class Bacteroidia; order Chitinophagales; family Chitinophagaceae; genus Puia. The sequence continues at coordinate 1,129 of DATGIX010000169.1, read as the reverse complement.
TAGCGCCAATAAAGAATTTAATGCGCTCACAAAAAACAACCAGCAATATTTTATTAATTCGGATAGCTTATCGTTTGCCGGCAAATACCTGAGTGAGCAATTCAATTTGTCGCTGAGATATTATTACAGACCGGGCTTGAAAATAAGGCATACCATCAGGCTCAACTTCAGCAATCTTAAAATCGATTCTGCCGTTCGCTATTATAATCCTGATTATTTAAAAAATGGAGGGAAAGAAATTTTTTATCCGGAAGCTTCTTACCAAATGGATTACACTAATGTTGACTACATAGCTTATCCATTGAAAGGAGTGACAGCCAATGCTTCTTTACTGAAAAGAGGGATTAATACAGATATGAATTTGTGGCAGCTTTATTTGCAAAGCACAGAAAGCGTGCAGTTGGCCAACAAATTATATTTCAGCACACAAAATATGGCGATGCTAAAATTACCTTTTGACCAGCCTTTTTATAATCAACAGATGTTTGGGTATGGCAATTTTTATCTGCGCGGCCTTGAAAAATATGTGGTGGATGGCGAGGCTGGTTTCGCTGCGCGGAACACCATTTTGCGGGAGATATTTAATTTTAGCCTGCCAATAAAAATACCTTTTCTCGGTCTTTATCGTGTGCCGTTCCGCGTGATGGCAAAAGCATTTTCTGACATCGGTTACATTTATAACAAGAATGCGGATATTTCGAACACATTATCAAAACAATTTCTTTATACCGAAGGCGTGGGCATCGATGTTGTTACTACTTATGATTTTGTTTTCCGCGTTGAATACAGTTTTAACCAATTAGGACAAAACGGGTTATTTTTACATATCCATAATGATTTTTGATTGCGAGCTATCCCATTTAATTAAATTCATTGAATGAAAATTGCGATTTACAGCCGTGTTATTGATTTTGAACAGCGCAGTGAGATTCAGAATCTTTTTGATGAACTCATTAAGCAGCATATCGAGCCGGTTATCTACCATCCTTTTTTAGAAAAGATCAGATCAGAGTTTGTACTTCCATCTCATGTTTCAAGTTTTAATGAATCAAAAGATTTGAATGGCTCTATTGAATTTATCATCAGCCTTGGTGGAGATGGCACTTTGCTAGATACGCTTTCATTGGTA
>DATGIX010000168.1:0-6527 GCA_035295505.1 Puia sp. | reverse complement strand
TATGACCTTTGCTTTTTAAATAATTCAATACTTCTTCTTCGCCAGATTTGAATGTCGTGTGCAACGCATCACCAAATGCAAAACAGGTTTCCGTACCGGGATAATTTCTCACATCCTGTAATAATTTGAAAGCATTTCCTGATTTTATCGCGTATAGTTTTTCGGTGTAAGACTCAACAATTTTCTCAGGCGTATTAATTGATAATATTTCACCTTTCTGAATCAAAGCAATCCTGTCACAAAGATTTGCTTCATCCATATAAGGTGTTGAAACAAGAATAGTAATTCCTTGGGCTTTCAGTCTCTTCAGCATTTCCCAGAATTCTTTTCGCGAGACAACATCAACACCTGTAGTCGGTTCATCTAAAAACAAAACATCTGGTTTGTGAATGAGTGCACAACACAATGCCAGTTTCTGTTTCATGCCTCCGGATAATTTTCCTGCACGGCGGTTTTTGAATGGCTCAATCTGGACGTAGATATCTTTGATTAAATCATAATTTTTTTCAATCGTTGTTCCGAAAACTGTGGCAAAAAAATTCAGGTTTTCTTCAATAGTTAAATCCTGATACAAACTGAACTTTCCCGGCATGTAACCCACACAATTTCTTATCTGTTTGTAATCTTTCACTACATCGAATCCATTGACACTTGCAGTTCCTTCATCAGCTAACAATAATGTGGTAAGTATTCTGAATAAAGTCGTTTTTCCTGCGCCATCAGGGCCAATCAAACCAAACATTTCTCCACTCTTCACTGAGAACGAAATATTTTTTACACCTGTAACAGTTCCTTTGTTATAAGTTTTTTTGATGTTGTTTAATATGATGGAATGTTCCCGGTTCACAATTAAAAATCGTTGCTTAAATTTTTGATTTAGAATTTCACAGTTTTACTTCACCGTACATCCCCAATTTTATATAACCATCATTCTTCACTCTGATTTTTACTGCATACACAAGGTTTGCACGTTCATCTTTTGTCTGGATTGTTTTCGGAGTGAATTCCGATTTGTCGGATATCCATGAAATCTGCCCGGAATATTCTTTATAATTTTTTGTACCACTATCAATATATACTTTCACTTGTTGTCCAAGTTTTACATTCGACAATTGCGAACCGGTGATATACCCTCGCAATGTAATTGTATCAAGATTTGCAATTTTATAGATGGCTTTTCCTACAGTTGTCATCTCACCTTCAAGTGCATATTTCGTCAGCACTGTTCCACTAATAGGATTAATAATCTGACCTTTGTTAATTTGATCCTGTATTTGTGCAACAGATTTTTCCAATGGGTCTTTTTCGCTGAAGATGGTTCTGTTTTGTGTAGAGATATTTGAATTATCCAACACAATCTGTTGTTTTGAAACTGCAATCTGCTTTTGTAACTGGTCAATTTGAGAATTGATATCATCTAATTGTTTTTGAGTGGCAGCATCTGCTTTCAATAAATTTTCAGTTCTTGTTTTCTCTCTTAATTGTTGAGCCAATTGCACTTCCTGAACAGTCAATTGCTTTTTTACCAATTCAATTTGCGGAGTTGGATTGGTTGTTTTTTGTTTCAATGCCTGAATCGTTGCCTGCACTTGTTGTTTCTGCAATTCAATATTGCTGATATCGATATTACCAACAACATTTCCTTTCGGAATAATATCACCTTCTTTTATCGGTAACGCTAATATTTTTCCACTTTGCTCTGCAGAAACAATCACTTCATCAGACTCAAATACGCCTGATGCATCAGTTTTGAGTTTGTCCTGGTTGCATGAAGACAAAAAAGCTAATGCTAAAAAACTAAAAACTAAAAGGGAAATGGAAAATTGATAATTCAAAAATGATAATGCTTTCATTCTATATCCAAATTTTATTTTTGAAACTTCATTCATATACAGAGTTTTATTTCTTGTAGTAACAGTTTTAATGTTTGTAGCTTTCACTATCCATTTTCAATTAAAAAATTATCAATTACCTGAAGTGGTTTTATGGTTGTATTGAGACATCAACAACTGCACTTCATGCAACACTTTATCCTGCCTTGCCTGCGCTTCCGCATTCACATCTGTTAAAAAATCATTCGCACTGATGACGCCATTCTGCAATTGCGCAGATGAGGATTGTTTCACAGACTGCCTCAATTTGATGATATCATTATCAGACTGAATCAGATCTTCATATCTCTTTATATCGGCGTTTTGCTGTTTTAGAGTGAGCTGCGTATTGAACAAAAAAGTGTTTTTATTCGACTCAACAATATCTCTGTTGTTTTTATTAATCATCAAATCTTTTTTATAAGTATAAAGCGAACCGATGTTCCAGCTAAGGCGGAGACCGGTGATATAATAACCTGAAAGATTCGTTGACAAAAAATTTACCGGGGAAGGTTTTCCTAAACCACCTTGAAAGAACGCATCTAATTTTGGATAAAGATTAATTTTTGTAAGCTTCTCTTGTTGCAGGTATTCTTTCGCCTGAAGATTATAAAGATTAAGCTCAGGTCTGTTGATAGAATCGCTCAACACAGGCATGCTCGGTTTCTCTAAGATTGCGTTTTCATCAATTGAGCGATTAATAAACAAGCTGAGCATATCTGCATATGCTTTACGTGATGCTTTCAAATCAATATCGCGCTGAGTGGTTTGCAATAATTGCGCTTTCAGTTTATTGAGGCTGCTTTTGAAATCTGTGCCATTATCAATTCTTGACTGAATATTACTAATGCCTGTTTGAATATCCTGTTTTGATAATTCATTCTCCTGTAGTTGCCCGTCAATCAGAAGAATTCCAAAAAAAAGTTGATTGATTCTGTCTTTAAGTGCATATAACTGCGCATTCAAATTTTCCTGCTGCACGGCGGCATCGGCTGCACTTATCTGTCTTCGCTGTTTATTAATCCCAAAATCGGTTAGCGTTTGCGAGACTTCTCCGTATAATTTGTATTGGTCTTTTGAAACAGACGGGATATTGACATTGTATCCGGGAATTTTGATATCAATTTTTGTTACGTCAGATTGATAGGTTGCGGAACCATTCACATTAAATTGAGGGAACACTCCTTTCCTGATATTATCAATATTATATTGACTCGTTTTGTCAATCAGCTCACGTTGTTTTATCAATGGGTAATTTGCCTGCGCAAGCTGATAACATTGATCGAGTGTTATTGTATTCGTTTGTTGGGCAAAAGCAATACACGACCATAAAAGGAAAGAAAAACAGCAGAACAGTTTCGGGATTATCATTTTTTTCATACCCGTTTTATTAATTATTTTTATAAGTATTCATTTAAAATCTCACTTAGCAATCAATCAGTTTTCAGCTCATTTTCAAACCCATCATCATCTTCAACCAAATCGGTATTAGTTTTTTTCTTTGCTGCATCAATGCATTAAATTTTGCATCAGTCGTATGGGTGACACGCTGCAAAATCGGCTTCCCAATAAAAGGGAAAACAGTTAACCCAACCAAATTCGCAACGAAATGAAACGGCTCCATCGGTGGCTGGTTGCTTTTCTTGTTACGTTGCTGCAATTGCTTAAAAAAATTATTTCTTAATTGGCTAATATCTTCATTCATGGATGATGTGAAAGCAGCAGGATTATTTTTAAGCTCATTCAGAATAAAAAAAGGCAAATCAGGGTTTAGCGTAAGAAAATCTATGTATGCTGTAATGATCTTCTCCAGCTTCTCTTCCATGGGCGCATTTTCATGTGATGCTTGTACAATAATACCATGTATGAATTTTCTGAAATTCTCGAGCATCACTATCTCAAATAATTTCTGTTTGCTGCGGAAATAATAGTTCAGCAAGGCGAGATTAATTCCAGATTCTTCAGCAATATCTCTTGTTTTAACAGCAGCAAACCCTTTCTGGGTAAACAGTTTTTTGGCTGCTGCTTTTATCTTTTCTTCTGTAGAAATATCTTTTACCTCTTCTTTTTTTGCTTTTGCCACATCAAATCATTTAATGAGCGCAAAGGTAAAATCAAATTTTTGATTTAAACAAAAAAATTAATCATTTGATTAAATCATATTTTCAAATACATTTCCATCTTACATATCAATTTTTTAGGTAGAGCTTCTAACCGTAAGTGTGGAAGGCAGGATAATCCGCTTCCCTTTCAAATCAAAGCTGCTTTTTTCCAATGCTTTAAAAAGCAGCGCAGCAGCGGCTTCGCCTATCTCAAATGCCGGTTGAGTGATTGTTGTAATCGGTGGGTTCAATATGGAAGCGGAGGGAAAAATAGAGAAGCCGACAATTTTCAGATCTTTGGGGATATTCAGTTTTAGTTCAATGCAAACCTGATACAATGTGATAATAAATTTTTCAACAGAAGCAACGATACCATCAGGCCTGGCTTTTTGTGAGAGTAGTTTTTTTATCAGCTCATAATTATGTTCTTCGTCATTTGTGCATGCAATAAGATTGTTGTCTTTCACCTGTTGCTTGTTATCCAGAAGTGCCTTCTCGTAGCCTTTCATGCGTTCATTAGCGATAGCAAGGTCTTTGGAAATAGATAAGTATGCTATATTCTTGCAGCCTTTTTCAATGAGATGCTTTGTAGCGAGATAGCCACTTTCGAAATCGTCGGTGCAAACTTTTGCTGTTTCAATTTCTTCCAGAACCCGGTCGAAAAATACAATGGGTACTCCGCTCGACTGCAAATCTGAAATATGTTCGGCATTTTTTGTCTCTCGTGTAACAGATAACAACACTCCATCCACTCGACCACTTTTAAAATCATGCAGGATGGATTTTTCTTTCAGAAAATTTTCATGCGTTAAATATATAAGCACATGGTACGCTTTCTTCTGGGCGATCGATTCAATGCCGTTAATACAAACAGAAAAAAAACTATCTGCTACTTCAGGCAAAACCACCGCAATCATATTGCTCTTCTTTTTGCGCAAGCTGCTTGCATAAGCATTAGGAACATAATTCATTTTTTTGGCGAGGCTCAGTACTTTTTTCTTGGTTTCTTCACTGATCTCATAACTATCTCTCAGCGCTTTTGAAACAGTACCGGGTGATAATTGAAGCTGTTCTGCCAATGTTCGTAGAGTGACTTGCGGCATAAATGATTTTAAGAAAATAGAAAACCAGATTTTCCTTCCGGCTTCTGCTATGTAAAGTTAATATTACGAAAACGGTTTCGTAAATAAACACCCTGGTTTTATATAAAGAGAGAATTAAAATTTAGAAATTAGTGTTGTATTGCTATTTGTGTCCAAAAAAATCTGTTATGCAAAATCAAAATGAGTCGAATCCATTGAGCAGCCTTGATGTTTGGGAAGATGATGTGCTCGAGCGCTATCCTGAGCCCGGAACTGTTGCGAAGGAAAAAAACAAAGAAGAATTCAGGAATTATGACGACCCGAAAAGAGCGACGGTTCGTGAATTCTACAGGCTAAACCATACTTATCAGACTTATGATTTTGTGCTTCAGAAAGAGAAACAGTTTTTGAATTTCGATAAAAAACAAATGCCTGTTTGGGATGCATTTCAATTCCTTAATCAATTAGTCGATGATTCAGATCCGGATACTGATTTGGATCAATTCCAGCATTTGCTGCAAACTTCCGAAGCTATTCGCAGAGATGGTCATCCGGATTGGATGGTGCTAGCAGGATTGTTGCATGATATGGGGAAGGTGCTCTGTCTTTTTGGCGAACCACAATGGGCTGTTGTTGGAGATACATTTCCTGTTGGATGTGCATTCTCTGATAAAATCGTCTACTCTGAATTTTTTGCAAATAACCCTGATATCAGCGATGAGAGATATAATACAAAACATGGTATTTATTCTCCAAACTGCGGTCTGAAAAATGTGCACATGTCGTGGGGCCACGATGAATATGTTTATCATATGGTGAAGGATCATTTGCCTGAACCAGCATTATATATGTTGCGCTATCACTCCTTTTATCCTCAGCATCGCGAAAATGCTTATGCTCATTTATTGGATGCCCATGACCGTGAAATGTTCAAGTGGGTTGACCTGTTTAATCCTTATGATTTGTATTCAAAAAATCCTGTACCTCCAAATTGGAATGAACTGAAGCCATACTATGAAAATCTTGTAGAAAAATATTTACCTGGCACATTGAAATTTTGATTCTTTATTATTTTGAACAGCGTTTGGGTTAAGGCTTAGCATTTGTAGCAAACGATATTACACTTCTTAAGCTTTTTTGCTGCGTGTCTTGTAGCAATGCGGGATTATGCTCTTGTACATTATTCGCATCGTGCAGCAGTTAAATCAAACTTAACTTTCATTATTAATAAAATTCAAAAAAAGCGAATACTTTTAACGCGAAAGATTCAAACTTAAACCATTGCTAACTGCTGCTTCGAAGTGTTTTTGCTTATTGTTGCTTTTGCCTTTTTCAATCATGCTTTTTTCAGCATGCACACAAAAAGCAGAAGATGCAAAAACTTTGTTCAGCGAAGTCTCTCCATCTCAATCTCACGTTGATTTCAGGAATGATATTAAAGAAGACGCAGATTATAACATACTTACTTACGA
>DATGIX010000167.1:0-25700 GCA_035295505.1 Puia sp. | reverse complement strand
GGTTAAGGATGGGTTTTTTAAAAAGGAAGTATAATTATTTGGTGGCGAATGTAAATCGGCGTAATTTCGCCGTCCACATCGCGAAGTAGAGCAGCGGTAGCTCGTCGGGCTCATAACCCGAAGGTCGGAGGTTCGAACCCTCCCTTCGCAACTAACGGAAAAAAGGAACATCAAAAGTGTTCCTTTTTTATTTATAGAATTACAGCAGTAGCTCACCGGGCTCATATCCGCCGCGGCGGACGGAGGCGCAACTCCCTTTCACAAGAAAATAGGCTTTCTGAATAAGTAGCTTTTGGTTTTGTGGGCAGGTCTTCTTAAAGAAACTAAATTGCAATTATTATAATTCACTACAGTATAATGAGCCTTTTGATTACAGATGCAATTCACTGGCATGTTTGTTTTGCGCTTGCCGAATTAAAAAAACAAATTGAAAGCAACCAATTCAAAAGACTTATAATTAGTTCAAATAGGGAGCTTTTTGATATAGATACTTTCACAAACTGGCTCGAAACAACAACAATTGAAAATCATGCGCGGCTAAAAGATATTTTAATAAAATCAGAGAACATTTCGAACCTTCATAACAATGAATTCAAAGACTTAGAGTTACAAATAGATCCAAATACTGTTTATTCTTTTAGTTTACCAAGCGGAGGTTTCTTGCAGGTTAATTCAGAAATCGAATGCATAACCATTAGTGATAAAAATTATTATTACACAATAAAAACAAAAAATGCATTCCAAGATTTTTTTGAGTTGAACTCAAGATTCAAAATATATTCAAGTCAAGAATTTGCATACAAGGCAGCTAGATTAATTAACATAATAACAAGTTTCTTTCAAAGTTTGAAAAAGGAAACACCGACTTTCAATCTTAATATTAAATGGGGTGAATTAAAAAAATCTTTGATTGAAAATAACCTTGAGTTATTTTTCAAGATATTGAAATCTTATTTTTCTGCACACCCATATTATTGGAGCAAAAATGAATCCTATTATCATAGTAATATCCATACAATTTTGGAGATTTTGGGATTTAATGTTTTATCAGAGCAAGCAACAAACCAAGGCAGAATAGATACAGTTGTTGAAACAGACAATTTTGTTTTTATTTTGGAATTTAAGGTGGGTAATAAGAATTCCATTTGTCAAATAATTGAGAAAAAATATTATGAGCCATATCAAACCATAGGTAAAAAAATAGTTCTTGTCGGTGTGGAATTTTCATCCAAAGAAAGAAACATCATAGATTGGCATAAAAAAGAGTTAGACTAAATACCGCTCGTGTTGTGGCCGCCTGACCAACTACTAAAAATCAAGAACACATTCACTAATAAAAATTAGAGTTAAGTAGAATAAAGGCAAGAAGCTGCGTCATTTCGAACGAAGCCAGAACGAATTTGCTTTATCACCATCTTATGGCGAAGTGAGAAATCTGACCAGATTAAAGGCAACAGATTTCTCATCCCGCAAAACTTACTGATATTTTAAATCTCATGCTGCGGGATTCGAAATGACGATGACTATTTGCTATTTTTTTGGTCGGCAATGACGTTTATTCTACCTAATCCTATAAAAAAACTCCGGGCTGAAGCCCGGAGCTATTCAAAAAATTTCTTGCTTTATAAATTCAAAATTATTTCTCGCGAACCAATTATCAATTGGTGAATTCTCAACTACTCAACCTTTCTTCGACACACTGCTTGCGCCGCTTGAATGCAATTCTTTGATAACTGCTGTTCCTTTATAGTTGATATCACTTGCACCGCTTGCATGTGCATTCAATTCTTTGTTCACGGTAATATGAATGTCAGAAGCCCCTGATGCACGCGCCGTGCAATTCTCCGTCACGAAATCATAAGCCTTCACATCACTTGCGCCGCTCACACTGATGCTGATGTTCGTTGCACTTCCTGTGATAGTCGCATCTGATGCACCGGATTGGTCCATGCTCAGGTCCCCTATTTTCAAATCTCCTTTCATATCACTCGCGCCGCTCAGATGAACTTCCAGCTTGTCTGAACTGATGGTTCCCTGAATATGGACATCGCTCGCGCCTGATGCATGAAGCCTGTCGATGTTTTTGAATGACACATAGGCTTTCAATTTTCTGTTGCCTTTGAACCACCCCCACGTTTTATTCTCAAACCTGATGATCAGAACGCCGTTGTCAACTTCCGTAATAATGCGCGGAATATCTTCTCTATCCGCCGCGCTCACTGCAACTGCTTCATCATTTCCCTGGGTCAGGTACAAATCAATCGCATTTGAAACTGCAATGGCATGAAAGCTTGCATTTAATTTGCGCGATTGCGCATTCGGGTCGTCGATTAATTTTTGTTGCGCATTTGCTGCAATAAAAATGAATGTAGAACTGAGGAGGAGAAATATTTTTTTCATATCAGTTGTTTTAAAATTTTAGCCACAGATTGATTAGTTCTGAGTTCAGAGTTAAGAGTCATAACTCTGAACTTCCGACTCTGAACTCAATTATTTCTTCGACACTTTCCCACCACTGCTTGTATTGATTGTTTTAATAGAAGCATCGCCTTTATAATCGATATGGCCACCACTGCTGGCACTTGCACTGAACGATTTGTTCACTGTCACTTCTATATGCCCGCCACTGCTTGCATCAGCATCGCATTCGTTTGTTACCAATGATCCTGCATCAATGCGACTGCCGCTACTTGTGGAAGCTCTTGCTTCATCCGCAGTTCCTGAAATCATGGAATGCGCACCGCTGCTGGCATCAATCTTTATACCTTTCACATTCACGTTTCCTTTGAAAGATGCGCCGCTTGAAAAATCGAGCGCCAGATTTCCTGACTGAATGGTTCCGTCAACATCTACATGCGCACCGGAACTTGCTCTCAGCTCATCGAGCATCTTGCAGGAAACATAAGCACGCAGGTTTTTATGGTTGTTATCATTCCCATACCAGTTATGATTATTATCATAATAAATTTTCAGTACACCATTTACAACTTCTGTCACAATCTTGTCTCTATATTCCTTTGTGTCTGCACTCACCGCAACTTTTTCGTCATTGCCTTGAGTAAGGTACAAATGAATGCCGGTTGCCACACTGATTCCGTGAAACGAAGACACATTGCGCACTTGCGCGTTTGGGTCGTTCACGACTTTGTCCTGCGCAATTGCTGCAGCCAAAATGAACATGCTGCTGATAGCTAAGATTAATTTTTTCATGTTATTTTTTTGTTCTGTTAGAATTTAATGTTCGGTTATCCTTTATAAATCATCCTTTATCTCGAACCTTTTTTAGAAATAGAGCTCGAACCGCTCGTGCTCATTTTTCTTATTACTGCACTGCCTCTATAATGTACATCACTGCCGCCGCTTGCGCTCACATTGAGTTCTTTGCTCACGTTCACATCCATATCGCTGCCGCCACTCGCATCTATATTGCAAAAATCCGTTGAGAGATTAGCTCCATGAAAATCGCTGCCGCCACTTGCGTCTATATTAAGGTTTGCAACAGTTCCGGAAATATGAACATCACTTCCGCCGCTTTGGTGAATATCTAAATCGCTGGCATTCACTTCTCCTTTAAAATCACTGCCACCGGAAAGACCTACTCTTAGTTTATCTGCTTTAATAGCACCTTGCGTAAATACATCAGAACCGCCGGAAGCTTCGAGGTTGTCGAGCGTTTTGAAAGAAACATAAGCCCTCATGTGCTGGTTGCCCCAATTCCAATGAAAACCATCTCTGTTCTCAATATAAATTTTCAGCACACCATTTTCAACTACTGTTTTAATGCGCTCTCTGACTTCCAGATCGGAAGCGCTTACTACCACCGTTTCATCACCCTGAGCCAGATAAAGATCAATCCCATTGGAAATCCTGATGGCATGAAACCCGCTCACATTGCGCTTTTGAGCGTTTTTATCATTAACAACTTTATTATCCTGAGCGAAGGAGAAAATGCTGATGAAAAGAAGCGCAGCAGAAAAAATGATTTTAACCATATACGTAGTTTTAAGTAAAGTCACAGCAAAATTAATAATGTTGCACGAAGCAGAAGCCCGGTTCGTGAATCAGACGGGCAGTATTTGCAGAATGTTACAGCCTTGAATAAATTTTTCTCCTACCTTTGCAAAGATTTCTCAGATTCCTCGGGGTGCTGAGCCCGCCAAAAGCGGTCAAGGCTGAGATAATACCCGTAGAACCTGAACAGGGTAATGCCTGCGCAGGGAAGGTGCTCAAAACATGCTCCATTTTTTCGCCTACGCAGCTATTTCCTTGACAGAATTAGAAATCAGAAATAATTAATTAGAAATTAGAAAGGGAAACAACTCGCGACTTAACCTTCTCATTCCTTATTTCTAATTCCTTATTTCTCATTTGAATGGTTTTTAAATTTTAAAAGTCTTACAATGAGAACGCTGCTTTTAGGAATTTTGCTTTTTACAATTTCACAAATTGCATTTTCGCAAAATCAATTAAAAGGAAAAGTGGTGGATGCGCAATTGGGAATTCCTGTTCCGAATGCGACTGTTGAGATAGAACATGCCGCCACAACTTTCACAAACGATTCGGGTTATTTTGAATTCAAAAAGATCAACCTGAAAAATGAGGAGATAAAAATTACGAGTATTGGCTATCGTTTGTATCAGGCGAAAATAAATTCAACGGATGATTTATTATTAATTTCTTTAGAACCGATTCAGCTATTTCTTCAGCCTGTTGAAGTGAGAGCATTGCGTGCCGGAGAAAAAGCGCCTTTCACCAAAACAAACATTACTAAAAAAGAAATCGAGAAAGCTAATCTCGGGCAGGATTTGCCTTTTATTTTAAATCAAACTCCTTCTGTTGTTATTAACTCCGATGCAGGTAACGGTGTCGGCTACACGGGAATTTATATCCGCGGAACAGACGCGACAAGAATTAGCATGACGCTGAACGGGATTCCGTATAATGATGCAGAAGACCAGTCGATTTATTTTGTCGACCTTCCTGATTTTGCTTCATCCGTGAACAGCATTCAGATTCAGCGTGGTGTCGGAACTTCGTCAAATGGTGCAGGCGCATTTGGCGCAACGATTAATTTTTCTACCAATGAATTTAACGACAAAGCTTATGCGGAAATAAACAATAGCTATGGTTCTTTTAATACCTGGAAGAACACTGTGAAAGTTGGTTCTGGATTAATCGATGACCATTTCACGCTGGATGCAAGATTGTCGCGCATTAGCAGCAACGGATATATTGACAGAGCAACCAGCGATTTGAAATCGCTTTATTTATCAGCGGCTTATTACAGCAAAAAATCATCGCTGCGTTTCAATATCATTTCAGGCTACGAAAAAACTTATCAGGCATGGAACGGAATTCCTGAAGCCAAAATAAATGGCGACAAAGCTGCATTAGATAATCATTATGCAAACAATGTCGGCTCATTATATTTCACGCAGGAAGATTCATTGAACCTCTACAATTCAAACAACCGGACTTATAATTATTTCACTTACAAAAATCAAACAGATAATTACTGGCAAAATCATTATCAGCTTTTTTTCAATCATCAGTTCAATCAAAAACTGAGTTTGAATGTTGCAGCTTTTTTATCGAGAGGTTATGGTTATTATGAAGAATATAAAAATCAGCAATCATACAGCGATTATGGTTTATCTCCTGTTGTTGTTGGCAGTGATACGATTTCAAGCACTGATCTAATCCGCCAAAAATGGCTCGACAATTATTTTTACGGAGGCATTTTTTCTTTCCAATATAAAAACAAAGGCATACAACTCACAGTTGGCGGCGGATGGGACAGATATAACGGCAAGCATTATGGATTGGTGAACTGGGCGCAAAATGGCGGCGTTGCTGAAGGTTATGAATATTATAATGTTCCAGCTCACAAAACCGATTTCAATTTGTATGCAAAATTGCAACAGCAATTGAATGAGCACTTCACTGCATTTGCAGACCTTCAGTTCCGCACTATCAATTATCACATCAATGGTTTTGAAGATAATCCTTCGATTGAAGTGAATCCTCAATACAATTTTTTAAATCCAAAAGCCGGCATCACTTACAGCAATCACGATTGGCTCGCTTATTTTTCTTATTCACTCGGAAACCATGAACCCAATCGCGGCGATTTTGAAGCCAATCAAAATGAATTGCCCAAACCTGAAAAACTACACGATTTTGAATTGAGCATTGAGAAAAAAAATTCGCAATATTCATTGAGCGCAACGGGATATTATATGCTTTATAAAAACCAGTTGGTACTGAATGGAAAAATAAATGATGTAGGAGAATACACACGCGTCAACATTCCAAATAGCTATCGCCTGGGAGTTGAATTGCAGGGAAGCATTAAGCTTACGAGCTGGGTGAACATTGCAGCCAATATTGCTTTCAGCAGGAACAAAGTAAAAAATTATACAGAGTTCATTGATGATTATGATAACGGCGGCCAAAAAAGTTTTTCATATAACGAACCGGATATTGCATTTTCTCCTTCAACGGTTGGAGGCATGTCTATCAATTTTATTCCTTTTAAAAATTATGAGCTGAATCTTATCAGCAAATATGTGAGCAAAGAATATTTGGACAACTCGCAGCATGAAGACAGAAAGCTGAATGGTTATTATGTGCAGAATTTGAGAATGAGCTATACCATCAAATCAAAAACAATCAAAGAAACCAATTTTATTTTTCAGGTGAATAATCTATTCAACAAAAAATATGAACCTAACGGGTACACCTATTCGTATTTTTATGGAGGAAGCTTAATTACCGAAAATTTTCTTTTCCCCATGGCAAGCACCAATGTGATGTTCGCGGTGAATATAAAGTTGTAATTATTACAACAGATACTCTTTTTTAGCAGCAAACATTGTACATTTAATAATATCATCATACTAAATATCTTCTTTTAATTTACTTACATGAGAAAAATATTTTATTCTTTAATTTTTTTTGCGGCGTATATTTTTTCAAATAGCGCTATTGCACAAACTCCTGAAGACAATCTGAAAAAGCTTGGCATACAGCTTCCGAAAACGCCAAAACCTGTTGCATCGTTTGTGCACTGCGTGAGAGTTGGCAATCTATTATATCTTTCAGGCAAAGGCCCTGTAAGACCGGATGGAACTTTTATGACCGGGAAAGTCGGAAGAGATTTAACCATCGATTCAGGTTATTATGCTGCTCGATTAACCGCCATTGCGCATTTAGGTGTTCTGAAAGATGAGTTAGGTGATTTAAGCAAAGTAAAAAGGATCGTAAAAGTTTTCGGCATGGTGAATTGCACAGAAAATTTTTTCGACGAGCCAAAAGTCATCAACGGATACAGTGACCTGATGGTTGAAATTTTTGGTGAGAAAGGAAAACATGCACGAAGCGCAGTCGGCATGTATTCACTCCCATGGAATACAGCAGTGGAAGTTGAAACAATTGTTGAAGTTGAAAATTAAAATGATTCAAATTAAAATGCCAAACATTCCTTTGGAACGTTTGGCATTTGCTTTTCAAAAATGCAAAAACTTCTTACACTGATATTATTCAGAATCGGTTATTACCTCAGTATGAGCTGAACCTCCATGCTTAGAATACATCACATGATCTTTCTTTCCTTTAATGTACTTTTCTTTCAGCTTTGCGTGCAATTCTTTTGGCTGAACAACTCCATTTACTTTCAGCAGTTCGCTGTTCAACGTAAAAGATAAATCATCTGTGTTCTTAATTACGTTTGCAGCAAATAAATCTGCAATGATACCATCTACAGTTGGATTATCAGAGACTACCGGAATCGGCGCATGATCCTCAACTACGATTGGGTCTTCAACAACAATTGACAGAGGGTCATGCTCTATTTTAATAGGAGCAACAGGTTCAGCCAACATTGCTGAGTTTCTGCCATTAAAATCCAAAAGCATTTTGTTTATTTTCAATCGCTGTTGCTGAATCTGCAATTGCTCATTTTTCAAATCAAGTATTTGTTTGTTTAATATTTCGTTCTGCTTTTTTTGATCTTTCTGTTGAAGTGATTTAAATTCTTCTTTCAGCTCATATTGCCTTTTTTGCAATTGCTCAGACAACATCAATAACTGTTCGTTTTGTCTTTTCAATTCAAGCCTCATCTCCTGATTCGATTTTTTTGCTTGTTCGTCTGATATTATCTTTGCTTCATCATTTTTCATTGCTTCCATTCTTGCATTTAATTCTTCCTGCTCTGCCTTAAGTTTGATAATATCAGCTTCATTTACTTTCTTGTCTTGCTGTGCATTCAACTCGTCCTGCACTTTTCTCATTTGGTCTTCTTTCAAAATAAGTTCCGCTCTTTGTTTTTCCATTAAAGCATTCTGCGCTTGCAATTCGTCCTGCTGCTTTTTTGCATCAGTATGAAGTTTGTCTATAAATTCCCGATAATCGCCAATTTTTTCACCAGGAATCTTTTTTCCTTCAACATATAGTTCTTCCACTTTACCATTAATTTCTTTAATCTTATATTTCTTTCCTTCAATTGTCCCATTGAACTCAAATCTGCTAATCGAATTTTTATCAGGAACTGTATCATTAATAATTCCCATTGCCTGAATGGCGTGCGACGCAGGTTGCTTTTTAATAGTGTCTTGTTGCACAGCTTGTTTAAAAGCAATCGTTATTAAACCAATAACGACAATTCCGGATGCCAATGAAATTTTTTCCATATTGTTCAGTGTTTTATTATTATTAGTGAGAATCCTTTTTACTCTATTCAGCAAATGGTTTTTTCTTCCCGGAAATGCCAATGAATATTTTGAGCCGGATAAATGATATTCCTGAAAGGAAACCAAAGCATGAACAAATTCTTTCTTCATTTTTGTTTCGCCGATGGCAATATCATCACAGCAGTTTTCTCTTTCATCTTTTATTAATGATGAAATCCAAAGCACACCGGGATTAAAGAAGAAAATAATCTCAGCAAGATTTTGCAACATGTTCAAGAAATAATCTTTGCGCCTGATATGGGCGAGTTCATGAAGCAAAACAGCTTCGACCTGCTCTGGCGGCAATTGCGTCATCAATTGAAATGGAAATAATATCACCGGTTTCAAAAAACCAACCATCACAGGCACTTTCACGATTTCCGACTGGAGCAATTGAACTTTTTGTTTGATGTTCAGCTTCTCCGCAAGTTCCCGCATTTTTATTTTCCAATATTCAGACGGAGCATGTGTTTTATAATGCCTGATACGCTGAACATATCCTGCATTCGCCATCAATCTTATTAATTGCACACTCAATACGATAAACCAGATCATTACTACGAGCGAAGCATGTTCATTAAAATAACTGATAAATATTTCGAGAAAACTTTTTTCAATATGAACATCAGTAACAGGCGAATTTTCAGTTATGATAACTTGTCTGACATAATCATTATTTGCAGGATTTATTACAGCAACTTTATCGTTTATTGATGCATTATTATATTGTCTGGCAAAAGTGAAACAAGTCGCTGCGATGAATAAAAAAAACAACACAGCCAAACTATTATACCGGATCACAGAACTTGATTTTTTTGTGAGCATAATCACGATGCCCGCCAAAACAGCCAGCAGCAAGCCTTGCCACAGAGAATGGATTAATGTCCAGCAAATCGCCTGCATTGTTTCATTGCTTAATAAATGCATATAATTATGGTTTGTAGTTCATAGTTTGAGTTTCTTGCCGCTAATTAACAACGAACAAAAAACAACAAACATTATTTTTTATCAATGTTCTTCAACATCTCCTTAATCGCTTCCAATTCTTTCTTCGATGTTTTCTTATTGCCGAGCAATTGCATCATTAAACTGCTGGCAGAACCATTGTACATCGAATCAACAAATCTTTCTAATAAAAATCCTTTTGTCTTTTGTTCTTCCATCGCAGGAATATAGATATGCTTCATGCTGCTTTCATCTCTTTTCAAAATTCCCTTCTCTGCCATAATCTGCATCAGCTTTAATGTAGAAGTGTATTGGACGGCACGTTTCTCTTCATTCAATGTGTCATTCACAAAACGAACAGTCGACGGACCGTGTTTCCATAGAACCTGCAAAATCTCCAGCTCAGATTTTGTTGGTTCCATTTTATTGTCGTTTTCTTTCTTTTCCTGTTTCATAGGTTAAAGATAGGAAATTTTTCGTACGAACAAATATTTATCTCAGTTTTTTGAAAACCTTCACAAATTAATTTCACGCAACGAGCGCAAAGAATACAAAGAGACAACGGATTTTGTCATTCTAATTTATCAGCAAAAACATGTAAGGATAACTAATTAAACTTTATTCCCGTTGTATTCTTTGCGCTCGTTGCGTGAAACTTTCTTATATTGGGTTTTAATCAAACTGTTTATGAGAAAACTATTTTTACTACTCTCCTTTCTTGCATTTGTACAATTGTATATTTCAGCGCAACCTGCAAAACGAATGTTGAAACCCGCTGATATTTATCGTCTGCCTTATGTCGGCAGCGGACAAATTTCTCCCGATGGAAATTGGATTGTTTATACACTTACTTCCGTTGATTCATTAAAAGATAAGCGCAGCACAGATTTGTGGATGGTGAGCTGGGACGGAACACAAACCATTCAGCTCACGAGCGATGCAGAAAGCGAAAGCAACGCCAAATTCAGCCCTGATGGAAAATACATTTCATTTCTTTCTTCTCGTCAGGATAGCAAAGAATCACAAGTGTGGCTGATGGACCGACGCGGTGGTGAAGGAAAAAAACTGACTGATATAAAAAACGGTGTGAATGATTATGCATGGAGCCCTGATGCAAAAAAATTATTATTAACTATTACTGATAAAGAACCTGAAGACACCAGCAAAATAAAAACGACAAAACCTTTTGTCATCGATCGCTATCAATACAAAGAAGATGTGGAAGGTTATCGTTACAAAAAACTCTACACACATTTATATGTCTTCGACATCACCACTAAAAAACTGGATACACTTACCCGTGGAAATTATAATGAAGGAGAGGCAGCATGGAATCCTGATGGAACTCAAATCGTATTCGTGAGCAATAGAACTGCAGACCCTGATAAAAATGAGAACTCTGATATTTTTGTTATCGATGCGAAACCTGGTTCAACTGCAAAACAAATCACCACATGGACTGGTGTTGACAACTCTCCTCGTTGGAGTCCCGATGGAAAATGGATTGCATACACACGCAGCACAAGTGATGCAGATTATTTAATGTATGACCAATCTGTTCTTGCCATTGTTTCTAAAGATGGCGGCGAACCGAAATTATTATCACAAGCTATCGACAGACCTGTGATCGACCCACAATGGTCGAAAGATGGTTCATCTATTATTGCATTGGTTGAAGACGACAGACAACAATATGTTGCGAGTTTTTCTGTCGCAAATGGCGCGATGAAAAAAATCGCTGATGGCGAACGCGCATTCACCGCTATTGAACCCACACCAAATGGTGAATGGCTTGTATCGATGAGCGACCCGCAAACGCCTGCAGAAATTTATGCACTCGAAAATGGCAAGACAAGAAAGCTCACCAAACACACTGATGATTTTCTTGCACCACTTTCGCTTGCCACTGTTGAAGGCTTCACTTCAAAAAGCAGTGATGGCACAAATGTTTCCGGATTATTATATCGCCCTGCCAATGCAACTGCGAATCAAAAATTGCCAACTATACTTTTCATTCACGGCGGTCCTGTCGGTCAGGATGAATTTGGTTTTGATTTATCCAGGCAAATGCTTGCTGCGGGCGGTTATCAGGTTGTTGCCGTAAATTATCGCGGAAGCAACGGAAGGGGATTGGCGTTTTGCAAAATAATTTCTGCCGACTGGGGCAACAAAGAAGTCATCGACTTGCACGGCGCTATTGATTACCTCATCAAAAAAGGAATCGCCGACCCCGATAAACTCGGCGTAGCAGGATGGAGCTATGGCGGCATACTCACCGATTATCTCATCGCTTCCGACACACGCTTCAAAGCCGCGAGCAGTGGCGCAGGCACGGGTTTCACGCTTTCGCTTTATGGCGTTGACCAATACATCAATCAATACAATAATGAAATCGGGCCGCCGTGGAAAAGCATGAGCACGTACATCAAGATTTCTTACCCGCTGCTCAAAGCCGACAAAATAAAAACGCCCACACTTTTTTTCAGCGGCGAAAAAGATTTCAACGTGCCCACCGCAGGCAGCGAACAAATGTATCAGGCGCTGCGCACACTCGGCGTGCCCACACAGCTCATCATCTATCCCGGACAGTTCCATGGCATCAGCGTGCCAAGCTACCAGCGCGACAGATTGGAGAGATGGATAGCGTGGTTTGATAAATACCTTAAGTGAGTTTGAAGTTGCGAGTTCAAAGTTCAGAGTCGGGAGTTCAGAGTTTGGAACATACTCCCGACTCTGAACTCTTAACTCAGAACTATTATGGTACCAGCATCCCAACTCCGATTGAGCATCGTTGCGACGCTCCATTCATCGGTAGTGCTACTATTGAGCTTTAGTTTTCTCCGCGAGTTTCGTGAGAAAATGTTTGCTGTAAATAATCAAAGGACGATAAAAATTAATTCACGAGAATTGGTTCCATGTAACAATCGAGGAATTCTTCGGTTACTCCTTTCAGTTTTCTTTTTTGACATAATGCGTATAATTCTTCAACAGCGGAGTAGGAGAAAAAACGAGTATTTAAATCCGCAAAATCTTTAGCATTAGCTTTTCTAATTACTTCATCTCTATCATCATCTGAAGCCACAATAACATACCTTGTTTTAAAATTGGAAATATGATTATATAATTTTTTCATCCTTAACAAACCACTATTTACTCCCGTAGAATGTTCTATCTCCATAACAGCGGGCATTAAAGAACCATTCTTAAACCAGATACAATCGATGAGCAAAGCCGAACTGATTGCCTCTTCAAATTTACCTATAAGATTATTTTTGTTTCTTAGCGAAGAAACAATTCCCTCATACTCGCCGAATTTTTTGTCTTGATATTTTATTCCTTTGTCATTTTGAGCTATCCAGGTTGAATAACCAAGTTGATATCCGATTTTATATAACAAGAACTGTATCTGCGCATGTCTCTTTTGAATATTGACATCTATTGTTGGATTTAAAATATCATCTGGTAAAGTAACAGGGTCATAATAAATATCAATGGAAGGTATTTCAGATATATGGACAGAGGTTTCTGTCTTCATTGAAATACCTTGTTGGTGAGGATTGTCTGGCAACCAGATTAAATGTTTGTGCCCATCTTTAATTTTCGTTGTACCGCCTTTGTCTTCAATCCTTCCTGGATAACAATAATAAAATTGTGATGTATGAGCAAGCAAAGACTCGAGTACACTTCTTGTATTATAACTACCTGCAAGAACTCTATCAAAATTTATTGGCTGATTTGGCGAAAATGCATTTGCAATTCGCCAAATCATTTCCGTTGAAATTGGCTCTATTTTTTTACTTGAAGGAGTTTGCTTCTTTGTAGGATTCCACCGTTTTATTTTTATGGGACCTTCTGGCAACTCAACTTCAACAATTTGAATTAGCCCTTTATTTTTAGGGTCCAAATAATTATAAGCTGCTTTCTTATCTAACTGATTAATGAATGATGCTATATTACTTGCTGTCAATTTGTTCATATGAAACTTTCAGGTCCTTAATAGGATTATTGTAAATAAAATCTATAATATTTTTCGCAAGACCATTAGCAGCCAAATAAGGAACGCCATTTCCAATTGTCTTAAACATATCAGTAAGTGAAATATTTTGAGGAATTACAAATTCTTTTGGCAAAGATTGAATTGCCAGAGCTTCTGCAGCAGAGATTCTTCTTGCTTTATAAGGATGTAAGTGAACTTCATTATTTCCGTATGCAGCTGTTGGCGAATAACGCCAACGATGAAGGCGTTTATAAGATTTTTTCAAATCATCGCCTTCGTCAATTATTTTAAATTTTTCCAATCCTGCCCGAGGCATGAAGTAGTTTTTTGCATTGGGATGTCTCTCAACATTATTTTTTTTGAACCAATATTCTACTGTTAATTCTTTGGGAATATTTAGAGGCTTGGGCTTACTTGAAAATTCTATGAATTTCTCCAATTTGGGCCAACTCATTGAGAAAACATCCTTTGCTTTATAAATAGTATTATTTTCCCAATTAAAATTCTTTATGATTGGCGAGCCATTCAGTTTAAACCCTAAATCACCTAAAGTGTTCCGCTTAAACCCAATCAAAATAATTCTATCTCTATCTTGTGGCACGCCAAATTCTATTGCATTAATCAATTTTTCAGTGATATAGTAACCTTCACCAATCAATTTCGTTTTCATCCCTTCAAAAAATTCTCTGTGTTTTGTAGTCCTATAAAGACCTTTCACATTCTCGAACAAAAAGAAATCAGGTTTATTGCGACAAATTAATTCAACATAAGTTCCAGACAATTTTCCATTCTCTCCTTTGTGACCTTTGTTTTTTCCTGCGACTGAAAAATCTGGACAAGGCGGCCCACCTATGAAGCCGATAATGTCATTTTTTTTTCTTGCTTCTTTTAAATTCTGTGACAACCATAAAGAATTTAAATTAGTTAGATTTTCCGTTATGTCTGCAACCTGATATCCAAAACGAGGCTTTTCAATCCCTAACTTTTCTCTTGATGAAACATAAATATCAGCGAAGGCTTTATGATATTCATTCACGAATAAAGTCTCAAATTGACCTGTCGTTTCAAAGCCCAAGTCTAAAAATCCTGCGCCTGCAAAAAATGAAAATATGCCGATTTTGTTATCCATTCAGTTTCAAATTTAACGGGTTTTGCAAAACAAGCTACATTTTTTAGCAAATTCATATGCACAACCTATGGATAACTTTTAAAAATGCTCATGCCATTGTTTGTCGTAGACCAACAATGGCTGAAAAAATCAATCTGCGCTTATTCAAAATTCAGATTGCTTCTTTCCTCGCAATGACGTGCAACTCCCTAAGAAATCTTAAAATGATTTCAATTGAAACTTTCTCACGCTCTCGCCGTTGTTGTCGCCTGACCAACAACAGCAGCATAGCATCAATCCTTTGGCGGCTCTCTTTCAAGGTCTTTTGATAAGGGGAATTTTGGATATCTGTTGCTGCCGGAGATAGTGCATTTCTCCAGTTTCTTTTTACCTTCTTCTTCTGTCAGCAATTTCAGTTTAGTTCGTGCGTAGGCAAATCCCATCTTCACTTGTTCTTCATAATAATAAATTTTTCCTGCTTCGAGGTTCGCGTCAAGATGGAACTCGTTTTCTGCAAGGCATTTAAATGTGTGCGCTCCCGGGTCGAGCATCGTATACAAAAAAGTTTTTGCGCTAATCCATCCCATCTGAAAACTATCACAATCCACTCTCATAGGAATCGCAAATGCCATAATGGTGGGGCGAATAATATAAACAAGTGCCTTGCCAGCAGACGGAGCAATATTCCTTAGTTCCTCATTTTTTTTCTGCTTCTCTTGTTTTGCTGTAAGAACCTTGACTGATGTATCTGTTGTCGCTGAGCTATCTGTTGTTGTCTGTGCAATACAATTTTGGGACAAACAAAATGCAGAAAATAAAAAAGCAGCTATGAGGGAAGAATGTTTGCTCTGTTTCATGAGAATAATTTTTATAAAAGTAAAGAATACTGTGTTAAATATACTTTGGTTGCCTATTTGACTCGAATGATTTCTATTTAAATTCAGATTGCTTCATTTCTCGCAATGACGTGCAGCTCGTCTATCAATTTTAAAATGATTTCCATATAAAATTATTATGCAAATTGCAGCATCATGCAAACCCATGTTCTCAAAATATTAATACCAATTCTCTGCATTGTTGCATGTGCAAATCATCAAGCTCCTAATGAAGCAAATACTGTTGTTGCGGAAGATAGCGTTGTATTACCTGCTCCTTCTGTTGATACGTTTCCTATCGGCAAACTGATAAAAAATATTTCCTGTAAAAGCGATGTTTCGCAATCTTATGCATTATATATACCTGTAACAAAAAGCAATCAGCCATTGCCTGTCATTTATTTTTTCGACCCGCATGCGAGTGGAATTTTTCCATTGAGCAAATATCAATCGCTGGCAGATAAATTTGGTTTCATTCTCATCGGTAGCAACAATTCAAAAAACGGCAATGATTATTCCATAGCAGAAAATATCTGGCAGCATTTATTTGCCGATACAAAAACAAGAATCAATATTGATGCTTCGAGAATTTATGTTTGCGGTTTTTCAGGTGGCGCAAAAGTCGCAGGATATCTTGCATTAACTCATCCCGAAATAAAATCAGTCATCGCTAATAGTGCAGCATTACCAGACGGAACTGCAGCAGGCAATTTCTATTTCAGTTTCACCGGGCTTGCCGGCGACGGCGATATGAATATGACGAATGTTGTTTCGTTCTGCAATGATTTAGATAAAACAAATACTCGCCATCGGATAATCCTTTTCAATGGCAAACACGAGTGGGCGCCGGAAACCGCCATGAACATTGCGTTTGAAGGATTGTTATTAGACGCGATGCGTAACAAACAAATTCCATCAGATAATCATTTCATCAAGAATTATATTTCAGAAAGCAAAAAAAGAATTGATGAATTTATCTCAGCAAATAGTCTTATTAAAGCTGATGATGAATGCAAACTTTCTATGAGCATGCTTGACGGATTAACCCAGGAAATAAATTTCTTCAAACAAAAGCAGACAAGCATTGCTGCAAACCCTGTTTTTCAAAAACAACAACAACATGCACAGGATTTATTTGCAACCGAAGAAAAAACAAAAGCCATCTATCAGCAGGAATTTCAAAACGGCGATATCAATTATTGGAAAAACACGATTGCAGATTTAAACGAAAAAGCAAAAGCCAAAACAGATGAAGGCGCGATGTATAACAGATTGCTCGCTTATCTATCACTTGCATTTTATTCCATCAGCAATCAGTTCATCCATTCCAATCAGAATGACGGCGCGGAATATTTCGTGACACTATATAAACTGGCGGACCCGATGAACAGCGAAGCATGGTATTTCTCAGCGATCATTAATGCAAGAAAAAATGACAGCAAAGCAACAGAAGATGATTTATTAAAAGCTGTTGAAAATGGATTTAACGATAAAGACAGAATGTTGCAGCAGCCCGAATTTCAATCCATTCATCTCAATTTTTCAGAGATGGAAAATAAAATGAACACTCACTGAGCAATTTATTTATAGCTTAAACTCATTTTAATTTAACTTGAACCATGATTCATTTTTATAAGAGAATTCCATTCATAAAATTTTTGACATTCATTGCTATTGTATTTTTCATCAATAGTTGTTCAAATAAAAAACCAATGCCTTCTTCAACTACTAACTGGTGCGACAAAGAGCTGAGACCCGAATTAAAAGCATTAAAAGAAATCAAGACCGACAGAGATTGGTTCAAAGTGTACCTTGTTGGCGACAGCGTTTATGCAATCGTTGAACCTTACAATTTTCAGGAAGTGATTTCTTATCTGATTCTGGGAAAAGAAAAAGCATTATTGTTTGATACGGGGATGGGATTAGATTCTATGTCAGCATTAGTGAAAGAATTGACAACGCTCCCACTCACTGTGCTCAATTCCCATACACATTTTGACCATGTCGGCGGCAATCATGAATTTGATAATATCCTTGCCATGAACACAGATTTCACACGCAAAAATGCGCTGCAGGGATATGCTCACGATATCGTGAAAGAAGAAGTGCAGCCAGATGCGTTTTGTCTGCAACGATTGCCGAAAAGAGATACTGCGAATTATAAAATCAAACCTTTCGCCATTACAAGATTTATTAATGATGGTTATGAAATAAATTTAGGAGACAGAACATTAAAAGTGATTGCCGCTCCCGGTCATGCGCCGGACGCGATTGCGTTGTTGGATGAAAAATCAGGTTATTTGTGGGTGGGCGACAGCTTTTATGAAGGCCCAATCTGGCTTTTTGCAGAAGGAACTGATCTTGCAGCTTATGAAAAAAGCATTGAAAAATTATCTTCATTTGTTCCAAAGTTGAAAATAGTTTTTCCTGCGCATAACAATCCAGTTACAGATCCAAAAGAATTGACAGATACATATCATGCATTTATGGAAATTAAAAACGGTTCAAAAAAAGGAAAAGCAACTGAAGATGGAGCTGTATTATTTGAATTCGGCAAGTTTTCATTTTTGATTGGGAAGAATTATTTAAACGACAAGTAAAAAATGTCAGGCGAAAAAGATTTAGACAAGCTTCTAAGAACAATGAAACCGATACATAATGAAGGCGAATTTGTTTTTTGTACCGTCCAAGATTTACTGCACATAAATCCTGACGACATAGTCATGCTCTTTAAAGAAGCAGAAGGATATACAATCATTATCAAAAAAGAAATAGCAGATTATTTACAATTGGATTATTCTTTCGTTGCTTCATGGATCACATTAACCGTTCATTCTTCGCTGGAAGCAGTTGGGTTAACTGCTGCTTTTTCCAAAGCATTATCTGAAAATGGGATAAGCTGCAATGTAGTTGCAGCTTATTATCACGACCATATTTTTGTCGATAAGAAATACACTGACGAAGCAATGAAAACCCTGAATAGCTTAAGCAGTTAAATTATTTGACTATCTATCTGCGCAGCTCTGTGAAAAATCTCCGCGGCTCTCTGTGACCAAAAACTCTCACTTCAATTCCTGCAAAGCTTCTTTCAGCGCCACAAAATTCACCTGCACTCCAGGATTAGCAGTTTCTTCTGCGTAAGCAATATTACCGTCTGCCCCGATTACTATTACTCCTCTTTTCGCAACACCTTTTATATCGCAGGCAAAATTGCATTGATACATTTCATATTCATGAATCATGCGCTTGTTGAAATCAGAAAGCAAATCATAAGTGATATTATTTTTTTCTTTGAATGCTTTCAGCGAAAAAGGCATATCTACCGAAACACCAATCACTGTTGCGCCGATATGATTATAAAAACTGAGCTCATCGCGGGCTGCACAAACCTGTGCAGTGCAAACGCCTGTGAATGCCGCAGGGAAAAATTGTATCACCAAAGTTTTACCTGCAAAATCATTTAAAGAAATTTCTTTTCTTTCTGTATTGAATAATTTAAAAGCCGGAGCTTTTGTGCCAACTGCAATTGCCATATTTTTTTATTTTAATTATTTTGCAATAATATTAAGAAGATGACTAAGAAAGAATTTCTGTTTAACTGAATTGGGTTTGGAGATAAAATCAATCTCGGCGAAGCTGTCGAATATACCAATAGATTTCAAGATTTATTCACCATTGACGATTCACTATTCACCTCGTACTGTGAATCAGGATATCTCTTTGTTTCCCAAAATCTTCAAACTTCGGTTGTATAGTGCCGTTATAAGGATTGTCCAGATCGCGAATGGTTTGTATGCACAATGTGACCAGCACTAAAAAAATAAACGGTACGAGATAATGACGCTCTTCATGAAAGCCGTTTAAAAATCCCACCAGCACACCGATAAGCCAGGAGGAAACAATTAATAAAATGATGATAAGATGCGGTGTCCTTTCGTTGTAAGAACTGAGGATTCGATAAAAATGGGAATTCAGCTCATTGAAATAAGGCATCAATCTCAGCACTTCTTCTTTTTCTGCAGCGCTTGATTTGCCAATAGCAGTGATCTCGGTCAGATAATTTCCGTTCACTGTTTCAATATCTCTTATGAGTTCATCTTCACCTTTGAGATAGTGCTTTTTAAAATCATGCATGATCTCCAGATAATTCATCAGGTATTCTTTGGTAGCTGCTTTAACCGTATCATCTGTTAAAAGGCTCTGCCGGCGCAGGTTTGCAGCAGCATCAGTTGTTTCATGCATGATGTCTACGCGGCTTTTCATGGAATTGTTCGATGAAAGAAACGTGAATGAAAGCAGCAAAGCAAAAATCGCAATTACAGATGTTTCTACTCCGGAAGCTTTCCATGGTTTTCCCTTTTTAATATACAATCGCCGGGTGATGCTATAACCAATCAGCACTGAAACAATTAATGTGATGGGATAAAAAATCGTGAAATAAACCGAGTCGATAAAATCAATCCACATAAAATAGCCTTGGTTAAATTGTGGGTTAAGATAAATAATTTTTTATTATCGTTCGGTGAAGGCTCCAACCCATACACTTAATTTTTTAATCTAATTGAAGATTCAGAAGACCTGTCAGGTTTTGAAAACCTGACAGGTCTGGCAACAGCGACTATAAAATTAATTTTGGACGTCCATCCACAGGCTGAAGCTCAATAGTAGCACAATTGATGAACGGAGCGTTCCCGCAATAATGCGGGACAGGCGCAACGATGATGCCATGAAAACTAATGCCGGTATCAAAAAAAGTAGCAAGTGATTAGTGTTAAGCAGTAAGTAAATAATTTGCACGATATTGTAACCACATTCATCAACCGGAACTGATTTGAAAAAGAAAATTGGCATTTACACTGCATCGGCGATTGTTGTGGCAAATATGATTGGCACAGGCGTTTTCACGAGTGTTGGTTTTCAATTATCGTCGGTGCAAAATACATGGACAATCTTATTGCTTTGGTTTGCGGGTGGTTTGCTTGCACTGTTCGGCGCATTTGCATATGCTGAACTCGGAACGCATTTTTCGGAATCAGGTGGCGATTATATTTATCTCTCGCGTTTATTTCATCCGGTGCTCGGATATTTATCAGCATGGGCAGGATTAATAGTGGGATTTTCTGCGCCTGTTGCGCTTGCAGCAATGGCTTTCACAAAATATCTTTCACCATTCGGTTTGCAGAATAATGTGTGGCTTGCCGTCGGAGTGATTATATTAATTGGCTTGATGCACAGTTTCACCATCAAGCACAGCAGCAGGTTTCAGAATTCTTCAACGATTATCAAAGTTGTTTTTATTGTTTGCCTGATTATTATTGGCTTCATGTTACCGGGAAGCAAAAGCAATGCGATTGATTTTTCAGGCTCGTGGCAACATGAAATTTTGAAACCGGGCTTTGCAGTGTCGATGGTGTATGTTTCGTTTGCATATACAGGATGGAATGCTGCTGCGTATGTCGCTGATGAAATCAATGAGCCGAATAAAAATCTTCCACGTGCATTGATAGCAAGCACGCTGTTTGTTGCTGCAACTTATATTTTGTTTCAGTTTGTATTATTGAGAAATGCAAATGTCGTGGAGCTACAAGGAAAAGAAGATGTGACATTTATTTCATTCGGAAATTTGCTCGGCTCAACAGGCGGAAAATGGGTGAGCATTTTCATCGCGATTCAATTGGTCGCGACAGTGAGCTCGTATTTGTGGGTGGGGCCACGTGTTACATGGGCAATGGCAAGAGAACATAAATTGTGGAAACCATTATCGAAAAAAAATCAGCATGGCATTCCTGTTGCTGCAGTCTGGCTTCATGTGCTCATCAGCATCGTGCTGGCGCTTTCAGGTTCATTTGAAAAAGTGTTGTTGTACGCAGGTTTTGTTTTAACGCTGATGTTTTCACTCACAGTTGCCACGAGTTTATTTATCAAAGAACCAAAAGCGCATACATTCAAAAGCCCGCTCAAGCCATGGCTGCAAATTATTTTTCTCGCATTCAACGCATGGGTTTTAATTTTTACATTCATCGATCGACCAAAAGAAAGCCTGATTGGCATTGGCATCTTAGCTGTAGGGTTAGTAGTTTATTTATTTGATAAGCCGCAGGATAATGCTCAATAATTTTTTTGATTGGTTAAGCAGCATCAGTTTTCATGGCCTCATCGTTGCACCTGTCCCGCTGCATTGCGGGAACGCTCCATTCATCTTTAGTAAAAATATCATCTTCAGCTTCAGTAAAAAATCATCCTGTCTAGAGGATAAAAACATTATGATTTGAGCGACAGATATTCTATTTTTAGCAAAGATTTTGCTATATGATTTATTATCGAAAAATATTTTTATGAGAAAGGCCATTTTATTATCGCTTGCTTTTATTTGCATTTCTTATTTCGCTTCCGCTCAACTTAAAGCAAAACCTTCTTGCGGCGAATTTTCAGTGGATATATTAAACGGAACTGTCGACAATGCCAAACCTGATTTCGTGCTTGAACAGATTAAACAAAAATTCCCATGCTTTACAAGTGAAGAAAAAGAAACAGATAAATGTGGTAGTGCATTATTTTATCAGGACAAGGACATCAAATTTTATATAAAAAGACAATATGTAGAAATCGGGCCTGCGTTCAAAGGCAAAATGAGCATTCCGTTGATGGGCGCAGCACGTGGAAGCTTGTTCAAATATTTTGGCAATGTAAAAATCAAAGACGCAAGTTGGGATGCATACCAAACGCAATACGGCACTTTAGTGCTTCATTATAATGCTGCAAATAAAGTGAACCTGATTCAGTTCAGCACAAAGAGCACTGAAGAATTGAATTTGTGCGAGTGAGAAGAATGATTAAGAATTAATAATTAGTAATTAATAATGAAACCCCGAATTTCAGAACTGCAAACTATAAACTACAAACTCGAAACAATCTTCACCGTAACCAACAATTGCCCAATATGACGCATCGTGTGCTCTGCTGAGTGAAATAATAATCCGATAACAGTAGTTGGAATTTTTTTCCTTCCGATAAATCTTGGTTGCCTGAGCGTATTTTCATCCGTTTGTTTCAATTGCATGAATGCATTATCAACTTGCTTGTCGAATCTTTCTAAAAGCATTTTTATATTGAGAAGATTATTCGGAGAAATATTTTCATCTGTCAATTGCTTCAATTGACTTTCTGATAACTGTTCATTTCGTGCATAGGTGAATAATCTATCTATCACTCCGGACAAATGTTGCAAATGAAAACCCACTGAAGCAACACCTGCAGGTTTTTCCCACAATAAATCTTCCGGAAAATCTTTCATCATCTCAAACAATTCTTCTTTTGCCTGCAAAATGGCATGTGCTACCGGTTGCAGCAGTGGCGGAACTCCTTCAACAGGGCCGCGTTGCCAGACTTCAGGTTTTGTTTCAGATGATGACAAAATAAAATATTACGTGAGGAAAATTAATACAGAGGTAACAATTCCTTAAGAACGAAAAAAGTTAGCCTACATACTTTTGTTCATCTTCTTAGAAATTGAATTTTGGTTAAAACATTCTTTTTGGTTACCCGCCCTGCTATTCTTAGCGGGGCTTTTTTTGTAGTGAATGGTCAATGGTGAATAGTGAATGATGACGCTTGATGAAATAGCAAAAAATATTCTTTAGATTATTTTGCTGCACCGAACTTTTCCTGCCAGCGAAGCATACCGCCTGCAAGATTTTTTGTGTTGGCAAACCCAAATGATTCTAATACCAAACAAGCTTGCCCGCTGCGGTTTCCGCTTCTGCAATAACAAATCACTTCTTTGTCTTTCCAATCTTCAATTTCATCTGTCTGCATTGCATAGATTTCTCCTAACGGAATGAAAGCGCCACCGATATTGAATTCTGCACGCTCATGAGGCTCACGCACATCCAACAAATAAAGTTGTTCGCCATTATCCATTCTTGCTTTCACTTCTTCTGCCGTTATTGTCTGCATAAAAAAAATTTTAAGATTATTGTTTTGGTGGCGCAGGCGGCTGCACAGTTGTTGAATCACTTATTTTTTCCGGCGCTTTCACACTTAGCCACAAATCAACGGTCTGTCCCTGCCTGATATGATTCACCGTTTTTTCTTCCGGATCAAAACGTGAAGGGCTTTGCTTGTAAACGAATGCATTTCCCTGATCTGTCACATCAGGATCTGGAACAGAAGCCCCAAGTACCAACTGATTTGTCGAGAGCAGCGCAAGTGCATCACTATATCTCAAACCAATAAAATCAGGCACAGCAAATTCAAAACCGCCAACACCATTTCCTAATACCAATGTTACTTTACTTCCTTGTTGAATTTGCGTTCCTGTTTTAATGCTTTCTCCATTATACATCTGATCGAGCACAGAATTTTTTGCAAAGTCAGGTTTGAAAATAGTATCGCCAACTGACAACCCGTATTGTTTCATGATCAAAGACGCATTGCGGAAGCTCATGCCAACCAAATTCGGCATTTGTACAAAAGGCGCAACAGAACGATTAATAGTGAGGTAAACGGTGCGGTTCATTTTCACAAGATTATCGCCTTCAGGAAATTGTTTGATAACCTGCAATGGCTTCATCGTATCATTATAAATGGAATCTTGGATCTGCACATCAAAACCTTGTGATTCCAAAGATTTTTTTGCATCAGCAAAAGATAGCCCTGTAACAGATGGGATTTTTAAAGTAGCTCCATGTTTGGTGAGCAACGAAAGCGAGCCAAGAAAAATTAATAGCAACAAAAGCATTAATGCCATCGCCGCTAAAATATTTGCCCAAAGTGGTTTTCCGGTAATGAATTTAAACACAAATGGATTGTTTTGTTAAAGGGTGTAAAATACTAAAGTAAATAAGAAATGAGAAACGAAAAATAAGAAATGAGGAAGTTACCCAACTTCGTACTTGGCATATCATATTTTTCATTTGCTTAATTCAAAGAACAAATAAAATAAGAATTAAATCAAGAAGTCACCAAACCTTTCTAATTCCTTATTCCTAATTTCTTATTTCTCATTTCTTTCGGCTGAGCGCATCTTCAATCAATGCTGAATAAAATTGTTTCAGCGTCCATCCCATCGCTCTCACTTGCTGCGGCACAAGGCTGGCATCGGTCTGACCAGGCACCGTATTAATCTCCAGCATGTAGGGATCTCCTTTCGCTTCGTTATAAATAAAATCTATTCTTACCACGCCATCACAATTAAAAACCTGATATACTTTTTTCGCAGCCGCTCTCACTTTTTCTGCGATTGATTCTTCCACAACTGCAGGTGTGATTTCATCCGTGAAACCAGGCGTATATTTCGCTTCAAAATCAAAAAACTCTTTCTTTGTTTTTATTTCAGTGAAAGGCAATGCAATGATTTCTCCTTTCGAGCGAAAAACACCAATAGTGAATTCTCTGCCGGTAATAAATTCTTCAATCAGAATCTGATCGTCTTCTTTAAAAGCTTTTTCAATAGCAGCACCTAATTCTTCTGATGGATTGTTCACTTTCGACATGCCAATGCTGGAACCACCATTGTTCGGTTTCACAAAAACAGGAAATTTCAAATTGCGGGCAACTTCTTCCGCATTTCCAAATTTTCCTTTAATGAGCACAACAGATTTTGCAACATTAATACCTGCAAAAGATGCAACAGCAACCGTATATCTTTTATTAAATGTGAGCGCAGAAGTTGCAGCATCACATGATGTGTATGGAAGATTCACCAAATCAAAATATCCCTGCAGCTTTCCATCTTCGCCTGGCGTTCCATGAATGCCGATCAATACAGCATCGAAATTTATTTTTTTCCCATCAGCAACAATTGAAAAATCCTCTCTGTCAACAGCCGATCTCTGACCGTGGCTTGCTTCATAATACCATCCTTTCGGAGTGATATCAATTTTATAGACATTGTACTTTTCTTTGTCAACATTATTTTCAATAGTGATAGCGCTTTTGTAGGAAATAACCGATTCGCCGGAATAGCCGCCCGTTACAAAGGCAATGTTTGGTTTCATTAATGGGATGAATTTTCAGCAAATAAACAAAAAAACCGCCTGTTTAGT
>DATGIX010000166.1:0-17591 GCA_035295505.1 Puia sp. | reverse complement strand
TCTTTTCGCTTGCCCACATCACCGTAAGTCTGATCAGTGTCAGGTGTGTACCAAGTCATCATCAGCCTCACTGTTTTTTCTTTTCCCGGCTCAAGTGAAAATGGAACATACAGGGAAGCTCCCGGAGCATCTTTATCAACCGGTGCAATGGCATTCGCTTCGCTGTTCTTTACTGCATTCCATGCCATCGTTAATCCATCCCACCATCCTCCACGAAACCAGCAATGATCCACAACAGTGGCATCATCATTCGTATAAAAAGCCATGTCTGTTCTTAATGGTTTTTCTTTTGTTCCTTCTTCAGTCATCACAAATCCATTTTTGGTTGAAGAAATGCTGTTATTCCCATTATCTACTTTTACAAAATTTTTGGTGTTGAAAGAAAATACCGCATCCAATTTTTTCGTGCCGGTATTCACAAAATGATATTCCAATCCTCCGACTGGCAGGCTCGCATTGTCTTCATCAGTGGGGATGAATGGGCTCCATGCAGTCACTTTAATTTTCAGAGGCAAATCATTATCCGAAATATCAAGATATCCAAAAGGAAATCTCGCAAGAAAAGATGCATTGCGAAAACGCGGAAGCCCGATGGTAGAACTTTCGGAGCCAAGTCCTGAACCCGGTCTGCCGAAATGTTTCCAGGCTGGCACTTGTCCTTCTAAAACTTTTGCACCATTTTTGATTCCTTTCACAGCAATGGCAGCAAACATGCAAGGCTCGTTATAAATATCAGGCAGGTTTTTTACAGACACATGTGAAAGTGCACCTGTTC
Source organism: Puia sp. (assembly GCA_035295505.1). Lineage (GTDB taxonomy): Bacteria > Bacteroidota > Bacteroidia > Chitinophagales > Chitinophagaceae > Puia. The sequence continues at coordinate 16,816 of DATGIX010000166.1, read as the reverse complement.
CTTCCATGCATATCATGCCGGTTCCGAAACCGCCCATCGGAAAAGCAATGCGGTTCAAGTATTCATGCGTGTAAGCTTCATTATATTTTCTTTCGCCGGTTTTATTATCAGAAAATTTTTCACCGGAATTTTCTTGTTCCCGATTTTTTTCTGCTTGCAATAGGTTTGCAGGAAAGATAGCAGCAGCAGTGCCGCTTATTCCTATTTGTTTAAGGAATGACCTGCGGCCAGATTTATTTTTCATACAGCAAATTTTATTTACCGAATATAATCAATTAGAAAACTCATTTGACTTCTCTTTATTAATTTTTATTGCCGAAATATTTCAAATGAAAACAATAATCCTTTTTGCTTTTTTCGGATAAAACTCTGAAGGAACTTGTATAAATTGATATGATGATTAAAGACGGATATTTATTCTATAAAATTTGGGAGATATGAAATCAAGACTATCAATATTAAACTTATCTGCACTTCTTTTTTTAATTGGAATTATCATTTACACGATCTTAAAATACAAACAATTATCAGAAGGCGAGGGCTGGGGTGTTGTAGCGATGGTCGGGTTGTTTGGTGCCGGTATTGTTCTGTTGGTGATTGATTTTATTATTCAAAAAATCTTCAAAAGCAGGACAATAGTAAACATAACCGGAGCGATAGTGGCTGTCATTGCTGTTTTTTTTCTGTTGAAAGGATAAAATATGGACAAATACTTTCAGCAATGCTGCATCTTTTGGTTTTTTCATCTTATTTTTAATGCTTAAACAACCTATATGAAGCTTTTTGTCGCTGGCTTACCTTACGATTTTGATGATGTTGATCTTAAAGAAATGTTTGAACTGTATGGCGAAGTCGCCTCAGCTAAAGTAGCGCTCGACCGCGAAACCAGAAAAAGCAGGGGCTTTGGTTTTCTCGACATGCCCCGCGATGCAGAAGCGAAAGAAGCGATCCTCGCATTGAACGGAGCTCAGCTCAGCCGTGGCAAGCAGCTTTCAGTGAAGCAAGCTGAAGACCAGCCCTCACGCGGCGGTGGTGGAGACAGAGGTGGATATGGTGGTGGGGACAGAGGTGGACATGGCGGTGGTGGTGGCCGCAGAAGGTTTTAATAAAAACTTCTTCCAAAAATTTATTTCTATAACCGTTGTCTGTTTATATTATTAATTATTATTCCTGCCTGCTTACAACTTAAGTTAAAAAACAGAATAAGAATTTTGTGTTTGATTGAATGATTTTACTTTGATAAAATTTTCAAAGTGATATCATTTTTATTTAAGTCCATAAATTATCAACGACAATGATTAGCAAAGTGAAATTGCTCGACACGAAAATCCTTTCAGATAATTGGTATATTCTAAGGAAAATAACTTACGAATACCAAAAAAAAGATGGCACCTGGCAAATACAAACCAGAGAAGCTTACGACAGGGGCAACGGTGCAACTATACTGCTTTATAATAAAGAACAGAAAACAGTTATCCTCACAAGACAATTTCGTTTGCCCACTTTTATAAATGGAAATGAATCCGGGATTTTAATTGAAGCATGCGCAGGATTGCTCGATAAAGATAATCCTGAAGACTGCATTAAGCGGGAAACAGAAGAGGAGACAGGCTACAAAATAAAAGATGTCAGAAAAATATTTGAAGCATATATGTCGCCAGGTTCCGTTACTGAAATTTTATACTTTTTTGTGGCAGAATATTCAAGCGATATGAAAGTGAATGAAGGAGGCGGCCTCGAGCATGAAGAAGAAAATATTGAAGTGCTTGAAATCAATATTGATAATGCGATGAAGATGATCGAAAACGGAGAAATAAAAGATGCGAAAACGATTATGTTATTGCAATATGCAAAACTGCATAGTATTTTATAAATGAATTTTATACTTTCGAAAAAATCAACGAAGAACAGTTTCCTCCAAAACCGAATGAGTTTGAAAGCACATGGTTCACCTGCTGGTTCTTCAGAAATTTTGTTTCGGGAGCAAATGGCAATTCTTTCATTTGTGCATGAAAACGGAGATTCGGATAAATAATTCCATGTTTAATTGCTAATGCTGAGAACACAGCTTCAATTCCACCGCTTGCGCCCAAAGTATGTCCTGTAAAGGATTTGGTGGAACTCATTTTTGGGAATGAAGGTTCAAATAATCTTTTGATAGCAGTTCCTTCTGCAATATCATTATTCTGTGTTCCTGTTCCATGAAGATTGATATAATCAATATCTGAAGATTGCAGATTTGCTTTTTTCAATGCGCCTGTCATTGCCAGATAAGAACCTGTTCCATCAGGTGATGAAGCTGTTTGATGATAAGCGTCATTGGCATTTGCATAACCGCTCAGTTCGCAATATGGTTTTTGTTTTAATGATGCAGCAATTTTTTCAGACACCAGCACAACATATCCTGCGCCTTCCCCGAGGTTCAATCCTTTTCTGTTTTCATCGAATGGCTTGCAAAATTCGTTATCCAGGATCATTAATGTGTTGAAGCCATTCAGCGTGAATTTCGTCAATGCGTCAACGCCGCCTGCAACCACAACATCGAGCATGTTATACTTAATCAATCTCGATCCGAAGAAAACAGCATTGGCAGAAGATGAACATGCTGTGCTGATGGTGCTCACATAATTTTTTATCCCGATTTTATCTGCTGTGATTTCTGTTACTGCTCCACATTCGTGATTAACAACATCTCTCAATCTTCCTTTTTGGTTGTCAGAAAGAAATGCAGAAAAAAAGTTTTCGGTTTTATCCATTCCACCGACTGTGTTGGCAGAAATGAACCCTGTTCTTAAAGAAGAAAAATTATCTATTGATGCGTCTTTGACTGCTTCCTGTGCAGCAATGGTACTTAACAACGCAGTGCGGCTAATATGTTTTGATAATCCTGATTTTGCGGCAAGTGCTTCATTGCTTGATTTCACTTCAGCTACGGGAATTCTTTTTCGGTGAATTGTTTCAAGGTAAGTGATATCGTTCATGCCTGCATGCTCTGTTTCAAGAGCAGCAAGGCTTTCAGCTACATTGTTGCCTATCGCTGAAATCGTTCCAATGCCGGCTACATAAACAGGTGAGCTCATATTATAATGCAGTCTTTGGCTGGTTAGCTCTGATGTAATCAGCCATTGTTTTTACAGAATAAAAAACTTTTGGGCCATCTTCGGCATTGGCAAGCTTGATTTTATAATGCTGTTGCAAAAGCACAATCAGTTCCAATGCGTCTATAGAATCCAATCCTAATCCTTCTACAAATAAAGGTTGTTCATCGCCGATATCTTCAGGTTTTATATCCTGTAAATTTAACTGGTCAACAATTTGTTTTTTCAAGTCAGTTATTAATGTGTCCATTACTCTGTTTTTATCTTCTGATTTTTTCTAAGTTATTTATTTTTCAAACCATGTTTTCTCCAGTAAATGGAATTGGGTTGTTTTTTTCATCTTTTTCAATTAAAAACAGCAATGCCTCGTAATTTTCGTGCAACACATCCACCCATCCGCAAATACAAGCCTGCAATATATTATTATTGAGAAGATTGTTCACATATTGTTGAACAAAATTAGCATCAAATGTTTCCTGAATGAAAAATGCGTTTTCCCCTTTAAATTTATTTTTTATGCAAATTTCGCCCATCACGATGTTTGGTAAAGTGTACACAAATAAAGAAGGGCTTGCAAAATCCTTAGTGCTTTCAAAATATTTTAAGTCTGTGTCGAGGCTCGAATTAGAGTTAGCTAATACAATTCCTATTTCTTCTGATTTGTAATTCGCATGCTGAAAAGAATCTTTCAATAAAATTTCTGAAGCCAGCCAGCCTAGCTTACTTAGAAAATCCATCTTATAAAACTTCGGATATTTTAAATCGAAATGATTATATGCAGAGATTAAAAAATCGGCTAATGACGCATTTTTATTTTCAAAAACTGCTTCTTTGTTTTTATAAATAATATGATTGCTGATTTCGCAACTGGCAGTGATATAATTATTCTCTTGCAACACCAATGAATTATGCGCTCGTTGTTTGTGTTTTTTTAAAGCTGTCGCGATATTCAATCATAGATGCGAGCTTTTCCAAAGCATTATGATGAAACCTGACATAAGGATTGTTCAGATCCCATACGTAACCAGCGAGCACTGAACATATCTGGCTCTTGATTTGAAGGTCAGGGTTATCAGCAAAGAAAATCGTATCGAGCGTTCCGTCATACCATGTGTTCACATAAGTTCTGAAAGTGTTCACGCCCTGCATCATCGGTTCCGTAAATTCTTTTTCCCAGTCAATAGTTTCTCCTTTCAATCTTCTGATCACTAAATTTCCTGCTAACTGGCTGGAAACTGTTGCCAGGGTTACTCCTGATGAAAAAACCGGGTCAAGAAATTCAGTCACATTTCCTGTGAGCACAAATCCATCGCCATAAAATTTTTCTGTGGTGCTCGACCATGATTGCAAAACTTTTGTGTCAAAAACAAATTTTACATCTTTGAAACGTTCGCTCAAATATGGTTCATCTGCAATCAGTGCACGCAATTGTTCATCAAGTGTTCCTTTGTATTGTTCAAAAAATTCAGGATTGCCAACAAAACCGAGAGAAGTGATTCCATTCGAAAAAGGAATGATCCAGATCCAGACACCTTTTTTGTGAACGACAATTGTAATACGATTTGGCTCATCTGACATTGCTCTGTTCACATCAACTGTATGTGTGAATACTGCTTTTCGTGGAGGCAGATTCGAAGGTTTGTCCATGTTGAACAATCGGGGAATCACACGGCCGTAGCCACTTCCGTCAATAATGAACCTCGCTTCAATTTGTGATTCGTTGCCATTGATATCTTCAACAGTCGTCACCGAATCAGAGCCGTTAAATTGGATAGCCGTTACCGTGGTTTCATAACTAACGGGAACGCCCATCTTCTCAACTGTGTCTGCTAATGTTTTATCAAATTCGCCACGAGGCACCTGCCAGGTCCAGCTCCAGCCCGGCGTGAACTGATTAGCAAAAAAGTAGTCACAGATTTTTCCATTCTTCACGAATTTGGCACCGAACTTTTCCTGAAAGCCTTTTGCTTTCACGGCATCAAGAAACCCCGCTTCTGTTAAGGCTTCCATGCAGCGTGGCAATAAACTTTCACCGATCACGAATCGAGGGAATTTCATTTTCTCCACAATCTTCACTTTATATCCGGCTTTGTTCACGATAGATGCAGCTACTGTTCCAGCAGGCCCGGCACCAATTACCAATACGTCAACTTTTTCTGTGTTCATGCGTTTTAAAATGCGTTTAGATTTATTTTATCAATGGTCAATCGTTAATAGTCAATATTGAAACTGCCCTCCGTTCACTATTCACCACTCATTTTTTCTTGCATCTCAGCAATGTCTGGCTTAATCCGATATTATCAATCTGCTCCACAATTTCAAATCCTGCTTTATCGATACAAGGTAAAAAAACTTCTGCACTATACATCTGGCTGTTGCCATTTGCGAGAGCTGTAAAATAGATGGATGTCTGGTGCAAACAAAATGCTGCAATCTCAAATTTCTGTCTGTCCCAAAAAGGTTCAAGAATAAAAACGGTTCCGTTTTTATCAAGCGCATCATAACATTTTTTCAGAATCATCACGATCTCATCTTCCGAAAAACAATCGAGGAACTGGCTCATCCAAATTGCATCGTTGCCTTTCGGAAAAGGCGCTTTATCATTCAAAATATTTGTTTGAAAAAAAGATATCCTGTTTTGTAACCCTTGTTCTTCCACACGTTTTTGTGCGACACTGATCGGGCCTGGGAGGTCCATAATTGTTATATGAACATCGGGATTGTATTTTATTGAAGCAAAAGCCCACTTGCCTGTGTTGCCGCCTATGTCTAATAAATTTTTGATACCGTGTTTGTAAACGAGTGGCAGCACTTTTGGAAAAGCATCATCAGAAAAAAAATGATCAAAGTTGAACCAGCTTTTCTGTAATTGATCAGGAAGCTTGGAAACCCCTTCATAAATCGTTTGCCAGTTGCCAAGTTCTTTCATGCCGGCAGCTTTTCCGGTCTCAATGCTTTCTTCCAGATGAAAAAGCCCTTTGTAACAGATGTCATTCACAAAATCCATGTTCACTTTTGTGAGCGGATCATGCAAAATAAAATGCCCGGTTTTTGCAATCGAGTATTTATTGTCATTAATAATCACTAATCCCATACTGAGTCCTGATTCGAGTAGCACGCGAACTCCATAATGCGATAGTTTTGCTTTCTCGCTGATTTCTTCGAGCGTGATACCTTGCTCACCACTGTCTTCTATGATTTGTAAAATGCCAAAATTGCGAAGCGCTTTGGCTACCTGAAAAATCACTGGCCCATATGCGATCCATTGTGCAGCTTCTCTTGCTTCAAGTGCTTTTGTATTATCCTTCGAAAAAAAATTCATGAAATTCTTTTTAGTTTGACATCTCAAATATACATATCGAAACAACAATCGCGAGTGTGTCAAGCACTATGACGATGATCTGAAAATTTATCAGATATTTCAATTTTGTAAAAAGAATGATCCCGGTGAAAATGACATTTAAAAAAAAGAGCAAAAAAAGATAAAATGCAGGAAAGATTATCGCTTTGTCTCCGCCGCCTTCTTTATAAACATAATATGATTGCGTAATTATAAAACCAACTATTAAAAAATTTATTAACCCGATTATTATCTTCCCCCGTCCCGGCATAAAAAAATATTTCAGTCTTCGGCTGTTGACAATCTATGAAATTTATATTTTATACTTGCTAAACAAAATCGCTCCGTTGCAACCACCGAAGCCTGAAGCTGTTTTAAGGCAATTTTTCAATTCTGCGGCTTGCAAAGTACTGCAAATATTAATAGGTTTAGACACACCGATGCTGCTGAAATTTCTTGTTGGCAAAACCAGGTTTTCTTTCATTGAGTGAATCGTGATGATTGATTCAATTAAACCTGCTGCGCCTAAAGTGTGCCCATAATTTCCTTTCAAACTATTAACAGGAACTGTTTCCAGATTGGTGAGCGAAATTGCTTTTGCTTCCATTTCATCATTGTACAAAGTGGCAGTTCCGTGCGCAGAAATAAAATCAATATCTTTTGCTGAAAGATTTGCATTGCTCAATGCATTTGTGATAGCAAGTGCCAGTTCTTCACCAGTCCTTGATGGCCCTGAAATATGATTGGCATCATTGCTTACAGATCCGCCTGCAATCCTGATATTATCAGCATATTTTTCATTTGCGGAAAGCACAACGCTTGCTGCGCCTTCGCCAAGTGTTACGCCATCTCTTTCTGCATCAAAAGGCTTGCATGGCGAAGCGCTCACGGCCATGAAGGACTGAAAGCCTGATAAGATAAATTTTGTGATAACATCGCAGCCCGCAACAATTGCATTTTCATATTGCCCTGATTGTATCAGCCGCATTCCCGTTAAAAGTGCCAGCACTCCGGAAATGCAGGCGTTTGATATAATAACTGGTTTATTCGGATGATCAAAATGTTCAGCGACCATCTTTGCTGATTCGTGCAGTGAAACACGTTCTTTTAATTCATTATCAAACTTTTTTGTTTCGATCAGGCTAATATTTCCTTTGGTAGAAGAAATGATTAAGACGGTTTTATTGTCACATATATCTATATCTGTATTTCTTAATGAGGTAGTAATAGATGCAATTAATAATTGTTCAAATTTTGTATAATTATTATCGGGCTCAAAATTTTTTGATTCATTTGAAAATAAGGAAGCATGAAATGGGGCTGGGGACAGCTTTAAATTATTATGCAAAAAAATGCCGGATTGATTTTTTTTCAACCCGGCAAAATTTTGTTCCGACGTAAATCCAATTGGTGAAATAATATTGTCAGCAGCTACAAAAACTTCTCTCATCATGTTATATTAAACCAGCTCGTGCTGTATTTTCCATTGTTCAAAAAATGGTGGGTTCACCAATTGAAGCACTGAATTTGTTTTATCTAAAAAAACCTGAACGGTAGAACCCGATGCGACCAGCTCATTTGTCTGAGCATTGAAAAGGCGATAAGAAAATTTTATTTTCGCTGCGTCGCAGGGAATGAAATTGGTTTCGACAATCACTTTTTCTCCATACTTCACAGAGCGTTTGTAATCACATTGAACGCTCACAATCGGCACCACAAATCCCTGCTTATAAAAATCAAGGTACCTGAGGCCATATCTTTCTCCAAACGATTCTCTTCCATCTTCAAAGTAGCGGATGTAATGCCCATGCCACACAATGCCCAACGGATCTGCTTCATTAAATCGAACTAATATTTCAGTGCGGTCGCTTAAGCTTTTTTGCATGCGATTTTATCAATTGCTATATTTTGTTTTCCATTCGGCATATTTCTTTTTCTCAATATCATCAAGCACATTCTTAATGCCTGTTGCTAAAGTATTCCTCATTCCGAATCCTCCTATTTTTCCTTCCATTCTTTCTGTCATTAATACTTTTTTTGCCTTCATATCAATGAGCGTTACCCAGAATGCTGCTGATTTTTGGGATTTGCTGACACCTTCGCAAACAAATAAAAGCCCAACGCCTTTCTTGTCGCCGAAATCAAAACCGCGAACAAGCGTTTCGATATCTGATGTTTGAAGCCTGTGAAAATCTGCTGTGTTGGTTGATTTGATTTCTTCAGCATTTATTTTGGAATTCCTGTTCGATACAGGTCCCAGATCATGATCGATATAGCTTTTGTGGAATGCTTCTTTCAACCCATATTTTTTTTCTTCAGTAATGACCACTTCATTCGACGCCGGGAAATTTTTATCTCTCATGTCGAACTGGCTTTCTGTAAGAAAATCGATCATTTTTGCTTTTGTGAAATCGATGCCCAGATAAATTATAGGCGTTTCGCTGTTGGTGAAAACATCTTTTGCAGTCTGAGCAAAAGTGAATGAATGGCAGGCAAAAAACGCTATTGCCAATAACAAGAATTTTCTTTTTGAAATGATTGCTGATTTCATAATGCAGATGTGATTTATGTTTGGTTTGAAATAAAAATTTTCATTTCACATTGTGCCAAAACTTTATGGTTGCAAATAACCTTGCCTTCTATCACAGTAATATCAAAAATCTGATTTTTTATTGCAATCTCAGTTTCCAGCAAGCTGTTTATTTTTGGCAACTCTGCAATTTCGAGATTTTTTACATCCCCTATATACCCAATATGTGTTATTTTTTCTTCTTTTTTGGAAAGATAGCCAGACCTTGCTGCAGCAGTCTGAGCGATATTCTCTATAAGACCTGCCTCAGATAAATGACCATCTTCTACAAGTATATTATTTTCTTTTACTAAAAAATTTGTTCTTGCTCCTGTTTCATCACAATGAATTAATCTATCCACCATCACAAACGGCGGCTTTTGGGGAATGATAGAAAAGATATCGTAGTCGATAGGAGACATGTGATTGATTCAATTTTGGGATTTCGAATTTTATATTTCGGATTTGAGGCTCTGCAATCCGCAATTAAAATTCCGCAATCCGCAATTTACAGAGCTTCCCAAAAATTATAATAATTATACCATTGTTCAGGATATTGTTTCACTTTTTTCTCCATCTCAGCAACAAAATCGCTCAACAGATCTTTCATGAAAATTTCTTTGGAAGAAAGATTGTATGCTTTAGGTTTCGTTGCGGAGAAATGATAATGAGAGATCGTTTCTTTCATAGCAAAGGTAAGAGAAACAGGCACCTTAAATTGTGCGGCCAGCAAAAACGGCCCTAATGGGAAATTAGCTTCGCTGCCCAGGAAGGTTGCAGATAATGTTTTGTTGCCTTCCAGAAACCTGTCTGCATGCATGCACACCAGCTCATTGTTTTTTAGTGCATCGCTGATCTCATAAATGTGCGATAGGTTTTTTTTGATGGTGATCACCTGCATTGTCTTTTCACCTTTTACAGAATCGAGATATTGCTTTATTTTTTCATGCTCTTCATCGAACATGACAATATTGATTTTTGTGTTGAGCCTTTTTAAAAGATGGCCTGCAATTTCCCAGTTTCCTGTATGTGCGCTCAGCAACATGCCGCCATTTTTTTGCGCCACCATTTCGTGAAGGTTTTCTTCACCATCAAAATTGAAAGTGAACTTATTGGGGATTTCAGCCATAACGACCACTCTGTCGATAAGCGATTGACCGAACATAAAATAGTTTCTATAAACTTTAAACAGGGAAGAAATTTTGCTAAATCCAAGCCTGGAATGGTATAACGAAAATATTTCTTTGGAGGATTTATAAGACGTAAGGAAATAATAAAAAGCTACAAACCTGAGCAACAGATATGCGGGAGCTACACCAAAATTTTTCAGAATGCTTACAAAAATGCGGTAACCTAACGGAGATGCTTTTGATTTACCTTGCCATGAAGGCATTATGCAAGTTCTTTAGAATGTAAACGGTTGATTACATAATCATAAAAATCCTGGAACGTAACGAGATCAACAAAATCATCAGGGTCAACTTTGATACCCAGGTTGCTTTCAATCACCACAACAAGGTCGATATAATCCAGGCTATCCAGCTCCAGTGTTTCCTTCAAATTGGCTTCAGGACTGATTTTCGCAGGGTCTACTTCAAATTCTTCTACCAAAAAATTATTTATTTTCTCAACGATTTGCATACTATTCAATAGGTTGTTAAATGCTTCAATTAAATTTTCTCACAACGAGAGATGAATTTGTTCCTCCAAATCCAAAGGAGTTTGACAAAAATACATTTATATCTCGTTCTAATGAAGTTTTTACGATATTCAATTTCGCAGAATCCTCATCAGGGTTGTCAAAATTAATGTTGGGGGCGATAAAGTTATTTTGCATCATCAAAACAGAATAAACAATTTCGCTTGCTCCTGCCATCCAGCATTCATGCCCTGTCATAGATTTTGTCGAGCTCACATAAGGCTTATTATTTCCAAATACTTCATGCAAAGCTTTGGCTTCATTTGCATCGCCCGCCGGAGTTGAGGTTGCATGCGCATTGATATAATCAATTTTGTTGGACTGTATGCCTGCATCTCTCAATGCCATTTGCAGCGATCTCGCAGGCCCGTCAACAGTTGGGTTTGAAATATGCCCGCCATTAGATGAAAAACCATAACCTATCACTTCGCCCAAAATTTTCGCGCCTCTTTTTTGTGCTGATTCAAGGCTTTCTAAAATCACGGTTGCCGCACCTCCGCTTGGTATCAATCCGTCTCTGTCTTTATCAAAAGGCCTGGATGCTTTTGATGGCTCAGATTCATGCACTGAGAATGCTGAAAGCGCATCAAAGGTGCCCATGGAATAATGGTTTATTTCCTGTGCGCCGCCACAGATAATCAGCTCCTGCAGCCCGCTTTTTATTAGATGATAACCAAGCCCAATGGCATGTGAGCCGCTTGCGCAAGCGGCACTGATAGTGAAGTTGACGCCTTTTAATTTAAAAATAGTCGCCAGGTTCATCGTCACCGTTGAGTTCATGGTTTGAAAAACCGCACCTGAACCAACCAGCATGGTGTCTTTTTTTTCGCGCATCACATCAATGGACTCGATGACAGGCTTCGCTGTGCTGTCGTTCCCATACAAAACACCTGCTTCTTTTGAATCGAGATAATCCTGGTCAATTCCTGCCTGCTTTAGTGCTTCAATAGTGGCGATATAAGCATATTCTCCTTGTTCAGGAAGTGTTATGCGCGATCTTCTATCTAAAAGGCCTTTTAGGTTGGGGCGCTCAACAAAGCCAACCAACCCCGAACGGTAACCAAATTCTTTTCTAACAGGATCGAGCATAATGCCGGACTTCCCTTTGTAAAGAGAGTCCCTCACTTCATCAAGGTTTTTGCCTATGCATGAATAAATGCCTGTTCCTGTTATCACTACTCTGTTCATCATATAGTAATCTGGCTAAAATAAGAAAAATGTAAAAAGAACAGCCATTTAGTTTAAGAATATAATCCACCATTGATTGACAAGACATGGCCTGTTATATAACCGGCTTCAGGTGAAGCAAGAAAGCCGACTGCATGAGCAACTTCTTCTGCCGTGCCGAACCTTCTCACAGGTATTAACGACTGCAATTCTTTTTCATCGAGTCCTTCGGTCATATCTGTTTTAATAAAACCCGGAGCAACCGCATTCACTGTGATTCCCTTTCTTCCGATTTCCTGTGCCAATGCTTTAGTTGCCCCAATGATGCCTGCTTTTGCCGCAGAATAATTGGTCTGGCCCGGAAGCCCTTTCAAGCCTGAAAGAGAAACGACATTAATAATCCTTCCATATTTCTTCATGAGCATTCCCTGAAGCACCATTCTTGTTGTATAAAAAAAACCATCGAGGTTTGTTGTTAGCACATTGTCCCACTGCTCGTCTCTCATAAAGATCATTAAGCCATCATCTTTAATACCTGCATTGTTCACGAGCACTTCAATATTTTTATCAATATTTTTTTCTAACCAATTGCCTAATATGTTTTTAATATCCTCTTTGTTGGCCACATCAAAACGAAGAAGCTCACCATCGCTTCCTGCTTCTTTCACTAAGGCAAGTGTTTTGTTTGCTTCAGTTTCGTTGCCTTTGTAATTGATAACAACATAATATCCCATTGCGGCCATTTTCTTGCAAACCGCTCTACCAATTCCTCTTGAGCCACCTGTAACTAAAGCGCATTTCATGCTCTTGTTATTTAGAATTTAACCTGAATTAATAATAACAATATTTCTTTATGCAAAGTTCCCCAATTGATTTGGATTTATTATTGAGAGAATTCGATCAGGGTATTATGACTGCAGCAGGCGCAGTTGTTTTGGATGATATCAAAGAGCCTGAGTTTTCGAAAAAATCCTTCACTCTTTGGATATCTTTATATTTTGTAGAGTCCTCTACGAATTTTGGGAAGATCTTCCGCACTTCAGCATAAAGCTCACGTGTTGTGTTTGAAAGCCTGTCTGCACAATTCAAATAATCTATGGCTTGCAAGATGGTCATGGTCTGAATGGCAAGCACTTGAAACGAGTTATCAATAATTTTTTTACACATCAATGCTGCATTGCAGCCCATGCTCACGATGTCCTGATTGTCGTTGTTGTTAGGAATGCTATGTACATACATCGGGAAAGACAATGTTTGATTTTCTGCAACTGTTGAAGTTGCTGTGAACTGAACGCCCTGCATCCCGAAATTAAAACCAAGAACACCGAGGTTCACGAATGGTGGGAATTTTTGATTTAGCTTTTCGTTCAGCAAATAATTCAATTGCCTTTCTGAAAGCATCGACAATTTGGTGATAGAAATTTTCAGCTTGTCCATTTCCAGCGAAACATAATCGCCATGAAAATTTCCGCCATGAAAAATATCTCTGTTCTCGTGATCAATAACGGGATTATCATTTACAGAATTCAATTCATCCACCACCACTTTTTCTGCCTGAGAAATGGTATCAGTTATCGGACCTAAAATCTGTGTCACACAGCGCAATGAATAATATTCCTGAACTTTATCTTCAAATACTTCCTGATTAAGATTTTTAGGATTGTACAAATGCTCATGGCGATTGCGGATCATTTTGCTGTCTTGCAAAATTTCGCGGAGCATACCCGCAATTTTGTTCTGCCCTTTGTGATGTTTTACAATATTCAATCCATTTGAATAGTGATCGTCAAATGCTTCCACAATCTCATTAGTCATTGCTGAAAGCATCACGGACCATTCCAGCAATTTTTTTGCGCGAATGATATTCATTAAGCCAATTCCGGTCATCGCAGATGTTCCGTTCAGAATGGCTAATCCTTCGCGGATATGAATGGACAAGGGTTTTATACCAAGTTTATCAAACACTTTTTTTGTTGATTGAACTTCGCCCTCGTAAGTCACTTCGCCTTCTCCAATCAATCCTAAACCTAAATGCGCAAGCTGAACAAGGTCGCCACTTGCACCAACACCGCCATGTTCATAAATGCAAGGGCTGATATTTTTATTGATCAATTCTTTTAAAAGCTCCACAGTTTCGGTGTGAACACCTGAATATGCACGCATCAGGCTGTTCAGTCTTGCGACCATCACTGCCTTCACTAAGCTTGCGGGAAGAAGATTGCCGCTGCCAGAGCAGTGGCTTCTGATCAGGTTATATTGAAGCTGCAGCATCTTATCTTCACTGACTTTGTATTGAGCCATCGGGCCAAAGCCGGTGTTGATGCCGTAAATAAGTTTGTTCTTAGAAAACTCTTTCAGGAAAAGATGGTTCTTTTCAACCTTTTTTAAAGCTTGGGGTTCTAAAGTAAGCTCTGCTCCCTTAAACACCACTTCATTAAATTCACCCAGCGTGAGCTGTTTCTCGCTAATAGATATCATGTAGGCTTAGTAATTTCAATACATTCAAAAATAGGGCAAAATACGGAAAAATAAAGTTTTGGTCATTTGGCGGGCTAATTCTTTTGAAGTTACGATATGTACGAGATTGATTTTCGAAATGTCAATGGTTATTAATATTTGAAACTGTATTCGGTTTCGCTCCATAGGAACGTATGGTTGGTCGAAAAATAAATTTAGAGATTCGTTTCGCTCCATAGGAGCGTTTGGTGCTTTTATCTAATGAAAATTTTGGTAAGAAAATTCAATTCCTCCTGTCAATAAATTTAACAGGCTTTCTGCTCGATTCAGGGAATTGCATTTTCAATATTTCTTCTTGTGCAACATATTTAATATGTGGGCTCACGCGCAGACGGGCTTGCAGATATGCTCTTATTTTATGATCACATTCTTCAGAATTATTTGCAGGTAACACATAAAGCAGCACTTCATCCATGCTAATTTCATTCGGATAAACTTCCACCACATAATCTTTTACTTCGCCCATTTCATTAAGCAAATCAAAAAGAGCAGGTGGATATAATGTAGTTCCTTTGAATTTGATCATTTGTTTTTTTCGTCCGACGATCGGCGATAAACGCAAGGTATTTCTTCCACATTTGCAGGACTCAGTATAGTAAATGCAAATATCTCCAGTCTTGTAACGCAGCAATGGCATGCCTTCCACACCGAGCGTAGTAATTGTGACTTCCCCTGGTTCACCAGCAGAAACCGGATTATTGTTTTCGTCGAGCAATTCGAGTACTAATAATTCAGGATTAAGATGACCGCCATTTCCTTCGCTACACTCTGTGAAAGCAGTTTGCATTTCAGTAGATGCATAAGTAGAATACAATTGAATATTCCATGCATCAGCAATTTTTTTGCCAAGAACATTCAGTGAAAAATCTGTGTTGCGGATATTTTCTCCAATGCAAATTGCTTTTTTTAAAGACGAAGAGTTGATGTCGATCTGATGCTCATTCGCAAATTGAATGAGTTTAAGAATGAAGGAAGGAACAGCAACAATTGCAGTTGGCTTAATGCGCTGAATCGTTTCCCACTGCAAAGAAGGCACGCCTGGGCCAAGCCGAATGATCCCTGCACCTAATTTTCTGATGCCCGAATAATAAGCCATTCCTGCCATGAATTGCCTGTCGAGTGTTAGCATTAACTGATAAACATCGGTCGGTTTTCCATCGGCACAAACAAAAGAGCAGTATTCGTTATAAGCCAATCTATTCAAATCATTTTCGGTGAGTGCAATGGTAACCGGGCTTCCAAGTGTTCCTGACGTTGATGTGTACTCGATGATTTTGTCACGGCTCACACACAAGAAATCGTTGTTTCGTTTTTGTAAATCTTCTTTGTTAGTAGGAGGGATGAGCGATAAATTTCCAAGCTGTCTTATTTTATGAGTCTCTATGTTGTGCTCTGCAAATAATTCTTTATAAAATGGCGAATGGGCATTGAGATATGATAATAACTGTTGCAATTTTTCTTCCTGCAGCAACTTTATTTTTTCTGGTGAATGAAAAGATATATTTTGGAAAGATCCCATTAGCAATAATTTTTAGCCCGCAGAGAACCACGGAGTTTTAATGAGAACCGAAAAGATGATTGACAATTTTAAGCTCTCATATAATTCTTACAAAAAACGATTCGGACAAATATATATTAGTTCTCAATAACAACAACTGCAGATGCAATGCTTTTAAGATGTGATATGGAAACAGAGATCTTTTTTATTTGTAGATATTGAAATGTAACGGCGGTTTCTCCAAGCAGGATTAATTCAGGTTTCCCATTTTCATTGTTCATAATCTCTATTTCAAAAAAAGAAGAACCATTAATCCAACCGGTGCCAACTGCTTTCAAAAATGCTTCTTTGGCGGCGAAACGTGCTGCATAATGTTCAAATTTATTAGTCTTTGCTTCGCAATATTCGATTTCCTTCTTTGAAAAAACCAATTCCTTGAAACCAGCTTCCTTGCTGATTTTGGAACTTATTCTTTCCACTTCAATCATATCAATACCGACACCAAGGATCATAATGAATCAATTATCAACTGAATTTTTATCGCATTTTTTTATCTGCGCTTTAATATAATTTTCTTCTTTTTTTGTGGCAATCACTTTTGTCAATGCTGTTTCATATTGCTTTTTAGCTTTTGAAAATTCATTCCGTTTAAACCAGTAATCTCCAACCAAAACATAAGTATGAAAAAAAGTTGGGTTGGTCGCAATTAAACTATCTGTATTTATTTCATCCCCATCAGCAATTCTTTGTTTAAAATTTCTGTAAGACAAAAAATTTCGAAAATCATTTGTCTGTAAAAATGTATCTGCTGCAATATTCAGGCTTGAATCACAAATTTCTTTATTTTCTTTCATACTGCGCAAAGCAAAAACTTTTTTCAGGTCATAGGCTACATATTCTCCCAATTGCCATGGAGAAGTGGAAACCC
>DATGIX010000165.1:0-21162 GCA_035295505.1 Puia sp. | reverse complement strand
GTATAAATCGATATGAAAAATTTTTCCACCACTATAAACATATTCATTAATAATAGAAAAAGTCGGGCTTCCCACTTTGCTTGTCACTTTTTTTTCATCGCACAAAGCGTGAATAAATGTTGTTTTTCCAGCGCCCATATTTCCATGAAATGCAAAAACTTTTTTATCATTGGCATATTGCCAGAATTTTTTTGCAGCATCATAAATATAGTTCAAATCAAACTCTAATTCCATGTTGCAAATTTACGATTTACGAGTTGGGATTTACGATTTTCTCTGAATTGCAAAAGGTAAAGCTGCGTCTTCGCGGTTAATCTCAGGTAAACTAAATTTGCGCTTGTTGTGTTATTAAGGTATAATAAATCGATTCATCTTGGAAACAATAAACTGGAAAGTAGAAGGTATGAGTTGTTCCAACTGCGCGTTAACGGTGGGGAATTATCTCAAAAAAGAAGGTTTGCATAACGTGAAAGTCAATCTCATTGGAGGTGATGTGAGCTTTGATGCAAACGCTGAAACTTCCAAACCAAATATCATTAAAGGCATTGAATCGCTCGGATATCATGTGCACTCAGAAGATAATAATGCAACGGTAAAGCGTAAACGCTTTTTGAGAACCCATTTTCAAAAATTTATTTTCTGTTTGATTTTCACTTTACCATTGATGTTTCACATGCTTGATAAATGGGTTCATGTTCATTGGCTGATGAACCCATGGATTCAATTGGCTTTGTGTTTGCCTGTATATATTGTCGGCATGGATTTTTTTGGAAGAAGCGCGATTCAAAGCATCCGCAACAGAATGCCGAATATGAATGTGCTTGTTGCGATTGGCGCGACAGCAGCATTTGTTTATAGCTTAGTAGGAACAGTTTTGAATCTCGGTGAAAATTATTTGTTCTATGAAACAGCAGCAGCGATTATTACATTAATATTCTTCGGAAATTATATTGAAGATGTAACGATTCAATCCACACAAAAAGCGCTCAACAGTTTAGCGAAGTCGCAGAAAGTGATGGCGAATATGATTGCGTTCGATGGCGACCATCAGGAGCAAATTTTCCCGATTGAAAATTCGCAATTAAGAAGCGGTGACTTGATATTAATAAAAGCCGGCGAACAGGTTCCGGCAGACTGCAAAATTTTATGGGGCGATGCAAGTGTGAATGAAAGTATTATCACCGGAGAAAGTATGGCCGTTGATAAGCACGCAAAAGATAATCTCATCGGCGGAAGTTTAATTGCTGACGGAACAGTGAAAGCACAAGTTACTGCTGCTGCCAATGAATCTGTTCTTTCCAATATCATTAATCTCGTTAAGCAAGCGCAAGGAGAAAAGCCACCGGTTCAACAAATGGCTGACAAAATAAGCGCCATTTTTGTTCCTGTTGTTTTAGTAATTGCTGCGATCACTTTTGTTGCTAATTATTTTTTTCTGCATCAATTAACGCCTTCGCTCATGCGAAGTATTGCTGTGTTGGTAATTGCTTGTCCTTGTGCAATGGGTCTGGCAACACCTGCGGCAATTGCAGTCGGACTTGGTCGCGCAGCAAAAAATGGAATTCTGTTCCGCAATGCAAAGTCACTGGAATTATTTAAGAATATTAAACAAGTAGTATTTGATAAAACAGGAACGCTAACGACAGGAGAATTTACAGTTGACAGTTTTCAGTTAGTACAAGACAGTTCAAAGATTGACCATTCACCATTGACCATTCACCACTCGCCATTCACCATCGAGGAATTCAAACGAATCGTTTTCTCCATTGAAAAATATTCCAATCATCCGATTGCAAAATCGATAGCTGCTGCCTGGAAAACAAAAAATGAAATCCGCTGGAAAAAAATTGAAGAAATAAAAGGATTAGGGATGAAAGCAGAGGATAAAGATGGAAATATTTTTTGTACAGGTTCATATAATGTTGTTTCGGCACTTACTTCTGAAGCCGAGCATAATGTATATGTAGTAAAAAATAATGAACTGATTGGATGGATTGATGTGCAGGATGAAATAAGGACTGAGGCAAAAAATGTAATTGATTATTTCAAGAACAGAAATATCAAAACTATTTTATTAAGCGGCGACAGAAAAGAAAAATGCGAACAGTTGGCAAAACAATTAGGTATTGATGAAGTAATTGCTGAACAAATTCCTCAACAAAAATTAGAGAAAATCTCTTCGCTAAATGCAGAAATCCCGACGGCCATGATTGGTGATGGCATTAATGATGCGCCAGCTCTTGCAAAAGCAACTATTGGTATTTCCATGAGCGATGCTTCACATATTGCGATGCAGACTGCGGATGTTGTTTTGATGAATAATGGCATCAAGAATTTTCCGTTTGCATTGGGATTAGGAAAACATACTTTCATTACTATCAAACAAAATTTATTCTGGGCTTTCTTTTATAACGTGATTGCTATCCCTATTGCTGCTCTTGGTTTTCTTTCTCCTGCTATTGCTGCACTGGCAATGGGTTTGAGCGATGTGGTGCTTGCTGCAAATTCGGTTCGCCTATTTGTGAAAAAGGTTATCTAATTTAGTTAATAGTTGATGGTTCATAGTTCATGGAAAAATTATTCAGTACTATGAACCATGGAGTATTAACTATGACCACTTCTCCGCTCGACATACTAAAAAAATATTTCAAGCACGATTCTTTTCGACCGCTGCAGGAAGATATCATTAATGCAGTGTTGCAGAAAAAAGATGTGCTTGCATTGTTGCCAACAGGAGGTGGAAAATCAATTTGCTTTCAGGTTCCTGCTCTGATGAGCGATGGCTTGTGTTTGGTGATTAGCCCACTGATTGCATTAATGAAAGACCAGGTGGAAAGCCTGCGCAGAAAAGGAATTACAGCATTCTCCATTCATTCGGGAATGAGCCGGAAAGAAGTGATAAATACATTGAAGGTTGCGGGCGAAAGTAATTGCAAATTTTTATACGTATCGCCTGAAAGGTTAGAGACAAATCTTTTCAAAGAATATCTTCACTCACTTAATATTAATCTGATTGCCGTTGATGAAGCGCATTGCATTTCACAGTGGGGTTATGATTTTCGTCCGCCTTATTTGCGCATTGCTGCATTGCGTGAAGAGCTGAGAAATGTGCCGGTGCTTGCATTAACCGCATCTGCAACAAGAGAAGTGCAAAATGATATTTGCGAAAAGCTCCATTTCAAAGAGCAAATTATTTTTCGTCAATCTTTCGATCGCCCAAATCTTTCCTACAGTGTTTTTAATGTGGATGTGAAGATTAATAAGATAAAAGAAATTCTGAAAAATGTTTCCGGCAGCAGCATTGTGTATTGCAGAAGCCGAAGGCGCACAAAAGAAATTGCTGATTTGCTGAATATGCACGGCATTCACTCGGATTATTATCATGCAGGATTAACAGGCGAAGAACGAAATAAAAAACAGGAAGCGTGGATTAAAAATGAAACGCGTGTGATTGTTTGTACAAACGCATTTGGAATGGGTATTGACAAACCCGATGTGCGAACGGTTGTGCATGCAGATGTGCCGGATTGTCTGGAAAATTATTATCAGGAAGCAGGTCGTGCGGGTCGCGATGGAAAAAAATCTTATGCCGTTTTGTTATATACCGAAAAAGAATTGAACGAGCTGAAACTATTGCCGGATGTGCATTTCCCAACATTGGATGATATCAGGATTGTTTACCAGGCTGTGATGAATTATTTACAAATTCCTTCTGCAAGTGGCGAAGGAAATTATTATGATTTTGATATTACGGATTTCATCAAAAAATTCAAGTTGGATGCGCAGCTTGTTGTTCATGCGATAAAGGCTTTGGAGCAGGAAGAATTATTATCTTTTAATGAACAGGTTTTTCTTCCTTCTAAAATCATGTTCACAACAAGCAAGGAATTGTTGTATGCTTTTGAGAATGGCAATCCGCAATTAGAACCTGTTATCAAGGCTTTGTTGCGGACTTATTCCGGAATTTTCGACCAGCTTGTTTCCATTCATGAAAAAACAATTTCATTTTTATTGAAAAGAGATTTGAATGAGGTGATAAATGAATTAAAAAAATTACAAAGCTTTGGCATCATCCAGTATGTTCCGCAAAAAGATTCGCCGCAATTGTATTTTATTCAAAACCGGATTAAAGCAGAGGATTTAAAAATCAATCAAGCTAATTATCAAAAAAGAAAAAAGCAATATGAAAGAAGAGTTGCTGCTTTATTGAATTATGTGAAATTAGACTCGCCATGCAGAAGCCAATTCATCGCAAATTATTTTGGTGATGAAAACGCAAAACCATGTGGTGTTTGCGATAATTGTCTCCGACAAAAAAATATGAATCTTACCAAAGAAGATTTTGAAAAAATTCATCAGCGGATTATTAAAACAGTGAACTCAAATTCAATTGATGCAACACAATTGATTCAGCAACTTTCAGGCATCAACAAAGAAAAAGCCTGGAAAGTGATTAATCATCTCCAGGCTGAAAATAAATTGTTGGTTGATAAAAATGGAATTTTGAAGGTACAGTGATAAGTAGTTAGTGTAAGTGTTAAGTCTTTTTGATACTTACTACTAACCACTTAAAGCTTACCACTTTCATCTTCTGCTTCTCCCACCCAATCCCAACGCGCCTAATAAGCTTCTTGTAATCACACTTGCTGCTGTTCTTTCTACTTGTCTGACTGCGGGATTGTTTAATATTTTATCAAGTGTTGATGGCTGTGGCTTTCCACCACCACCGCTGTTATTATTATTCTGATTATTGTTGGCCGCGTCCTGTAATTTTTTAGTTAGTATTTCATAAGCGCTTTCGTTATCTATCACCTGATTGTATTTCGCTGCAATTTTTGATTTCGCAACAATCGCATCAATTTCTGTTGGGGTTAAAATATCCATCCTGCTTTGCGGCGGTCGCATCATACAATGAACCAGCGGAGTGGGCACACCGCTTTCATTCAGCATGGTTACAAATGCTTCACCAATTCCTAATTGCGTTATCAAATCTTCTGTTTTGTAGAATTGGGTTTCAGGATAATTCTGTGCAGTTTGAACAATTGTTTTTCTATCCGCAGCAGTGAACGCTCTTAATGCATGCTGCACTTTCAAACCCAATTGTGCAAGAACGCTTGCCGGAACATCCATTGGATTTTGCGTGCAGAAGAAAACACCAATTCCTTTTGAGCGGATGAGTTTTATGATGGTTTCAATTTGTTTTAATAATGCATCACTCGCTGATTCGAAAACCAAATGCGCTTCATCAATAAACATCACCAATTTGGGTTTATCCAAATCGCCTTCTTCCGGACAAGTAGCATATAATTCAGCAAGCATCTGTAGCATGAATGTTGAAAATAATTTTGGCTTGTCCTGCAAATCGGTAACACGCAAAATGCTGATAATTCCTCTGCCATCATCGCTGATGCGCATCAAATCATCTACCTCAAAACTTTTCTCGCCAAAAAAAACATCAGCTCCTTGTTGCTGAAGCTCTACTACTTTGCGCAAAATAGTTCCTGTGGAAGTCGTTGAAATATTCCCATAAGCTTTTGTGATTTCATCTTTGCCTTCATTGCTGATATATTGAAGCACTTTGATAAAATCTTTCAAATCGAGCAACGGCAATTTATTATCATCACAATATTTAAAAATCATTGCCACTACACCTTCCTGTATATCGTTCAGCTCTAAAATTTTTGATAACAGCACCGGACCGAACTCACTAACGGTGGCGCGTAACCGTGAACCTTTCTCGTTACTTAATGTTAGAAATTCAACAGGGTAAGCACTTGGTTTAAAATCAATGCCAATCTTTTTGCACCGGTCAGTGATTTTATCATTCACAACTCCGGCTGCTCCAAGACCGCTCAAGTCGCCTTTTATATCCATCACTAAAACCGGAACGCTCGCATCGCTCAGCGATTCACTGATCATTTGCAATGTCTTTGTTTTTCCTGTTCCGGTTGCGCCGGCAATTAATCCATGGCGATTCATGGTTTTCAAAGGCAGGTTAATAATCGCCCCATCAACGGGTTGCCCATCAAGCATTCCAATTCCAATTTTTACTGATTCGCTTTTAAAAGTATACCCGCTGTTTACAGCTTGCAGAAATGCATCTTTGTTATTCGCCATAAAAGAAATTGAGATTACAAGTTAGGAGAAATATTTTTAGAAATTACTTGATTTGCAGTCTATGATTTTTGAGTAAAGATTTTGTAAGGAAAGCTCCGTTTGTGTAATTATTAATTACTAATTATCAATTATAATTTTCTACTAAACTTTCTCTTCCAGCAATTGCTTCACCAACGCTTCCAATTCTTTCAAACGTTTTTCAATTTCAGGAAGTTTGCGGCTCACCGCCTGGCTGCGCAATGCATTTGTGTATTCGAATGCAGGTGAACCGGTAACAGCCGAATTAGGAACTTTAATAGATTTGCTCACGCCGCTTTGCGCATTGATTTTGCTGCCATCTGCAATCTGTAAATGACCGACAATCCCTGCCTGTCCGCCAATCATTACATTGTTCCCAAGCTTTGTGCTACCGCTGACTCCGGCTTGTGCAGCAATCACAGTATTATTCCCGACCTCGACATTGTGCGCAATCTGAATCAGGTTATCCAATTTAGCCCCTGATTTAATAATAGTTGAACCTATTGTTGCTCTGTCAATGGTTGCGTTTGCTCCGATTTCAACAAAGTCTTCTATCACTACATTGCCGATTTGAGGAACTTTTTTAAAACTTCCGTCAGCTTGCGGAGCAAAACCAAAACCGTCACTACCGATTACTGTTCCTGCGTGAACGGTAACATTTTTTCCAATCACACAATCGTGATAGATTTTTACACCTGCATGTAAAATAGAATTGTCGCCAATTTTTACATTATTGCCAAGATATGTGTTCGGATAAATTTTTACATTATTGCCGATGCAAACATTTTCGCTGAGGTATGCAAATGCTCCAATAAATATTTTTTCACCGAGCGTTGCTGATTTTGAAATATATGACGGCTCCTGAATTCCGACGAGTTGTTGCGCTGCAATTTCCTGATATTTTGAAAGCAATGTTGCAAAAGCAGTGTAGGCATCAGGAACGCGGATTAATGTAGCGTTAATTGCTTGTTTTAATTCCTGCGTTTCATTGACGATGATAACAGATGCTTCTGTCGTGTACAAATGTTCTTCATATTTTGGGTTGGCTAAAAAAGCAAGCTGACCTTTTTTTGCTTCTTCAATTTTTCCAAAAGAAGCAACTGACACCATTGGGTCGCCATCAACTTTTCCACCAATTAAAAGCGCAATTTGCGCAGCAGGGAATTGCATAGTTTAGATTTGAGCGATGAGCAAGTACTGAATTCATTTTCATATCACTTACTGCTCTCTCAGATAACAAATATAAAATTTTTTTACAGGGCTCGACAAAGTTTGATGAATTAAAGCGTTATCGACTTGTGAAATGTCTTTTACGCTTCCATCTTTGAAAAAAATATTTATCCTTTCATCTGAAGTATTGTATGTAGTGTTCGTTGTCTCACCATGAAAAACAAAATATCCTGCTTCTTCTTCACTGATACCAAGTTGTTCGATTGCTTTATTTTTTAATTGCTGTACGAGCGATTCATCGAAAGGGTTTGCTTGCAACTTCACTTTTAATAAATGTCTGTCAATAATAAACCGGCAAAGATTCGATAATATTTTATCCTGATGGAACATCCAGTTTTTGATAGCGTTCGTTAAATCAAAATCATCAAGCAGACAAAATCTGCCGAGGTTTTTTTCTATGCTGATTTCATTTGAAGTAATACCAAGAAAAAAATCAAGCGTAATGGAACCTGATGATACTATTTCTTTTTTGGCAATTAATTCTTTTGCACGCTGCATAATTTTCACCAGTATTTTTTCTGCAGCTAAAACAGTTTTGTGGAGATAAACCTGCCAATACATCAATCTGCGCGACACTAAAAATTTTTCGATAGAATAAATTGCTTTTTCTTCCACCATTAGTTCGCCTTCATGCACAGTCAGCATTTTAATAATCCTGTCATAACCAATCACTCCTTCAGAAACACCGGTGAAAAAACTATCGCGTGTGAGATAATCCATCCTGTCAACATCCAACTGCCCGGAAACTAATTGATGCAAAAATTTCTTGTGGTAATTATTCGTAAAAATATTAATCGCTGTTTCCAATTGCCCGTTGAATTCTTCATTCAAAATGCGCATGATTAAAATGGAAATGGCTTCATGCTCAACATCTTTTATTAATTCATTTTCCAGCGCATGTGAAAATGGTCCATGACCAATATCATGTAATAATATGGCGATTTTTGCGCCAAGTTCTTCTTCAGCGGTTATTTCAATGCCTTTGTTTTTTAATTCATTCAATGCATTGCACATTAAGTGATAAGCGCCGAGCGAATGGTGCAATCTCGTGTGAACAGCGCCCGGATAAACCAAATGCGCAAAAGCCATTTGATGAATGCGGCGCAATCGCTGATAATAAGGATGAGCAATGATTTGCAACAATAAAGGATGGTCTATTGTAATAAAACCATAAACAGGATCATTAATAATTTTGCGGCTTTCGCTGCTTGGCATGTTATATATATTTGTTAAAACGACTGAAATCGATTTGCAAAGTTAGTATTGCTGCACAGATAAATTAATTTTAAAGATGAAAGTCAAGAATTAATCATTGATGAAAAATGTATCAGTTTAGGAAATCGTACATCTGACATCATAAATCATAAATCAAATGGCATTAGGAAAAATACTTTGGGTGGATGATGAAATTGAAAGCCTTCAATCGCAGATTCTGTTTTTAGAGAACAAAGGTTATGAAGTGAATTCCATGACTAATGGATTCGATGCAATTGATTATGTGAAAGACAATATGGTGGATGTTGTGTTGATTGATGAGTCGATGCCTGGTATCACAGGGCTTGAGACATTGGCGAAGATTAAAGAAATGAACCAGCAGGTTCCTGTTGTGCTGATCACAAAAAATGAAACGGAAAACCTGATGAATGAAGCGATTGGAAGTCAGATTACTGATTATCTTATCAAACCTGTGAACCCAAATCAGGTGTGGCTGAGCCTGAAAAAAATTATTGATAATAAAAGATTGGTTGCAGAAAGAACGACCACGGCATATCAACAGCAGTTCCGCAATTTGTTCATGGCATTGAATAGTAATCCTGATTATAATGAGTGGATGGACATTTATAAAAAATTGGTGTATTGGGAGCTGGAGATGGAAAAAAGCGACAGCCCGGAAATGCGTGAAGTGCTGCAGGCTCAGAAGCAGGAAGCAAATACTGAATTCTTCAAATTTATTTCAAGGAATTATGCATCTTGGGTAAACCCGAAAAATAGTAATGCACCTGTGATGTCGCACACACTCTTTCAATCAAAAGTTTTTCCAAATGTTGAAAAAGGAGTGCCTACATTTTTCATCTTATTAGATAATCTCCGTTTCGACCAATGGAAAGCGATTCAACCAATTTTTTCAGACAGCTTTCGCATTCTGGAAGAAGATACTTTCTATAGCATTTTGCCGACCGCAACTCAATATTGCCGCAACGCCATTTTTGCCGGATTGATGCCTTTGGAAATTGAAAAGCAATTTCATCAGCAATGGAAAAATGATGAAGAAGAAGGCGGCAAAAATTTATTTGAAGAAGATTTTTTCAGAGCGCAATTAAAACGCCTGAAAAAAGACAATCTTAAATTTTCTTATACAAAAGTATTGAATCATCAGGCAGGACAGGATTTGGTAAATAATGTTCACAACCTGCTTGGTAATGATATTAATATTATCGTGTATAATTTTGTAGATATGCTCTCGCATGCGCGAACGGAAATGGAAGTACTGAAAGAGCTCGCAAGCGACGAAATCAGTTACAGAAGTCTTACAACAAGTTGGTTTGAGCATTCTCCATTGTATCAGGCACTGAAAAAAATTGCCGATAAGAAAATCAATATAGTGCTGGCAACTGACCATGGAAGTGTGCGTGTGAAAACTCCCTATAAAGTAATTGGTGATAAACAAACAACAACTAATCTTCGTTATAAACATGGGCGCAATCTGAATTATGAGGCAAAGGAAGTGCTTGCATTTCGCGATCCGCGTGAAGCAGGCTTGCCGGTTCCTACCGTAAACTCTTCTTTCATTTTTGCAAAAGAAGATGGCTTCTTATGTTATCCTAATAATTATAATTACTATGCCAATTATTACCGTAACACATTTCAGCATGGCGGAGTAAGCCTCGAAGAAATGATTGTGCCTGTAATAAAAATGACAAGCAAAGGTTAACACAAATTGTAGCAATCATTATTCACTTTTTATTATTTGTCTGTGGATAAAATTGAATGGCGCATTGCAATTATGCTTTCTTCTATAGCTAATTTTGGGGTGAAGTTTTGTATCAAATTGAAGACATGAAATACACTCAGGCAACATCAGACAAAATAGAAAAAATTTTAGACGAGGCAGGATATATTGTTCGTTTTGAAAGAGGCAATTTTCAAAGTGGGTATTGCATATTGGAAGAAAAAAAGGTAGTGGTGCTGAATAAATTTCTGCAAATGGAAGGTCGCATCAACACATTAATCGACATCATTCCACAATTAAGCATACAACCGGAACTATTAACGCCAGAAGCAAAAAAAACTTTTGATGAGGTTGTGGCGAAATATGAAGCCGCAGCGGATGAATAAGGAACATAAAATGAGAAATTAGAAAGTATGTCTATATCTCAACCACAACTTTCTAATTCTTTATTCCTCATTTCTAATTTCATATTTTTGTTTCGTGAGCTATCCCCATTTAAAAATCACTTTTCTCGGAACAGGCACCAGTAGCGGCGTGCCGATGATTGCATGTGATTGCGAAGTTTGTACATCGATTAATAAAAAAGACAAACGACTTCGTTCAAGTATTCTTATTGAATCTCCAACAACAACATTGACGATTGATTCCACTCCGGATTTTCGTTATCAGATGCTTCGCGCAAATGTGAAACATTTGGATGCGATTGTTTTTACGCATCCGCACAAAGACCATATTGCCGGACTTGATGATGTTCGCGCATATAATTTTTTCTCCGGGAAACCAATGCAGGTTTTTGCGAACGAAATGACACAGGAAGTTATTATCCGGGAATTTCCTTACGCGTTTGCTGATACACGCTATCCGGGCATTCCTGAAATCAGGTTAAACACGATTGCGACTGAACCGTTTGTCGTAGGCGATATTCCCATTACACCCGTTTTAGTGTGGCACATGAAAATGCCAGTGCTCGGATTTCGTTTTCGAAAATTTACTTATATCACAGACGCGAACAGAATTGAAGAATCTGAGAAAGAAAAAATTAAAGGAAGCGAAATCATTGTGCTGAATGCTTTGCGACAAGAAAAACATATTTCACATTTTAACCTCGAAGAAGCCATCCAACTTGTTAATGAATTGCAAATCCCAAATGCATATTTCACCCACATTAGCCATCAATTAGGATTACATGAATCTGTAAGCTCTTCTCTTCCAAACGGAATGCAGTTAGCCTATGATGGACTCCAAATTATCATTTAAACTTTCATTTTTTTACTTGGTCTGATAATTGTAAAACTGGCTTGAATAACTATGCCATTAACAATTGAAAAACAAACTATTCCTCTCTTTTATTGTCTTATTTGCTCACAACTAAAACAGAATATAATATGAAAAAATGGATGCTTACTTTATGTGCAATAGCTGTATTCGCGACCGCTTCTTTTGCGCAAGCTTATGTGGAAATTTTGCCATCGGTCGGATATACTTTTTCTGATAGAGTGAATGATTATAATACTTACGGCAAAATTGATGGGAGCGTAAATTATGGCGGCTCAATGATGTTCAATATTAATCGCAGAGTTGGTTTCGAATTAATGTATAACCACATGAGCACAACATCTGCTGCTTATTATTATGGCCCGCAGGAGGCGCCACTTACTAAAGGAAATTTGTCGATTGATAATATCATGTTTGGCCCGGTTGGATATTTTAATGTGCCCGGCTCACCTGTAAGACCGTTTATTGGCGGATTGCTTGGTGCTTCTATTTATAGCCCGGGTGGTTATGGATATTCTAATGACACAAAATTTACGGTTGGTGCTGAATTAGGAACGAATGTATATCTCAATCCATGGTTCGGTCTGCGATTCAAAGCGCAAGTGCTTGCTCCTGTTGACGGTTCAGGTCAGGGATTTTATGTCGGTAACAATAATAACAATACAGTTGCTCAATACTCTGGTGTTTTGCAATTCAGCCTGAATGCAGGAGTTGTGATTGGCTTGGGAAGAATTATGCCTGAGCTAAGACCTCGACCACATGTTCAGAGACCAAGATACCGCCGTTATTATGCTCCTTATCGTTATTAACTGAAATACTAACGTCAATATATATCTTGCAAATTTAGATTACCCAAATACCTGATACCTCAAAGTGGTATTTTTTATAAGAAGTGGATGCTTAGATTTAGGCATCCATTTTTTATTATGCTAAAAGACAGACTGAAGGAGTACTTTTCTTTTACAAAAAAAGAACGCATTGGCGTGTTGACTTTGCTCGTGCTTATTGTGCTTGTGTTCATACTTCCATATTTCTTCTCCTCTCCAAAAAATAAAAACAATAATAAAGAGGAATTTGAAAAATTCAAAAACGAAATTGCTCAATTGAAAACAGAAAGAAAGGATTCAAATCGAAGTGTTCAGAAAGAGGAAAATAAAAATGAAGAATACGCTGAGAATTACAATGAGCCATATCATAAAAAAGAAGAGAAGATAAATGGGGAATTATTTTATTTCGACCCGAATACGATTTCAACAGAAGATTGGAAAAGATTAGGTCTTCGTGATAAAACGATACACACCATTCAAAACTATCTTTCAAAAGGAGGCAAGTTTCACAAGCCTGAAGATTTGGAAAAGATTTATGGCTTACGAGAAAACGAATATTTACGATTGATGCTTTATATAAAAATCGAAAATGGATATGCAAAAAATAAAGGAGAAAAAACTGTATCTGATAACAAACGAGATTTTCCTGAGCATAAAACAAAAGTTTTTGAAGAGATTGATATTAATGAGGCAGATACTTCGAAATTCATTTCGTTGCCAGGCATTGGCAGCAAGCTTGCAAGCCGTATTGTAAGCTTCCGTGAAAAGCTCGGAGGTTTTTATGCTGTTGAGCAAATCAGTGAGATTTATAATCTACCCGATTCCACTTTTCAGAAAATAAAGCCTTATTTGAAAATCGAAAATGGTCATGTAAAAAAGATTAACATCAATGCCGCTGATGCCAACACATTGAAATCTCATCCTTATATCAAATGGAACCTTGCCAATGCCATCGTGCAATATCGTGCTCAGCATGGAGATTATAAATCGATTGATGAGTTGAAACAAATTGCTATTATCACTCCCGAAATCTTTCAAAAAATTTCGAACTATGTAGAGACTAACAACCGTTAGTATTTTTCGGAATTAATTCTATCTTTGTAGAAGTATGTTTTAAAGATGTATGATTTTGCTAATGATTGTTTGCCAGTTTTGCCACGCAATTACTTCTTGTAATTGCGTGGTTCTTTTAAATAACCTCTGAAAAAATTCCCCGCATGGATTTTCAAACCAGTGAATTGACCCAACAGATTGCAGCTTCTGCGAAAGATTTTGCCTTGCAGTATATTAAGCCCCACGTGATGGAATGGGATGAATCGCAGGAATTTCCTTCGCACATTTTTAAAGAAATGGGAAAGCTTGGTATTATGGGTGTGCTGGTACCGGAAGAATTTGGAGGTGCTGGTCTTGGTTATATTGAATATGTATCCATCATTCAGGAGATAGCAAAAGTCTGTGGCTCCATCGGGTTGAGCGTAGCTGCACATAATTCACTTTGCACAAACCATATTTTGACTTTTGGCAATGAAGAGCAGAAATATCAATTTTTGCCTAAACTCGCTACCGGAGAGTATTTGGGCGCATGGGGATTAACCGAGCCAAACACTGGTAGTGATGCAGGTAACATGAAGTGCACTGCAACAAAAGACGGTGACGATTGGATTTTGAACGGAACAAAATGTTGGATAACCCATGGCAAAAGCGGAGATGTGGCGGTGTTGATTGCAAGAACAGGAGAGCCAAGAAGCAAAGAGAACGCAACAGCATTTGTTGTTGAAAGAGGAACAAAAGGTTTTTCGGGCGGCAAGAAAGAAAATAAATTAGGTATGCGTGCCAGTGAAACTGCCGAGATGATTTTTGATAATTGCAGGATCCCGGATGCGAATCGCCTTGGCAAAGTGGGAGAGGGTTTCAAACAATCATTGAAGATTCTGGACGGAGGAAGAATTTCAATTGCTGCACTTTCTCTTGGTATCGCAAAAGGCGCTTATGAAGCTGCAGTACAATATTCAAAAGAACGCCATCAATTTGACCAACCGATTTCCAATTTTCAGGGAATATCGTTCAAACTTGCAGACATGGCAACTGAAATCATGGCTGCCGAATTATTAACCATGCAGGCTGCCAATCTAAAAAACGAAAAACTGCCCATGACAAAAGAAGCGGCTATGGCGAAATATTATGCCAGTGAAGTAGCTGTGAAAGTGTCGAATGATGCAGTGCAGATATTTGGCGGTTATGGATATACAAAAGATTTTCCGGTTGAAAAATTTTATCGCGACAGCAAGCTCTGCACCATTGGTGAAGGCACTTCCGAGATACAAAAAATAGTGATTGCCAGGGAGGTTTTAAAGGTGTAGTCGTTATACTACACAAAATTTATTCTGCCAAATTTGCAATAAAAAATACCCACTTACAGTTATGGCATAGAAATCCTATATCAACGGGTTCATCATTATGAAGCCGGTTAAACCAATAACCCATCTTACTGCATTGAGGGCTGTGTTGCTATGCATGTTAATAACAGCAGCCTCACTTAACGCGAATGCGCAATGCGCAACCGGTTTACAACAACAATCATACAATATCGTATTAAACGGAACAGGCAACAATACATGGGGGTTTAGTTTTCCTCAGTTTGATCCGTCAATCGGTACGCTCGTCGCCGTGGATATAAATTCCGTTGTTTCTGTGAACATGAAGTTTGAAATTGCTAACATTGGCTCAAGCGCTGATAATTACAATGTGCTTGCAAGCAGGAATGATGACATTAGCATCAGCTCGCTTGTTATGCCCATTTCAAATTCATTCTCGCAAAACTTTGGTCCATATAGCCTGCAGGCCACGCAGGACACCATTGTTGATGGACCGATTTCATCCCAGCATTTTTTTTCGTTGCTGAATAATTATAAAATAAATGATTCGATAAGCTCGGCTGTAGCAGGTTTTTTAGGAACAGGTTATGTGTCCTTTAATTATTATCCATCTTCAGGAGTTTCCGTTACTTCAGGAAGCAATTATGATGTCATCAAAACAGTGAGCGATACGATGACAATCACGATGACTTATTATTATTGCACTTCAAATATTTTAGCGTCTGATATCACAAAGTTTAATGTTTCAAAGGACGGAGGATTTGCAGATATACAATGGACAACTGAAAACGAAATAGTGGGTCGGACATACGAAATAGAAACAAGCACTAACATCAAAAGCTTCGACAGCATTGGGGCTGTAGCATCGTTTGTAAAAGATGGAATTGGTAATTAT
This sequence comes from Puia sp., assembly GCA_035295505.1. Lineage (GTDB taxonomy): Bacteria > Bacteroidota > Bacteroidia > Chitinophagales > Chitinophagaceae > Puia. The sequence goes on along the minus strand of DATGIX010000165.1, from coordinate 5,475 downwards.
GAATACGAATATCCAATCCCTTCAGGCCCATCAGGCAAAATGTTGTTCAGGATTAAGGAAATTAACAACAATGGATATGTGAAATATTCAGAGATAAGATCAATTGATATTGATAAAAGAGAGAAAATATATTTATATCCTAATCCCGCAAATAATTTTATCAATATTAATTTTGATGGAGCGTTTGACTGGCAGGCATCTATTTTTGCTTCTGATGGCAGACTGGTTCAAAATAATTCTTTCAATACTTCCCATGCCCGGATTGACTTTGCTCAAAGGCTGCCAAAAGGGGTTTATTTTATCAGAACGTTTAACCGACAGACAAATAATATGAAAACGCTTTCATTTTCAGTGCGGTAAGCGATCATAACAAGTATTTTTTACTGACCTATTGCAAATCTCAAAATTCAGTTTTAGTTTTACGCTTCCTTAAACCTTTCTTCTGATTATCAGCTTTATCATCCTCCTTGTACTTCTAAATCCATTCTTATTACAAGCCTCGATTCATATAACGCCAATCGGCTCCATACTGAATCAACCTCAAAAAAAGCTTACATACTCTGAAATCCTCTTCCTTCCTGAATTAGCCAGCATATTAAAACATAATGTTTTTATCGGTTCAGATTTTCGCTGACAAAGCATCCTGAATCATTCTACATAAAATCGTACCCAAATCCTCCGAACGGCCCGCCGCAATTTCCTCTTGCAAAGCCCATAACAAGGCAAATAGTTTTTTAAATAAAAGTACCACGATGAAAACGTTTTTACCCTTTTTGAAAAAGATAACATCATTGATGATATTGATGTTGTTTTTTGCATTTGTACAAGACAGTTTTGGACAAGTTTCAAGTTATACTTATCAAAAAAGTAGCGGAACTTATGCCAATCAGGCCTCATCTTCCAGTACGGCATTGAATAGCGGGTCGTGGGATGATAATATTTATTCCACAGCATTGCCTTTTGCATTCACATTTAATGGAACGACATATGCATCAGGCAGTACCATTTACGTTGATGCAAATGGGTTTATTTATTTTGGTGGGTCCAGCTCATCCTTTCCATCAAATTATGTGAACCCATTAAGCTATGGCGCCTCAGTCAATGGAATTGTATCAGGATTTAACCAGGATTTGTCATCACAGACTTCGACATTTACAGCTACTGTCGCAAATGGCAGTACTCAGCTTACGAATATTGCGGCAGCTTCCTTACCAGTTGTTGGTACAATTTTAAGTGGCACTGGCATTCCTTCCGGCTCAATAGTAACAGCCATTAATTCCAATGGAAGTAGCAGCACAGTTACAATGAGTAAATCGGCAACTTCCTCAGGTAGCAACAAAACAATGACAAGCTATTCAGGAATCATCACCCAAAATTCTGGAACAGGAATTTTTTATATACAATGGGCCAATGCAGAAAACCTAACCAACAGCACAGGTAATTATAATTTTCAAATTGCATTGAATCAGACAACTAATACTGTCAATATCATCTATGGGAGCATTGCTACTTCGAACAACAGCGGTCATCAGATCGGGGTTGCTGTTGGTCTGGGTGGATCTTCTACTTCTGATTATAATGATCTGACAAGTAGCGGAAGCAGCTCGACCTATTGGAGCAATGCGACAAATGCAGGAACTTCAAATTCATCAACATTGAATTTATATTCGAGCCAGCTTCCTTCTTCAGGTCTCACATACACATGGACACCGGCTCCCAATCTGACAGTTTCTTCTTCTTCATTCAATTTTTCAAATACAGTTTCGGGTAATTCTTCAGCGACACAAACATTTACGATATCTGGTACTAATCTTACCGGATATCCTGGCAATATTACGGTGAATGCTCCGTCAGGATTTTTAGTTTATAACGGAACTACATGGGTAAGCTCTTATACTATTCCTTATACAAGCTCAATACTTGCAGCAACTACAATTTCAGTACAATTCGCTCCAACAGCTGCTACTTCATATTCCGGGAATATCACATTTAGCGGAGGAGGGGATGCCACGCCACCGACTGTTGCATTAAGTGGAACAGGTACAGCTTCGCAAGCATCGAATGTAATTACTAATTCAGGATATACTTATACATCGCCTGTCTTATATGCAAATTATCAAACAGCATCCGGTCTTACGGCAGCCAATTCTATCGGAGCGATGGGTCTAACATTGCAGGATGGTGGCGGTGCAGCCGATGCCGATAATTTATCCACTACGTTAACAGCCATCAGTTTTTCCACAGGAGGTTCAACAGCTATCAGGACTGCAGCATTGTTTGTTGCCGGCACTAAAGTGTCTGAAGTAGTTGTGAATGGAGGAACGTCTATTTCATTTTCAGGCTTGTCAATTGCTGCATCCGATAATTCATCAACAAGTTTTGAATTGCGTGTTACTTATCAGGCAGCAGTAACCGATCAACAACAAATTCAGTTTACGGTGACTTCAGCTACTGCCAGCAGTTCAGGTTCAGGGCTTGCTGCATCTAACGGAGGTGGCGCTGTGTCATCCATCGCAACAAATAATAACAGGATTTCAGTAGTAGCTACCAAACTTGTGGTTGTTCAGCAAACAAGCAATGTAGTTGCAGGTGTTGCCATGTCACCTTCAGTAACTATCAAAGAAGTGGACGCGCTAGGCAATATTGATACGCATGATAATTATCAGGTAACCGCAGCCGTTACAACCACGACAGAAACATTTACAGGTGGTGCTACAACTATTGTTACACCATCTTCAGGGCTAGCTACATTCAGCAATCTGATATTCTCATATGTTCAATCAGGTGTTACGATTGCAGGAACGGCAAGTGGGCTGACAGCGACAGGCAACAGCAGTTCATTTAATGTAACGGCATCGCAGGCGTCGAACATCATTGCCAATTCAGGCTATGCATATACGTCACCAGTTTTATATGCAAATTATCAAACGGCTTCAGGTCTTACTACCAGTAATTCAGTTGGAGCAATGGGATTGATATTACAGGACGGAGGCGGATCACCCGATGCTGATAATTTATCAACTACATTAACAGCTATCAGTTTTTCTATCGGAGGTTCTACGGCGATAAGAACTGCAGCTCTATTTGTATCAGGAGTTAAAGTGTCCTCAGAAATAGCTGTGAATGGCGCAACATCCATTTCATTTTCCGGTTTGTCAATTGCCGCAGCAGATAATTCATCAAACAATTTTGAGCTGCGTGTGACATATCAATCAACAGTAACCGACCAACAACAAATTCAATTTTCGGTCACTTCTGCTACTGCCAGCAGCACAGGCTCGGGATTTGCTGCATCCAATGGTGGGGGCGCTGTGTCATCGGTTTCAGGAAATAATAACAGGATTTCTGTGGTAGCAACAAAACTTGTATTTGTTCAACAGCCGACAAATGTATCTGTTGATTCAAAAATGAGCCCTGCTGTTACAGTTAAAGAAGTGGATGCACTCGGCAATACCGACACCCATGATAATTATGCAGTATCCGTTGCCGTTACTACTACTTCTGAGACATTTACTACCGGCGGTAATGGAGCAACCACCACAGTGACTCCATCATCTGGTCTTGCAACGTTTAGTAATCTCGTGTTTACTTCTGTCCAAAACGGTGTCACCATTGGCGCAACAGCGGGAACGTCGACCGGTACAGGCAACAGCAATTTGTTTAACGTCACATCTTTTGTGAGCAGCGCAGGGGATTATTTTGAAACAGGGTCTGCAGGTGACTGGGCAGCTACCAGCCCTTATATCTGGCTGGGGTCGCATGATGGCAATTATTGGTACAGCGCAACTGCTTATCCAACGAGCAACGCCACATCAATTTTAGTCCAAAATAATATAACGATCAGCACATCTGTATCTTCTTCTAATCTTTCGATCAGCGGAGCTTCTATTAATGTAAACGGTGCCGGAGGCAATCTAAATAATTATGGAACGATCAGTGGTGCAAATGCATCTACACTACTCATCAACAGCGGCGGTAGTTATACACATGCGCTTAATGGCGGAACAATTCCTACAGCTAGCTGGAACATCGCTTCTAATTGTGTTGTGAGCGGTGTTACATCAACAGCACCATCAGGGTTAGGGCAAGGCTTCGGAAATTTTACATGGAGCAGCAATCTTTCCAGCGATCTTGCATTGAACAGTGCATTGAAAACGATCAATGGTAATTTCACATTTAGTGCTCCAAGCTCAAGTTCAGATCTTTCTCTTGCAACGAACTCTGCACTGACGTTGAATATTGGAGGAACGTTTACGCATTCAGGTGGTGGTGATTTGCAATTGAGCGATGGTTCTTCGAACCCAATTATAAATGTCGCCGGCAACTTAGTGTTGTCTGCAGGCGGGACGCTTGATTTTGGTAATGGCAGCGGGACAGGAACTATTAATTTATCGGGCAATTTCTCCGAATCAAACGGAACAGATAGGCTGGAGTCAGGTTTTGGGTCGAATGGTATCATCAATTTTGTGGGAACAGCTCAAAGCATCACGAGCTCAGGTACGACCGGAGGCAATATATCAAATGTAGATTTCAATATTAACAACGGAAGCACTGTAACACTTCTATCAGGGTTCACACTAAATAATACAAGCCAGGTGTTTTTCATTTCAAGCACGCTCACAGTTTTAAATGGTGGGGTATTGATATGTGGCAATAATAATATTTCCGGTGTCACGAAAAGTAGTTTTTTCAGTACGAACTCAACATTTGTTTTGTCTCCTGGTGGAACCATTCAAATTGGATCTACTGCAGGTATCACTGCGGCGGGTACTTCATCAGGCAATATTCAAACGGCAACAAGAACTTTTAATCAGGGCGGCAATTATATCTACAATGCTTCAGTCAACCAGGCGACAGGAACAGGGTTGCCTACTACATTGACAGACAGTCTTACTATCAACAACAAAGCTTCCGTTGCATTAACACAGAGCACAACTGTTTCAGGAACATTGTTGCTGACGAATGGCAATTTCAATCAGTCGCCAAACCTGTTAACTTTTGGCAGCGGTGCTATTATTGTAAGAGACAATGGTATGCTTGGTTCTGTGCCTGCTTTCGGTGGAACAGTAAATGTGACATATGCGAATCTTGGACAAAATACCCTGACCCAAACTACCGGGAACGAGCTGCCTGCATCGGCAATTGCGCTGAAAAATCTGACAATCAATAAAGCCGGTGCAAATATTACATTTGGTGCACCGGCTACAGTAAATGGAGTTTTGGCTTTGACAAACGGATTATTTACGACTTCATCCGGTGCGCTTCTTAGCCTTAGCAGCAGTGCTTCTACAAGTTTAGCAATCTCAGATTATACAAATACTTCTTATGTAAATGGTCCTTTGCAAAAAACAGGCAACAGCGCATTTATCTTCCCTGTTGGAAAATTAGGAACCGGTTATTTGCCAATTGGTATTTCTGCAACAACTAATGGCTCATCGCAGACATTTACGGCTGAATATATCCATTCAAGTGCGA
>DATGIX010000164.1:0-4334 GCA_035295505.1 Puia sp. | reverse complement strand
TGATTAGCTATTAAAGTATAAAGCCCATTAACTAAAATGTTCAGATAGTTAACAATACCGAATGAAGTGCTTGCCACAAATGCAATGGAGCCTCTTTCTTTTGCAAGAACATAGGTTTCTGATAATGTTTTACTGGTGCTCAATACACGGCCAGGGTCGAATACAAAAAAGTTTCCTGCGTCACAGCCATTCACATAAAACACTGGATACTTGCCTTGATTGCTATAAGAGTTAGGGTCATTCAGATTATATTCAAGAGTTGAAGCTGAAGAGTGTCCGAAATAAGTAAGGATACTGAAACCGGTTGCAAACAACTGGCTTATTTGTGCGTCTGCAATTGCATCAACATTTGTTGGTGTTGCTTTACAGAAAGTAGAAACATTGCCGCCAAATAAAGTATCCTGAATGATCTGTTGATAATTGTTCATGTAGTTACACAGCACTTCTCCAAGATAAGGATCACTTGCGCCTGTAACATGCACGATGTTTTTCATCCATCCTCTTCCCTCAATTGTATTGGGAGATGTCTGTTGAGTTTGCTCGTATTCCTTCACTTTCTGCAAATAACCTTCTACTTCTGCGCCGCTCACTACAGACAATCGGCCAGTAGGAATAAGAGGAACTGCTTTAGTTACATCAGCAGCGCTAAATTTGTTATCAGATGCCGGATAACCGAATGTTGGCACAAGATTCAGGGCATCAGCAGTAGGCTGGCTTTCATTTAATCTGAACTGATCGTAAGTTACGCTATGCCCAATCAGGAAAAGATATTGAGGTTTTATTGCAAAATTGTTTCTTGCATAGGTTAGAAAATTCCTGATGGAAAGAGGATGCTTTTTTATCCCAAATGCAAATTGATCCACAAGTTCGTTTATATCTACAACAGTTGCATTAAAGCCTCCGCCAGCTGCTGTGCTTCGGTAATTTTTATAATCTAAAATCGGGTTGTTACCATTGCTGCCAGTGTATAACAATGGGTTGCTGATAATAATATAATTTCCCTGGTTGTCTGAAGTGGCAAAATTGACAAAGTTTTTTGTTGTGACCGAAGTGACATTATTAATGTTCGAAGCATCTTCACTCACCAAAACCAGTTTTCTGGAAGAAGCAGAACCCGGCAATAAGAAATAAAGTGTGCCCGAACCTGATATAGCCGTGTATCGGCCACCATTTGTAAGATCATATAATACCGGAGTCGCAGTGCCACCATTAAAGTTCGAAATGTTCAGGTAGTATCCTGTCGGTTTTGCCGGTAATTCAAAATAAAAATTAGATTGGTTATTGAAATTGAATTGACGCGGATAAGTGAGCTCATAAAAAGAAACAACAGCTCTATCGATTGGGTTTGCAATACAGTTGTTCAAAAAAGTTACACTTGTAGATCCTGAACTGATAAGGCTCACGGGAACAGACACTGTTCTCTGCAAATCGTTAAAGCTATTCATAATCGTGTCTGAAACAACTGTGTTATTGACAAGTGCCTGGAAAGTTCTTGGGTTATCAGCACATCCAACTGCCCCAAATTTAAAAGATGCATTTGCAGGACCACTTGTGTAAACATTCAGGTTATTTTTGACATCGGGAACTAACGGTGTACCAGGGCCAGTTGCTGAATAAACGAATATCGAACCCCAAAGCTCTCCAAGGTCATAAGAAGATGAAAAAATATATTCTCCTACTATTTGCGCATAACCGGGGTTGATATAATAATTGTAATAATGACCGGTCGTGTACATAAAATAAGGTTCAGGAGCTAAGAGATTTCCTGTCGTATCGTTGGTGATGTTATTGAAACGGAAATTTGTACCGCTTGGGTTTACTGTCAAAAAATATGTTGCAGTATCTGTTTCGAGGCTCAGTTTTGTTGTATGTTGATATGCAGGATTTATATAAAGAGGTTTGTCAGCTGTGCCATCATTCATTCGTCCCCAGAATTCAATATAATCCGTTGCGCCTAATGTGCCACTTGCAACCGAAGTATAAATAGGAACCTCAACTCCGTTGCGAAAAAGCTGGAAATTTTGTGCAGGAACACTTCCCAGCCCTGCACCTGACAAAACAGATTGAGAAATGCGGTAAAGACCGTCAGCGCCTACTTTAAACTTATAGTAAGTCTTGCTGAAGTCTATCCATTCATTATTATAGACCTGAGCATTAAGCTTGAATGCGATCAGTAAAATCAGTATGGTAAAAATCTTCTTCATAGTGTTCGTTTCATTATCTATACTTAATCAGCGTTATTATTTCTTTTGATTTTTCTTTCTTAAGTCAACCCTTAAAGAAAAAACATGCGTATACAAAGGATTTGACTGGTTAGCAAGATTGGTGAACGCATAGTCAATCTGAACATCTCCTATCTTAAAACCCGCACCGATGCTCGGCTGGTAAATCCATATTTTTTTCTGATTGGTTGTGTCTTTATCATCAAGTGCTTGTTGAAAATTATTAATCCCCGCACGAACAAAAAAAACATTACTGTAAGAAAGCTCCAACCCAACTCTTGGGTCAATGCTAATCGGGTTTGTGCTTATTACTTCATCGCGCTTGCCATCAAAAGTCACATCAAGATCCGCTTCTGCAAGCAAATTTATTTTCTTGTTTATTTTAAAATTATGAGAGCCACCAATAATCAATTGCGGCGCCGTAAGCTCTGTCGATTTTCCGGGGATATCATTTTGCGTGAGGTAAAAAACTTCTGCAACATTTTGAGGAATGCTATATGACCAGGCATTGAAAGTAGTTGTTACATCTTTTGCAACGACCCCTAATTTCCAGTTTTTGCTTTCATATAAAAGAGAAGCATCAAAGCCAAAACCCCATGAAGAAGAATATTCTGCTGTGCGATGAATGATTTTCGCATTCAGGCCTACACTTAATTTTTTATCATCAACCTTTTTTATTTGTTGCGCAAGGGAAAATATAAATGCATAATCAGCAGCAGAAAATTTAGTAACGCCATTCGTCAGGTCAAGCGATCCGTCGGGATTTACTAAGAAAACGGTGTTGGGAATATCGTCCACTGCGAAGCGGAGCAATGACAATCCTAAAACTCTTCTGTTATCTTTCAGGGGAAGCGTGAGGTTTGCATAATCATATTTTCCGATGCCTGCGAAATATTCTGCATGCATCAGGTTCACCTGAGGCATATCTTTCACATTAGTAAGCGCAGCAGGGTTCCAGTATCCGGCAGTTCCATCAGTAACTGAAGCCACTTGCGCATTGCCCATCGACATGCCCCTCGCGCCGGCTCCTATGTTTAAAAATTCATTGGAATATTTGGCGAATTGTGCAGACGCGCCAAAGCATAGCATCAAGCTCGTTAGGGTTAAGAGGGAGTAGATTTTTTTCATCCGGTTTACTTTTGTTCGCTCATCCGCAAGGTTAAAATCAATTAAATCATAAGCTTGTGTTCCTGAAAGTCAAACTTTGCTCCAACATCTTCACAATCATTAACCTTCGCGGAACTTCTCAAATCAAACCTGAACAATATCAATACGCATAAAGCCTCATTACCGTTGCGGCCTGATTCAATCTTAGCCTAACGTTCTTTTAGTCAGATTATTGCGGTTTTTAACAATCTATATTCCACTATTTTTGCCGGAAATTGACCATCGCTTAATTATGAACCTGATAGAAGAATTGCAATGGAGGGGCATGATACAGGATATTATGCCAGGTACAGCAGAACAGTTGTCAAAAGAAATGACTTCCGGATATATTGGCTTCGACCCGACTGCCGAAAGCCTTCACATTGGCAGCCTCGTTCCCATTTTATTATTGGTGCATTTACAGAAAGCCGGGCACAAACCGATCGCTTTGGTGGGTGGTGCAACAGGAATGGTTGGCGACCCAAGTGGCAAAAGCGAAGAAAGGAATTTACTGGACGAAGAAACGCTGAACAGAAATCTTGCGGGCGTAAAAAAACAACTGGAGCAATTTTTAGATTTTGATGCTTCAAAAAAGAATGCCGCAGAAATTGCTAATAATTACGACTGGTTTAAAGAAATGAGCTTTCTACATTTCATACGCGATGTCGGCAAACATATTACCGTGAATTATATGATGTCGAAAGACAGTGTGAAAAAAAGACTGGAAGGCGAAACTGGAATGAGCTTTACAGAATTCACATATCAGTTGGTGCAGGGTTATGATTTTTACTGGCTCTATCAAAATAAAAACTGCAAGCTGCAAATGGGCGGCAGCGACCAATGGGGAAATATTACAACCGGAACTGAATTAATAAGAAGAAAAGCAAATGGGGAGGCCTTCGCTTTTACATGCCCATTGATAACAAAAGCTGATGGTGGGAAATTCGGCAAAACAGAAAAAGGAAA
>DATGIX010000163.1:0-8807 GCA_035295505.1 Puia sp. | reverse complement strand
ATAATAATAAAATGATCAGCTATGCCACTCAAAAAAAGTGAAATTTCACGGAGAAAATTTGTTAAAGATGCATCTGTTGCTCTCGGCGGAATCATGATTGTCCCTCGTCATGTGCTTGGTCGCGGTTTTGTTGCCCCAAGTGATAAATTAAATATCGCCGGCATAGGTGCAGGCGGTAAAGGTGAAGATGACCTGAACCAGTTTTCAAAAAGCCCGAACGCTAACATTGTTGCTTACGTTGATGTAGACGAAAGCCGTACTACAAAAACCAAAGAGCGTTTTCCCAAAGCAAAATATTACAAAGATTTTAGAGAAATGCTTGATAAAGAGCACAAAAATATTGATGCATGTTCCGTCTCCACTCCCGATAATATTCATGCGATAGCGGCGCTTACTGCAATGTCACTGGGTAAGCATGTATATTGTCAGAAACCGCTCACTCACGATATTTACGAAGCACGTTTGATGGCTGTTGCTGCAAAAAAATATAAAGTGATCACGCAGATGGGCAACCAGGGCGGATCAAGCGATGGTGTTCGTCAGGCAAAAGAAATGTATGATGCAGGAATGCTCGGCGATGTACACGCTGTACAGGTTTGGACGAATCGCCCTATATGGCCGCAGGGATTGCCAACACCAACAGGAAAATTTGATGTGCCGAAAACATTGGATTGGAATCTCTGGATCGGCCCAGGAAAATATACCGATTATAATCCTGCGTATCATCCTTGGAGCTGGCGCGGATGGAGTGCTTATGGCACTGGCGCATTAGGGGATATGGCTTGTCACATGATGGATCCTGTGTTCAGATTATTGCCTATTGATTTTCCTACAGAAGTAGAATGCAGTATTCCCACAACATGGGTTGATGGCAAAGAGGCAAAATATCCTGATGGGTTTCCTTCCGCATCGATGATACATTTGAAATATCCACGCAAAGATGGCAAAGGCGAAATAAAAGTATCGTGGTATGATGGCGGATTATTGCCAAATCTTCCAGATGAATTAGCAGATGGGGAACAATTTGGTGGTGATGATGGTGGTTGTTTATTTATCGGCACAAAAGGAAAATTAATGGTGGATTGTTATGGCGAAAGGCCAAGATTGTTGCCGACAAAACAAATGGCGCAATTAGCATTACCACCAAAAACACTTCCGCGTGTTCCTGAAGGTCACTATATACAATGGGTGAATGCTTGTATTGCAGGTTATGGAAAAGGAATCACAAGTTCGCCATTCGAATATGCTGGTCCTTTCACTGAAAGTATTTTGATTGGTAATCTTGCGATAAGATCGTGGATACTTTCTACAGGAAAAGATAAAGATGGAGATGATATTTATGGCGGAAGAAAAAGATTGATGTGGGATGCAAAAAACATGCGCATCACAAATTTCGATGAAGCAAATCAATTTGTAAGAAGAAATTACAGAGAGGGATGGAGCCTTCCTTCAGGATTGACAATTTAATTTTTTTTAACCCACTCATTTTCTCAACGAGTGACTAAAATAATTTTAATGAAAAAAATAATTTTTTATAGCGTGGCTTTTTGTAGCCTGCTTGTTTTATCAGTCGCTATTGCTCAAAATAATAGTGGCTGGATTTCTTTGTTTGATGGTAAAACCCTTAACGGATGGAAAGCCGGAAAAAATTCAGAAACATTTCATGTAGACAGCGGCGCGATCATCGTGCATGGAAATACTTCTCATTTATATTATACCGGAAATTTTCACAATCATGATTTTAAAAACTTTGAATTCAAAGCGAAAGTGATGACGTTCCCGCATGCGAACTCCGGGATTTATTTTCATTCACAATACCAGGAAGCAGGTTTCCCGGATCATGGCTATGAAGTGCAGGTGAACAATTCTCATTCGGATGATATACGCACAGGCAGCTTGTATGATGTTGTTGATGTAAAAGATCTGTGGGTGAAAGACAATGAATGGTTCACTGAATATATTAAAGTGCAAGGAAAACGTGTCATTGTTAAGATTAATAATACTGTGGTTGTTGATTACACAGAGCCCGAACATCCATTGCGCGATACGGCTTCTCATCCTTTCCGTTATATTTCCCATGGCACATTTGCATTGCAGGGCCACGATCCCGGCAGTGTTGTCTATTTCAAAGATCTTATGGTAAGGTCTTTGCCTTAAAATAATTATTGATTGCAGCTATTTCAAGAAATGATTTTGTACTGATGATGAAAAAAAGATATGCACGTTGGTTTTTGTTCACGATAACAATTGTTTGCTTTTGCGTCAACACAAAAGCGCAAACTGTTTACCTGAACAATCTAAATATTGTTGCACCTGGGTCGTCTGATAACAAGCTTATCGGTGTGGTATCGACAATGTTGTCAGAAGAAATAAATAAACGAACAGGAATAAAACCTGCTATCATAAAAACATTGGCAGCAACAGGAAATGTTTTGTTGTTACGGCTTGCAAATGAGCCGTCACCAAAAGATTTTTCGATTGATGAAACTCCTGCACTCTTAAAAAAACAAGAAGCGTTTCGTGTGATTGTTAAGCATAATAATAATCGCAATATTATTATTGTAGAAGGAAATGATGCAAGAGGTGTTTTGTATGGTGCTGGTTATTTGCTCAGAAATTTCGTCTATGCAAATAATAAAATTGGAATTAATGAATCGCTTGTAGCTTCATCAGCTCCGGATAAATTAATGCGCGGACATCAATTGGGTTATAGAAATACAGCTAATTCTTATGATGCATGGACACCTGAACAATTCGAACAATATATCCGGGACCTGGCGATATTCGGCACGAACAGCATTGAGAGCATTCCGATTTTTGATGAAAAAGAAAGCCCTCATTTTAAAATGGCGCCGGATATTATGAATGCGAAAATCAGCTCTATATGTGATAAATATGGAATTGATTACTGGATATGGGTTCCTGCACAATTTGAACTAACGGATACGGTCAAACGAAATAAATATCTGAAGCATATTGAACAAATATGCAAAATGTCTGTCCGTCTGAACGGCGTTTTTTTTCCCGGTGGCGACCCCGGTGATAATCCACCGGAAACTGTTTGGCCATTGTTGATTGACATGGCAAAGGTTTTGAAAAGATATCATCCGCAAGCTGCAGTTTGGCTTTCTACGCAAGGGTATAAGCCGGAACAAAATCAAACTGTTTATCGTTATGTGCAGGAACAAAGACCTGATTGGTTAGGCGGTCTTGTAACCGGACCTTCAAGCCCACCTGTAGAAGAGACAAGAGCAGCGCTTCCTGCACAATATCCGTTGCGTTATTATCCCGATCTCACGCATAATGTCCGCAGTGATTTTCCGGTGCCGTGGTGGGATCCGTTTTTCAATTTTACATTAGGCAGGGAGTCTGTAAACCCGCGCCCCATGCATTATTCAGCGCTCTATCATTTTCTGGAGCCATATATGGATGGATTTATTTCTTATTCTGATGGCGTACATGACGATGCGAATAAAATTTTATGGACAAGGCTTGCCTGGGATAAAAATTTATCCGAACGAAGAATAATGGAAGAATACTCAAATTTCTTTTTTGGCTCTGCTGCTAAAGAAAAAGCTGCGGATGGTATTCTTGCGTTGGAAACAAACTGGCAGGGATCTTCGATCACAAATGGAAGTGTTGAAACAACATTAACGCATTGGCAACAGTTAGAAAAAAATTTCCCTGCCCTGGAAAAAAACTGGAGATGGCAGATGTATTTGTTACGGGCTAACTATGATGCCTATTCGACAAAGCGCGGGATATATGAAACCGAGTTGGAAGAAAAAGCAAATGATATTTTGCGCAACGCTCCTGTAATTGGTTCAGAAGAAGCAATGAACAAAGCACAAAATATTTTGGAGCAGGCTGCAAAAAATAATATTGATACAGTTTTGAGAAAACGTGTGATTGGTTTGTGTGATGAATTATATCATTCCATTGGATTACAAACGAGCGTAAAAAAATATAAAGCCTCCGGTGAAGAGCGAGGTGCAGTGTTAGATTTTTTGGATTATCCGCTCAATAACCGTTGGTGGATAGAAGACAGGTTTGCTGCAATAAAAAAACTTTCTTCTAATGAACAAATTTCAGCTTTGATTGAAATAGCAAATTGGGAACATCCCGGTGCAGGCTCTTATTATGATGCCATCGGAGATCCCTCAAAATGTTTTCATGTAATGAGAGGCGAATCCTGGGTTACTGATCCGCTTTCACGTAAACAAGACACACCAAATTTCATGTGGTGGGATAATGGTTTCAGCCGCCAGCGGCATTCTTTTATCTCAAGTATGCGCTGGCCGGCGGCAATCGAATATAATGGCATTGACTCCACTTCGAAATATATTATTCGTGTGACAGGCTATGGTGAATGTCTTTTAAAAATAAATGGTAAACGTGTTGAACATACGTTGTATGGAAAAGGAATCGGAGAGATAAAAGAATTTCCTGTGCCTGCAGAGTTAATAAAGAATGGAAAAATTTCAGTAACATTTGATGATATCAATGAAGAAGATATCAACTGGCGGCAACAGTCACGCATAACCGAAATCTGGCTGATCAAAAAAGCTCTTTGAATTGTGAATTGGTGAATAGTGAATAGTAAATGTGAGTACTTGCCATTCCCGAAAAATGAATCTGCTCGAAGCTTCTCAAACTATCAGCTTCGCTCCATCGCCCGACGAAACATCATCGCCTACTGCAGTTTTGATAACATGCATATCATGTTTCAATCGCTGCAGGAAAAGTGCGATGTCGAAACTGTGTACAATAATGTTAGCACCTTCTTTCACCCATTTGATCTGGCGTTCGGGTTCGAGAGAAAAATGAATGCCGATATGCAAACCTTTTTTTCTGGTAGTGTGAATGATGGTTTTAACGGCGCGTTCAAAATCAGGATGGTCGTATTGTTCAGGAAGACCGAGGCTCACAGAAAGATCATGCGGACCGATGAACACTGCGTCCAATCCGGGCACAGAAAGAATTTCATCAAGCCTTTCTATAGCAGGAACGCTTTCGATATTTGCAATGCAGATATTATTGCAGTTGAAATTACCCGTGTATTGTTTTAATACATCAGGCATTGGTTTTGTTCCGTCAAGATATGCAGAAAGTAATTCGCCTTTGAGCGGCCTGTATTTTACAGCGCCTATCAATTCGACGACCTGCGTTTTCGATTCGATATATGGAACAACAATTCCTGCAGCGCCGCCATCAATCGCCTGGCAAGCGCGATATGCATCGGGTGATGGAATGCGCACTATAGGAACGATATTATTTGATTTGAAGTTCTGGCAAAGCAAAGCGAGTTCATTGCGGTCAAGTGGAATGTGTTCGGTATCTATGAAAACAAAATCGAGCCCTGCACTTTTGATAGCGCCGGGCCACATCGGAGCGGTTGATGTGATGCACGTTCCGTACACATTTTTTCCCTGCTCTAATTTTTCGAGTAAAATATTTTTTGCAGACATGATTGTAAGTTTGAAAATGGAAAGTAGTGAAAAGAGGATTAAAAATTAATAATTGATAATTAAAAATTGTTTGAACTATGATTTTATTGCTTAAATGAAATCTATGATTAATAAAGAATCATAGTGCATCGCTAAATCAAACAAATCATAGTGTAAAGATGACAAATTTACCAGATGATATATTTTATGAAGATGTTGCACATTGCTGAATAGAATAGTAAAAGTACAAGTGAGTGACACAACGATGGTGAAAAGAGAACAAATGTTGGTCAAATAAAATAAGAAATTAGAAATCAGGAATAATAAATAAGAAAGGGTTGATTGAATCACTGAAATCCGAAATTTTAAATCTCAAATCCGAAATAAATAATGAAACCAATTGTTCAGATATCTCTTGACTTAACAAATATTGATGAAGCGCTGGAAACGGCTGCCATGGCGATGCGTGCTGGTGTCGACTGGCTTGAAGCAGGCACGCCGCTGATACTTGCAGAAGGTTTGCATGGCGTAAAAAAATTACGCGAAGCATTTCCGGGAATCCCAATAGTTGCTGATTTAAAAACAATGGATGGCGGTTATCTTGAAGCGGAGATGATGGCGAAAGCAGGCGCAACGCATGTGGTGGTGATGGCTCGTGCCCATGCAGAAACTATTAAGTGTGTTGTGAAAGCGGGTGCAGATTTCGGCGCGAAGGTGATGGGCGATAATCTCGGTTGCCCTGACATGGTTGAAGCTGCGAAATGGCTGGAAGATTTAGGCTGCGATTTTGTGATCCACCATATCGGCTACGATGAACGCCGGGGAATTGCGGCGCAGGGAAAAAGAATGCCGAGCCCATTGGATCAATTAAAAGAAGTAGTGAATGCGGTGAACATTCCGGTGCAGGCAGTTGGCGGATTGTCGTTGGAGCAGGCGATTCAATGCCCTGCATATGGAGCACCATTAGTAGTGTTGGGCGCGCCGCTCACGATCGATGCGGATGCGTTTAAAACAGCAGATGGAAATCTGGAACAATCGTTACGTTTGATCTGTGAAAAAATTCACGCGTATGGAGATATTGCTATTCATTCATAAATTATTTTTCATTTTATAATCATGAGTACACGAATTAAATCAGCGGCTGTAGTTAATTATGCACCCGAAAAAGGGTCGGTGGAAATAAGAGAAATTGAACAACCAACAATAGGCGATGAAGATGTGTTGCTTGAAGTTGCGAATGTAGGCGTTTGCGGATCGGACCTTCATCAATGGACTGCTGATCATAGCTGGCCGGTCAATTATCCGGTAGTGCTTGGGCATGAATTCGGAGGTCACATAACGGCAATGGGTAACCGCGTTTCAGGATGGAAAGAAGGCGACCGGGTAGTAAGTGAAACGGCTGCCATCATTAATACAAACAGCCCTTTGTCAAGAACGGGTTTGTATAATCTTGATCCCGACAGAAAAGGTTTTGGTTATGGCGTAAATGGTGCGATGACAAAATATGTACGCGTTCCTGCACGGTGTTTGCACCGTGTGCCTGATCAATTGTCATTCGAACATGCATGTTTAACTGAACCTTGCTGTGTTGCATATAATGCTGTTGTCGGCAATTCGCATATCAAGCCTGGAGATAGAGTGATTGTTCTCGGACCCGGTACAATTGGAATTTTATGCGCTGCTGTTGCAAAACTTTGTGGCGCAGATGTGGCGATAGTAGGATTGGAAGCAGACCGTCATCGTTTGCAAATTGCAACGCAATATGGTTGTGAAGCAATCATCGGTGATGCAACAGAATGGGCAAAAAGACGCGATGGCCTTGGTGCAGATTTTATTATTGATGCAGCAGGTGCAAGCATCACATTAAAAATTGCATTGCAATTGGTGAGGCCGAACGGGCATATTACCAAAGTAGGCTGGGGACCGCAGCCATTGGGCTTTTCATTAGATCCGCTGGTTCAGAAAAATGTTACATTACAGGGAAGCTTCAGTCATAACTGGCCGATTTGGGAGCGGGTAATTTCTTTGCTTGCAAGCGGAAAGCTGGATGTGAAACCAATCATCGGTGGCGTGTGGCCTGTTACCGAATGGCATGAAGCTTTTGAGAAAATGCATAAAGGCGAGATTGTAAAAAGTGTTTTAAAACCTGTTTGATATGCGATTAAAAAATAAAACTATTATTGTTACAGGAAGTACCACAGGCATTGGGAAAGCTATTGCAAAACGTTGTGTTGCCGAAGGGGCAAAAGTTGTTGTGCATGGTTTGGAGGAAGATTGGGGCAAAGAAGTTATAAAAGAATTGGGCAAAGAAAATGCTGTATTGCATATCGAAGACTTAAGTATTGAAGGCGTGCCTGAAAGATTGGTGCAAACAGCTATAAAAAATTTCGGAAAGTTAGATGCTGTTGTAAATAATGCAGCGATTGTTGCTTCATCAAATATTCAAACAACAGATAAAAAATTTTTAGAAAAAATTTTTGCAGTGAATACGATTGCTCCTTTCTTGCTGATCAAAGCGGCACTTCCTTATTTGACAGAGCAACACGGCTGCGTGTTGAACATCGGCTCTGTGAATGCTTTTAGCGGCGAGCCAAACCTGCTTGCATATAGTGTTTCAAAAGGAGCACTGATGACGTTGACACGAAATTTAGGAGATACCCTTCACCGTGAAAATGGCGTGCGTGTGAACCAGATTAACCCGGGTTGGGTGTTGACTGAAACGGAACGTGAGAGAAAAAAGCAACACGGGCTTGCTGAAGATTGGTATAAAGATTTACCATCTGTGTATGCGCCTTCAGGGAGAATTCTTGCTCCGGCTGAAATTGCTGCTGCATCCATTTATTGGCTGGCTGATGAAAGCGGACCAATCAGCGGACAGGTGGTAGAACTGGAACAATATCCGTTCATCGGTCGCAATCCGCCAAAAGACACCACTACAATTCCTACATCAAAATAATTTTTATTTCTTATGCCGAAACTGGCTGTTTTTCCGAAAGCATTTATGCAGGCGCTTTGTAAAGATGGTAGCATGACTTTATCAGAATGGATCAATCTCGCAGTTCAATTAGATGTTGATGGATTAGAATGGTACGCTGGTTTTTTAGAAATGCAGGATAAGAACAATTGGAAAAAATTCCGTGAGCTTGTTGAAAGTTATGGCAAATTAATTCCAATGATGTGCTGCTCGCCTGATTTTACACATCCTGATAAATCATTTAGAGATAAGGAAATTGCGAAGCAGAAAAACTGGATAGATATGACCGTTAGTCTTGGTGGGTCTTATTGTCGTGTATTATCTGGACAAAGACGACCAGAGCTTTCTATCGATGAAGGAATTAAATTGGCAGCAGATTGTATTTA